>NZ_CP049109.1:360000-720000 GCF_011057975.1 Sphingosinithalassobacter tenebrarum | reverse complement strand
AATTGACCACCGCGCCCATCAGCTCACCGCCTGCCGAGCGCCCAGCGATCGCAATATTGCCGGCGCTGGTAAAGCCGAGATCGATCAGCCCCTTCGCGACATCGACGAAATCGGTGAACGTATTGGTCCGCTTTTCGAGCTTGCCGTCGAGATACCATTGCTGACCGAGATCGTCGCCGCCGCGGATATGCGCGATGGCAAAGGCCATGCCGCGATCGAGAAACGACATGCGGCTCGTCGAAAATCCCGGCGGAATGGCGTGGCCGTAAGCGCCATAGGCATAGAGATAGAGCTTGCCCGATCCATCCTTGGGGAAGCCTGCCGGATAGACGATCGACACGGGAACTTCGGTGCCGTCACGCGCGGTGATCTTCAGCCGCTCGGTGGCGTATTTGCTGGCATCATAGCCGCTCGGGATCTCCTGGACCTTGAGCGTCTCCAGCCGGTCCTCGGCGATGTGATAATCGAACACCGTCCCCGGCGTGACCATCGATTCATAGCCGAGCCGCAGCGTTTGAATCGCATATTCGGGATTGTCGCCGACTCCCGCGACATAGCTCGCTTCGGGGAATTGCAGGCGGCGCGGCGGGCGGCCGTCATACCAGTGGAGCTCGACTTGATCGAGCCCGTCCTCGCGCCCCTCGACGACAAAGAAATCGGCGAAGATGTCGATCCCGGTCATGTAGAAATGATCCGACGGCGCGATCAACTCGGTCCATTCGGTCGGGTTCGCGATCGGCGCGGTCACCAGCCGCCAGTTGGTGTGCGTGTCGTTGGTATGGATGAAGAGCGTGTCGTCATGCTCCTCCACATCATATTCGCGCCCCGTCTGCCGCGGCGCGACAAGGATCGGGTCGGCGGCAGGATTGTCGGCGGGGACGAGGCGGATCTCGCTCGTCACATGATCGCCGGTCGACAGGATCAGATAGCGGCGCGACTGGGTCTCGCCGACACCCACGCGGTAGCCGTCGTCGGCTTCGTGATAGAGTTCGACATCGCTTTCGACCGGCTCGCCGAGCTTGTGCCAACGGATACGATCGGTGCGCCAATGTTCGTTGACCAGCGCATAGAGAAAGCCCTTCGAATCCGCCGTCCAGATCAGCTCCGAAAGCGTGCCGGGGATGGTGTCGGGCAGCAGCTCGCCCGTTTCCAGATCCTTGACCCGTGCGACGAATCGCTCCGATCCGTTGTCGTCGATGGCATAGGCGAGCAGTTTGCCGTCCGGGCTGATGCTGAGCGCACCGAGTCGGAAATATTCCTTGCCCTCGGCAAGCTTGGGCTCGTCGAGGATCAACTGATCCTCTCCCCCGCCGACGGGCTTGCGCCACCAGCGGCGATATTCGCCGCCCTGTTCGAAATCGCTCCAATAGAGCCAGTTTCCGTCCTTTTGCGGAACCGTCGCATCGTCTTCCTTGATCCGCCCGCGCATCTCGGTGAACAGCGTCTCGGCGAGCGGCTTCAGAGGCGCCATCACGCTTTCGAAATAGGCATTCTCGGTCTCGAGATAATCGAGCACGTCGCGATCCTCGACCGGAGCGGGATAGCCTGGCGCGCGCAGCCATGCCCAAGGATCTTCAACGGTGATACCGTGATGCGTGAAGCTGTGCGGGCGCGTGGCGGCAACGGGCGGCGGAACGGAAGTTTCGGTCATCGCCCCTATCTAGCGTTGTCGTCGACAAAGAGAAGGCATTGCGCCGGCAGGGAACGTGCTGCGATGCTGGCGGTTCTCCACGCGTGCCCGCCCCGCCCTTCTCCTTCGCGATGACCGCGACCGCCGGCGCCGAGGCCGCGGCGCTTGCCGAAGAAGCGCCGCGCATAGGACAGTTTTATTTCGAGATATTGTTCGGGCTCGGCGCTATGATCCTGCTCGTCGCGTGGCTGCCGATTGCGCTGCGCAAGCTGCCGCTGTCGCTTCCCATCATATGCGTGTTGCTGGGCTTCGGGGTGTTTTCGGTCGATCCCTTTGCCGTCTGGGCGCCGCATCCTGACAAGACGCCGGGGCTGGTCGAACGCGCGACCGAGCTGATCGTGATCGTCTCGCTGATGGGCGCTGGCCTGAAGATGGAGCGCCGCCCAGGGTGGCGGCGATGGAACGTCACCTGGCGGTTGCTGGGCATCGCGATGCCGCTGACCATCCTGCTTGTGATGGTGGCGGGCAATCAGCTGCTGGGGCTGGGCGCGGCAACTGCACTGCTGCTCGCCGGTTCGCTGGCACCGACAGATCCGGTGCTGGCGGGCGATGTGCAAGTGGCGCATGACGAGAGCGAAAATCCGCCCGAGGCCAAGTTCGCGCTGACCAGCGAGGCCGGGCTGAACGATGCGCTCGCCTTTCCCTTTATCCATCTGGCCGTCGCAATGGCACTTGCGGGCGGGTTCAGCGCATCGCTTTTCACCAGTTGGGTGCTCGAAGACGTGGCTTGGCGGCTCGCCGCCGGGCTTGCCGTGGGGGCGGCACTTGGCTGGGCGATCGGCTGGACAATTTATCGCTTGCCGCACGGCACACGGCTGTCGCGCTCCGGCGACGGGTTCATCGCGCTGGGCGCGACCCTGATCGTCTATACCTCCGCCGAATTTGTGCATGGCTACGGATTTCTGGCGGTGTTCGTTGCTGGCCTGATGATCCGCCAGGCGGCGCGCGGCCACGAATTCAACCGCAGGCTTCACGACTTTGCCGACGAATCCGAACGGCTGTTGATGATGCTGCTGCTGCTGATGTTCGGCGGCATGATCGCGGCGGGCCTGCTCGACGATATCGGTTGGCGCGAATGCGCCTTTGCCGCTGCGATGCTGCTGTTCATACGCCCGCTGGCCGGAATGATCAGCCTGATCGGCTTTCGCCGGTCATTCACCGAACGCGCGATCATTGCCTTTTTCGGCATCCGCGGATTGGGGTCGGTCTATTATCTCAGCTACGGCTTCAACCACGGCGCGTTCGATTACGAATATAATCTGTGGGGAACGCTGGGGCTGATCATCGTTGCGTCCATCCTGATGCACGGCATTTTCGTAACCCCCGCGATGTGCTTGCTCAACCGCGAGTATCGCGGCGACGCAAAGTCGAAGACAACCGGCTAACCGCAACCTTACCGCAGCTTCGCCGTTGGCGGGGAATGGACATGTTTCTGCAAAGCTGGGGCGAAGCCGCCTATACCTCGCTCGGCCTGTTCTGGATGGCCTTCTGGGCATTCGGGTTCGGCTATCTCATTTCCTCGATGATCCAGGTCTTCGTGACGCGCGAGCGCATGCAGAAAGCGATGGGCGATGCCGGCGCGAAGAGCGTCGCGCTCGGCACCGGGTTCGGGTTCATCTCTTCCTCCTGCTCCTTCGCCGCGCTGGCGACGACGCGCTCGCTGTTCACCAAGGGGGCGGGGTTCATCCCGGCGCTCGCCTTTCTGCTCGCATCGACCAATCTTGTGGTCGAGCTCGGCATCGTGATCGCCGTCTTCCTCACCTGGCAATTCGTCGTCGCCGAATATGTCGGCGGGATATTGCTGATCCTGCTGATGTGGCTTGTGGTGCGCCTCACCCGCCCCGACAAGCTGATCAAGCAGGCGCGCGAACATGCCCGGCAAACCGCCGACGAGGATCAGAGCGGCGAAATCCCGGACTGGCGCAAGCTGATCCGCAGCCGCGAGGGCTGGCAGAAAGTCGCCAACCGCTATGTCATGGAATGGCGGATGGTGTGGAAAGACGTGACCGTCGGCTTCACCGTCGCGGGGATCATCGCCGCCTTCGTCCCGCAAAGCTTCTTCCGCACGCTGTTCGTGGGATCGGGCAGCAGCGATCCGGGTCTCTTCGCGCTGCTGGCGCAGGCGCTGGTCGGGCCGATCGCGGCCTTCTTCACCTTCATCGGATCGATGGGTAACATTCCCCTGGCGGCCGTGCTGTACGGCAACGGCGTCGCATTCGCCGGGATCATGGCGTTCATCTTTTCCGATCTCGTCGTGCTGCCGGTGCTACGCATCCAGGCGAAATATTACGGGTGGAAGATGGCGCTCTACATCCTCGCCGTGTTCCTCGTCATCCTCGTCGCCGCCGCGCTGATCCTCCACTACGGCTTTGCGGCAGCCGGACTGCTGCCCGACGCCAGCGCCGCCACCGACATCACCCAGCGCAGCTTCTTCGCGGTCGATTACACGCTGTTCCTCAACCTGATCTTCGTGATCGTCAGTGGGGCGTTTCTGGCGTGGAAGGCGAAGACAGCGGGATTCATGGCGAGCGATACCGACAGCCTCAGCGAACGCATCCTGCGCGTGGCCTCGTTCATCGCCTTTTTCTGGCTCGCCGGGGGCCTCGGCGCGCGGCTGGTGCTGGGTCCGGGCGGTTGACACGAAAGCGCCGGAGCGGTTGCCCGCCCCGGCACCATCAGGCCTCGATCGAATACCGATCAGGCGCGCAGATCGTAGCGATCTGCGTTCATCACCTTGGTCCAGGCGGCGACGAAATCCGCGACGAATTTCTCGCCGGCGTCGGCCGAGGCATAGACTTCGGACAATGCCCGCAGCTGCGAGTTCGATCCGAACACCAGATCGGTGCGCGTCGCGCGCCACTTCTCCTCGCCGCTAGCCCGGTCGGACCCGACGAAGATCTCGTCACCCGCCGGATCGACTTCCTTCCACGCCGTACCCATGTCGAGCAGGTTGACGAAGAAGTCGTTGGTGAGCTGACCTGGACGGTCGGTGAACACACCTTCCTTCGCGTCGCCGTAATTGGCACCGAGCACCCGCAATCCGCCGACCAGCACCGTCATTTCGGGCGCGGTGAGACCGAGCAATTGCGCGCGGTCGATCAGCAACTCCTCGGTCGGCACGCTGTACGGCGTCGAGAGATAGTTGCGGAAGCCGTCGACCTTGGGCTCGAGCACCGCGAAGCCTTCGACATCGGTCTGTTCCTCGCTGGCATCGGTGCGGCCCGGCGTGAACGGCACTTCGACGTCATAGCCGGCATCGCTCGCCGCCTTGTGGACCGCGGCCGAGCCGCCCATCACGATGAGGTCGGCGATCGACACCTTCTTGCCGCCGCCTGCATTGGCGTCGAAATCGGCCTTGATGTCTTCATAGACCTTGAGAACCTTCGCCAGCTTCTCGGGCTCGTTGACCTTCCAGTCCTTTTGCGGGGCGAGCCGCAGCCGCCCGCCATTGGCGCCGCCGCGATGATCCGATCCGCGATAGGTCGACGCCGCCGCCCAGGCGGTCTTGACCAGTTCGGCCACGGTGAGGCCCGATTCGAAGATCTTCCTGGTCAGCGTCTGGACGTCGCCGGGCTCGATAGGCGCATAATCCGCCTTGGGGATCGGATCCTGCCAGATCAGATCCTCTTCGGGCACTTCGGGGCCGAGATAGCGCGCCTTGGGCCCCATATCGCGGTGGCACAGCTTGAACCAGGCGCGGGCGAAAGCGTCGGCGAACGCCGCCGGATCGGCACGGAAGCGTTCGGAAATCTTGCGATATTCCGGGTCCATCTTCATCGCCATGTCGGCGGTGGTCATCATCGTCGGGACCTTCTTGCCCGGCGTATGCGCCATCGGCGCCAGCGTGTCCTCGGGATTGCCGACCGGCTGCCACTGTTTCGCGCCCGCAGGCGAGGTCACCAGCTCATACTCATGGTCGAGCAGCATCTCGAAATAGCCCATGTCCCAGGTCGTGGGATGCGGCGTCCACGCGCCTTCGAGACCCGAGGTGATGGTGTGATCGCCGATGCCGGTTTCATGGCCCGACTGCCAGCCGAGACCCTGCTGCGCGATGTCCGCGCCTTCGGGTTCGGCGCCGACTTTCGAGGCATCGCCCGCGCCGTGGCATTTGCCGAAGGTATGGCCGCCTGCGGTCAGCGCGACGGTCTCTTCGTCATTCATGCCCATCCGTGCGAAGGTCTCGCGAATGTCGCGGCCCGAGGCGAGCGGATCGGGATCGCCGCCCGGCCCTTCGGGATTGACGTAGATAAGCCCCATCTGGATCGCCGCCAGCGGGTTTTCGAGCACCTTTTCCTCTTCGGGCTGGATGCGGGTTTCGGCGCCCTGGCCGACCCATTCCTCCTCGGTGCCCCAGTAAACGTCCTTTTCGGGCTCCCACACGTCCGCACGGCCGCCGCCAAAGCCGAACACCGGGCCGCCCATCGATTCGATCGCGACGTTGCCCGCAAGGATCATCAGGTCTGCCCAGCTCAGCTTGCGGCCGTATTTCTGCTTGATCGGCCAGAGCAGGCGCCGCGCCTTGTCGAGATTGGCATTGTCGGGCCAGCTGTTGAGCGGCGCGAAGCGCTGCTGCCCGGCATTGGCGCCGCCGCGCCCGTCGCCGGTGCGATAGGTGCCCGCGCTGTGCCACGCCATGCGGATGAAGAACGGGCCGTAATGCCCGTAATCGGCCGGCCACCAGGGCTGGCTGTCGGTCATCAGCGCGTGAAGGTCCTTTTTCACCGCGTCGTAATCGAGCGACTTGAACGCTTCGGCATAGTCGAAATCGTCGCCCATCGGGTCGCCCGACTTGCCCTGCTGATGCAGGATGTCGATCGACAGCTGATTGGGCCACCAGTCGCGATTGGTGCGGCCGAGCAGCGAACGTCGCGCCTCGGTCTTCTTCATCGGGCAACCGCCCTGCGGGTCATTTGTCGGCGCGTCCATGAAATCCTCCTCCTCGTGATTCAAAATCGGAATGAGGATAGGCCAGGCTCAGGATCGACAAAAACGATTAGCTTCGGTCACGGATAATCAAAATATCGATCTAGCTAGGAAATAGGCACGTAACATTGCCGGACTCCCTCCCCCCTGTCCTACAGGCCCGCTTGCCCCTATATCGCTCGCCATGCTTCGCAGCGTTCCCCATGCCGTGCGCCCCGCCGCCGCCCGAGCCGCTTCGAATGGCGCCTCACGCGTGCGCGCGAGCGCGCGCACGCGTGTTACGTTGCGACCTTGTGAGACCTTTCGCAGTTTTCCGGGCCTTCCCGGACAGGAGTAAAATCGCCCATGTCCACCTATGCCGATCGCCTCAAGGCACTTCGCGACCAGCTGAAATCGCAGCAGCTCGACGGGTTCGTCGTGCCGCTCACCGACGAGCATATGAGCGAATATGTCGGCGACTATGCCCAGCGGCTTGCCTGGCTCACCGGTTTCCAGGGGTCGCAGGGCAGCGCCGTCGTGCTGCCGCAGGAGGCCGCGATGTTCGTCGACGGGCGCTACACGCTGCAGGTGCGCGAACAGGTCGACGGCAGCGATTATCAGTATGTCAAAATCCCCGATACGAGCATCGCCGACTGGCTGGGCGAGCATGCGCCGGAGGGCGGCCGCATCGGCTATGATCCCTGGCTGCACACCCGCGCCTGGGTTGTCGAGGCGACCAAAGCGCTCGCCGAACGCGGCGCCGAACTCGTCCCCGTCACCGCCAATCCGGTCGACGCGATCTGGGCCGACAAGCCGCAGCCTTCCGACGCCAAGCTGGTCGTGCAGTCGGACGAGGCAGCGGGCCAGTCCTCGGCCGCAAAGCGCGCCGAAATCGCCGAATGGCTGGAAACGCGCAAGGCCGATGCCGTCGTCCTCTCCGCGCTCGATTCGATCGCCTGGACCTTCAATGTGCGCGGCAAGGACGTGATCCACACGCCGGTCGCGCTCGCCTATGCGATCGTCCATGCCGACGGTACCGCCGATCTGTTCGTGGAGCCCGACAAGGTGACTGACGACGTGACCAAGCATCTTGGCAACGCGGTTCGCGTCCAGCCGCGCGATGCCTTCGCGCCGGCGCTGCGCAGCTTTTCGGGCAAGCGCGTCGCCGCCGATCCCGAGCGCGCCGTCGCCGCGATTTTCGACATGCTCGACGAAGGCGGCGCCAAGCCGCTGGCGGTGCGCGACCCCGCCATTCTTGCAAAGGCGCTGAAGAACCCCCGCGAAATCGCCGGGCATCGCGCCGCGCAGGCGCAGGACGGTGTCGCCGTGGTCCGTTTCCTGCGCTGGATCGAGGAAGAAGCCCCCAAGGGCGGCATCACCGAGCTTTCCGCCGCCGCCAAGCTGCTCGAATTCCGCGAGGCACTGGGCGGGCTCAAGGACACTTCGTTCGAGACGATTTCGGGCTATGGCAAGCATGGCGCGATCCCGCATTACCGCGTGACCGAGGAATCGAGCCTGCCGCTCGAGGTCGGCAGCCTCTATCTGGTCGATTCGGGCGGGCAGTATGAAGCGGGCACCACCGACATCACGCGCGTCATGCCGATCGGCGAGCCGACCGCAGAGATGAAGGACCGCTTCACGCGCGTGCTCAAGGGCCATATCGCACTCGACATGGCGATCTTCCCCGACGGCACCGTCGGCGGTCAGCTCGACAGTTTCGCGCGAAAGCCGCTCTGGGATGCGGGGCTCGATTATCCGCACGGCACCGGACACGGCGTCGGCAGCTATCTGTCGGTGCATGAAGGGCCGCAGCGCATCGCCGCGCCCAACTATCCCGGCGGCGGCCCCAACGAACCGCTGCGCGCCGGCATGATCCTTTCGAACGAGCCGGGCTATTACAAGGCGGGCGAGTACGGCATCCGCATCGAGAACCTCGTGCTGGCGGTGGCAAAGGATATTCCGGGCGCCGAATTGCCGATGCTCGGCTTCGAAACGCTCACCTTCGTGCCGATCGAACGCACGCTGATCGACAAGTCGCTGATGACCGCCGAAGAGATTGCGTGGCTCGATGCCTATCACGCCAAGGTCGAGGAACTTCTCGGTCCGCAGATGGACGGCGAGGATCTCGCCTGGCTCAAGGCCAAGTGCGCGCCGCTTTGATCGTGTCGAGAGTAACCCAAATCCGTTTGGGCTGAGCTTGTCGAAGCCCTGTTCTTCTTCTTACCGCCGGAGAAGAAGAACGGCACTTCGACAAGCTCAGTGCCAACGGCGGTAGGGATTCATCGGGGAGATGTCTCAAAATGCCGTCGCTGTTCACCCATCCCGCGCATCTCGGCCTCGGCGCCGCGATCACCGCCCAGCCCGAAATTACCGGGATGGAATGGTATGCCGCCTATGCCGAACGCACTGCGGCGGACGGCGCCGAAGGTCGGCTCGTCAGCCTCCACAACTTCACGGAGAGCTGGGATTCGTGGGAAATGCATCCCGAGGGCGAGGAAATGGTGATCTGTGTCGAGGGCGGCCTGACGCTGCATCAGGAACTGGCTGACGGCACGACCAACCGCATCACGCTCGATCGCGGCGATTATGCGATCAATCCGCGCGGGACATGGCACACCGCCGATATCGACGGCGATTCGGCAACCGCGCTGTTCATCACGTCCGGTCAGGGGACTCAGCATCGTCCGCGCTGACGGCCGCCCCCTCCTGCCGGTCCTGCGCGCGCAATTCGCGAGCCTGCGCCTTGCGGCGGCGCAGATTGGCACGCAATTGTTCGGCGAGCCGCGCCTTCTTGTCGTCTTTTTCGGCCATCGTTCCGCGATAAACCGGAAGTCCCCGGCTTGACAATCGGGTGCCCCCAAGCACATAGGCCCCTCCCGCTCGACGGGAGCAAGGCGGGCTGCTGTAGCTCAGTGGTAGAGCGCACCCTTGGTAAGGGTGAGGTCGAGAGTTCAATCCTCTCCAGCAGCACCATTTGCCGCCTGCGGAAATCCCGTATCGCTCCGCCGTTAGCCTGTCCCGCAGATGTTGATCGCCACGGCAAATGCGTTAGCTGGTCGAAATGCGCCCAAAGAGCTGGGGCAAGGGAGCGGGATACGGGCATGAAGAAATTCGACGTCATCATCGTCGGCGCCGGGCATGGCGGCGCCCAGGCAGCGATCGCGCTGCGGCAGAACAAGTTTGAAGGCAGCGTCGCGATGATCGGCGACGAACCCGACCTGCCCTATGAGCGCCCGCCGCTTTCCAAGGAGTATCTGCAGGGCGAAAAGCCGCTCGAACGGCTGCTGATCCGCACCGAAAATTTCTGGGAAGAGCGCGACATCACGATGCTGCTCGGCCAGCGCGTCGCCAGCGTCGACCCGCAGGCGCACACCGTGACGACCGAAGCCGGCGAGACCTATGGCTATGGCAAGCTGGTCTGGGCGACCGGCGGATCGCCGCGCCGCCTGGTCTGCGAAGGGCATCATCTGACCGGCCTCCACACGGTGCGTACGCGTGCGGACGCGGACCGGATGATGAGCGAGCTGCCCAATGTGCAGCAGGCGGTGGTGATCGGCGGCGGCTATATCGGGCTCGAAGCGGCCGCCGTCCTCACCAAGTTCGACAAGAAAGTGGTGCTGCTCGAAGCGCTCGATCGCGTGCTGGCGCGCGTCGCCGGCGAACCGCTCTCGCGCTTCTTCGAGGAGGAACATCGGTCTCACGGCGTCGATGTGCGCCTCGGCGCCAAGGTCGACTGCATCCTCGGCGACAGCCATGTCACCGGCGTCCGCATGGCCGACGGCGAAGTCATCCCGTGCGAAATGGTGATCGTCGGGATCGGCATCATTCCCCCGGTCGAACCACTGATCGCGGCGGGTGCGACGGGCGGCAATGGCGTCGATGTCGACGCGAAGGGCCAAACCAGCCTGCCCGATATCTATGCTATCGGCGATTGCGCGCGGCATCCCAACCGCTTCGCCGACGGCGACACGATCCGCCTCGAATCGGTGCAGAACGCCAACGACCAGGCGACCGTCGTCGCCAAGAACATCGCCGGGCTCGATGCGAGCTATGACTCGGTACCCTGGTTCTGGTCGAATCAGTACGACATCAAGCTGCAGACGGTGGGGCTCTCGATCGGCTTCGACCAGGCGGTGCTGCGCGGCGATCCGGCCACCCGCAGCTTCTCGGTCGTCTATTTGAAGAACGGCCATGTCATCGCGCTCGATTGCGTCAATGCGACCAAGGATTATGTCCAGGGCCGCAAGCTGGTGCTCGAACGCGCCGAAGTGGCGCCCGAGCGGCTGGCCGACACCGATACGCCGCTCAAGGAAATGCTCGGCTGAGCGCGCACCGGCGCGAAAGCCTGGGGCGCTTCCCCGGCTTTGCGACCAGAGGGAGTTTGATCATGGTACTCAAGACGATGTTCCGCGCGAGTGCCGCCCTGGCGCTGGCGATGCTCCCGGTTCAGGGGTTTGCGCAAGAAGCCGAGCCCGTGGCGGCCACCGCGCCGGCAGCCGCACCGACGGCCACGCAGGATGCCGACCCCGCGCTCTGGGTGCTGCGCGACGCGGATACCACCATCTATCTTTTCGGCACCGTCCATTTCCTCAAGCCCGGCCTGAGCTGGTTCGACGAAGCCGTGCGCGAGGCATTTGACCGCAGCGACGAGCTGGTGCTCGAAATGGTCCAGCCCGACAAAAGCGAAATGACTGCCAAGGTGGTCGAATATGCGGTTGCGACGAGCGGGCCGTCGCTGCGCGAAAAGCTGTCGGACGACTATCGCGAGACGCTCGAAACGGTCCTGGACGATCTCGGGCAGCCGAAGCAGAGCTTCGATCGCGTCGAACCCTGGTTCGCGACGATGACGCTGGCGGTGCTGCCGCTGGTGATCAAATACGGCTATGACCCTGAAAGCGGCGCCGAATATGTGCTGACCGAGACGGCGACGCGCGAAGGCAAGACGATCTCGGGTCTCGAAACGGTCGATCAGCAGCTGGGATTCTTCGATTCGATACCCGAAGCGCTGCAAATCGCGTATCTTGAGGCGCTTCTCGACAATTATGCCGATCTTGGTACGTCGCTGGAAAAGGTCGTCCGGCAATGGGCCGCGGGCAATTCCGGCAACCTCGGCGCGCTGATGAACGAGAATATGCGCGAGACGCCTGGCATCGCGTCGTGGCTGCTCGTCAAACGCAACCAGAACTGGGCGAACTGGATCGACGATCGCATGGACCGGCCCGGCACGGTTTTCGTGGCGGTTGGCGCTGGGCACCTTGCCGGGGACGACAGCGTACAGAACTTCCTGTCCCGCGAACATGGACTGACCGCGACGCGCGTCGAATATTGAGGCGCGGTCCGGCTCGGCCCGATCAGAGCAGCAGGCGCTCCGCGGCAGTCCGTGCACCGGGGCCCGAACCGTGGCGGCGTTCCAACTCCTGCTCGGCAGTATAGCGGACGTCTTCGCTGCGATCGCCCAGAAAGGCGACCAGCGTTTCCTCCTCGAGTTCAGCCCAGTCCTTCCCGCGATCGGGACCATGATTGACGCGCGGCAGTAGGCCCGGCAGCGACGACCATTCGATCAGCTGCGCCAGCGGCGCTTCATTGAGCATGTCGCGCAGATGAAAAGCCGTCACATAGGCATCGGGAAAGGCGCGGTGCGCGGGCAGCCCGCGCTCATGTTCCATCCCCTCGGGCCTGCGCCAATAGCGCAGATACTGATTCGAAAAGCCCGCCGATTCGGGCCACAGCCGCAGCGCACATTTCCAGGTGCAGATCCAGTCGGCACCGCGGGTCAGCGCGGGGGTGCAATATTGCTGTTCGAAATCGGCGCGATGCGCGGCAAGCGCGACGCGGCGCGGCCAGGGATCGAGCGCCTGTCGCGCGACATCATGCCACCAGGGCGCCTCGGCGACCTGCTCGTCGAGGATATGATGGACCGCCTGAGTCAGCGGCGGGATGGGGCGCCCCGGATTGACGAGCGTAGAGCCGCCCTCCTCGTAAAGATCCCAGCGCCCGTCCTCGCCCAGCGCCACGTCCTGCCAGCCGATCTCGATCACGGCATGGGCGGGAGGCGCCGATCCGGTGGTTTCAAGATCGATGACTCGGACAATCTCGCGCGACTGGTGCATCTCCTTCAAGTGGCCCTTTGCACTGCCGATTGCCAGCCCCTTTCCGGTCACAAAGGCGAATTGCCGGGGATCAGGGCAGTGCCCGCCCCAGCCATTGCGCCATCCCGATCGATGCCGGGGCAGTCGGCTCAAGGCCGTATCGGGCGTAGAGCCGCCAGGCCTCGCCATCTGCCATCAGGCTGACATAGGCCTCCGCCGGCACGCGCGCACGCAGCCGGCCGACAAGGTGAGCGACGATTGTAGCCGGCAATAATCGGCGACCGAGGCTATATCCTCGGCCAGCCGATACCCTGCGGGCAACGTCGTTGCAGGGTCAGTGCCCGATGCTCTCCCCACGTTCGACACCGCTCTGGGCAAGCTGTGCGTCGAGCAGCGCCATCAGCCGATCGAGGCCTTCCTGAGTCTTCGCCTCGGCGCGGGCGACAAGCACGTCCTGCGTGTTCGACGCGCGCAGCAGCCACCAGCCGTCGGGCGTGTTGACGCGCGCGCCGTCGGTTCCGTTCACATCGGCGCCTTCCTCCTTAAGCCGCGCGAGCACTTCATCGACGATCGCGAACTTGCGGCTCTCATCGACCTGGAAGCGCATTTCGGGGGTGTTGAAGAATTCAGGCATACTGCCGCGGATTTCGGTGAGCGACTTGCCGATGACATGCACCGCCTGGATCAGGCGCACCGCTGCATACTGCGCGTCGTCATACCCGTAATAGTCCTGCGCGAAAAAGATGTGGCCGCTCATTTCGCCGGCAAGCGGCGCACCGGTTTCCTTCATCTTCGTCTTGATCAGGCTGTGCCCGGTTTTCCACATGATCGGCTCGCCGCCCAGTTCGGCGATACGGTCAAACAGCATCTGGCTGGCCTTCACATCAGCGATGATCGGTGCGCCGGGCACGATTTTCAGCACGGGCTCGGCCAAAATGGAGAGAAGCTGATCGCCCCAGATCACGCGACCCTCGCCGTCGATTGCGCCGATCCGATCGCCATCGCCATCGAACGCCAGTCCGAAATCGAGCTGCTTTTCCGCGACCAGCGCCTTCAGATCGGCAAGGTTCTTCTCATCGGTAGGATCGGGATGATGGTTGGGGAAATTGCCGTCCACATCGGTGAAGAGCGTGTAATGCTCACCCGGGAGCAGCTTGACGAGCTTCTCGATCACCGGCCCGGCGGCGCCGTTGCCCGCGTCCCAGCCGATGCGGAACGCACCGCCCGCATAGCCGGCGAGCAGCCGGCCGACATAGGCCTCCATGATGTCGGCGTCGGTGACCTTGCCTTCGCCTTCGTACCAATCGCCGCTGGCGGCAAGCGTGCCCAGCTTCTGAATATCGTCGCCGAAAAAGGGACGGTGCTGAAACACCATCTTGAAGCCATTATAGTCGGCGGGATTGTGGCTGCCGGTTATCTGAATGCCGCCATCCACTTCTAGCGTCGCTTCGGCATAATAGAGCATCGGCGTCGGGCCGAGGCCGACGCGCACCACGTCGCAGCCCGAAGCAGTCAGCCCCTCGACCAGCGCCGCTTCCATTTCCGGCGAGGAAGCGCGACCGTCGCGGCCGACGGCCACGCGATGTCCACCCTCGCGACGCAACAGCGTGGCGAAACCGCGCCCGATCGCTCGGGCATCGTCTGGACCCAGCGTCTTCCCGACAATTCCGCGGATGTCATATTCACGAAGCGATGTGGGATCGAACTGGTGCGTCATACTGCCTCCGATAATATCCGCGCCCTCATCCCCCAGGCGCACGAAAAGTTCAATGCCGCGCGCTGCTGCCCTCCAATTCTTGCAACAGCAAGTCACGCGCCGCGTTTACCTGCCGCGTCAGTTCGGCGTTACCGCCGTGATCGGGATGGACCCGCGCGATCAGCTTGCGGTGCGCGGTGCGAACGGTTTCGGCATCCGCGCCGGCAGACACGCCGAGCAGCGCGCGCGCTTCGGCGCTGGAACCGCGCGCCGGGCCGCCGCGGGGCTCGGCTGGGATCGGCGAACCGGGCAATCGCCTGCGCCCATGCCACAGCCGCCAGCTGAAATAGACGACTGCAACGGCGGTAAGGAATTTCCAGATCACGCCGCTGTCATGCGAACAGCGGCAGCGCCGGTTCGGGCAGCGCCAGCCCCGCCATCATCTCGCGCAGTTCCTGCCGCGCGGCGACATGAGCCAGGCCCATCTCGCCGAATTCGCGGCTGTCGAGCATCGTCAGCCCCTGCGGGAAAAGCTCGCGATAGATGACGCGCTCGGAAAGGCCCGAAATCACGCGAAAGCCGACGCGCTTGGAAAGCTGGTCGATCGCGTCGGAAACGCGCTTCATGTTGCGTGCCTCGATATGCTGCATGCGATTGCGCAGCACGACCCAGTCGATCGTCTCGCCATCGGCCTTGGCGCGGCGCTTGCGCGATTCCCAGATCAGCTCGGAATAGAAGCTGGGGCGCTTAACCCGGAAGGTTTCGGGATCGACTTGGCCGATCAGGTCGAAATCGACAAAACTGTCGTTCATCGGCGTCACCAGCGTATCGGCGTTGGTGACGGCGATACGCGCGAACTTGTCGTCGCGGCCGGGCGTGTCGATCACCAGGAAATCGACATCCATGCTCAACCGGTCGAGCGATGCGGAGAATTTCGCCATCGTCTCGCCGTCATGGGTTTCGTATTTCGGCATCGGCAGCTCGCGCCCCGTGCGCTGGATGGTCGCGAGGCGATTGTCGAGATAGCGCCCCATCGTGCGTTGGCGATGGTCGAGATCGAAGCACGCGACTCGCGCGCCCTTGGCCGCCAGCGCGATCGCGACATGGACCGCGGTGGTGGATTTGCCGGTACCGCCCTTTTCGTTGGCGAAGACAACGACGTGCAGTCGATGCGCTGCGTCAGACAAATCCGTAACTTCCTTTGTTGATCCCCGCGCCCGCCCCCCATAGAAGGCCGCGCTCCTTTTGTATCCGAGGGTGTTACAGCGTGCAAACCATTCGCCAACTCGATGCACTGCGCGAAAGCGTGCGTGGCTTTCGTGCCGCAGGCGAGCGAATCGTGCTCGTTCCGACGATGGGAGCGCTGCACGCCGGGCACATGGCGCTGGTCGACACTGCCAGGCGGCATGGCGACCGCGTGGTCGTCTCGATTTTCGTCAACCCCAGGCAATTCGCTCCGGGTGAGGATTTCAGCCGCTATCCGCGCCAGGAACATCGTGACGCCCGGATGCTGTCGGAAGCTGGCGTGGACCTGCTCTGGATGCCGCCCGCTGAAGTGATGTATCCCGCCGACTTCGCTACCAGCATCGTCATGTCGGGCGTCAGCGAGCCGCTTGAAGGCGCGCACCGGCCGGGGCATTTCGACGGCGTGGCGACCGTGGTGGCCAAGCTGCTCAATCAGGTCCAGCCCGATGCCGCGATCTTCGGCGAAAAGGATTTCCAGCAACTGGCGGTGATCCGCCGCATGGTCGCCGATCTGGACATGCCGGTCACGATCATCGGCATGCTCACCCAGCGCGAGGACGACGGTCTCGCCATGTCGTCGCGCAACGGATATCTGGTCGAGGAGGATCGCAAGGCCGCCGTCGCGATGCCGCGTGCACTGGGCGTCGCCGAGCGTGCGATCAGCGAAGGACGCGATCCGCAGGCTGCGCTGGAGCAGGCACGCGAGATCCTGACCGCCGCCGGATTCGAGATCGATTATGTCGCCCTGGTGGATTCGGAGACCCTGGGCGAACCCGTAGCGGGAAAACCCCGCCGCCTGCTCGCAGCCGCCAAAATCCACGGAACTCGGCTGATCGACAACGTCCCGGTAAACGGGGACGGTTAACACCGTTAACCATTTGTTCGGACTTGCCCCGCAAAACCCTGAATCGCGAGTGGATCGTGGAAAAGGGGTAGCGGCATGGGCAACAGCCTCAAGAGCGCGCGTTTCCTGATCGAAAGTCGGCTGCGGGATGCGGCCACGGGAAATGCGCAAGCCTGTTACGATTTGGGTATCGTGTATTCGAGCGGTTCGGACGGAGTCGATATCGACCTGATCGAAGCGCATAAATGGTTCAATCTGGCAGCCATGTCGGGCAACGAACATGCGCAGGAATGCCGCGCGGAAATTGCCGAGGACATGAGCGCCCGCGAAATCATCGAGGCGCAGAAGGCCGCACGGGCCTGGATCGGCGCGACGAGCCGCCGGGTGGCGTAAATCGCAACAGCGTCGCCCCTGCGAAGGCAGGGGCTCATGTCTGTCGCCTTGCACCCCGGCCCCTGACACAGTCAGCACGCCCCTGTGTCAGCCGGTTATCTGGACGAAGCAGCGATAGGCCCCTGCCTTCGCAGGGGCGACGGCAATTGTCGCGGCTTACTCCTTCTTCGCCGCAGCCTTCTTGGCCGGTGCCTTCTTCTTCGCCGGAGCCTTTTTCTTCGCCGGCGCCTTCTTCTTGCCCTTGGCAGGACCCTTGGCGACCTTGGCGTCGATCAGCGCGGCGGCTTCCTCGGCAGTCAGCGCGTCCTTGTCCGCCGTCTTGGGCAGCGTCGCATTGGTGGTGCCGTCGGTGACATAGGGGCCGTAGCGCCCTTCCATCAGCTTCATTTCGCCGCCGCTCGTCGGATGCGGGCCGAAGGTCTTGAGCGGCTCGCGCGCCGCGCCTCGGCCGCGACCGCCCTTTTCGGCGGCTTCGGCAAGCTTGACCACGGCCGCGTTCATGCCGGTTTCGAATACTTCGGCGGTCGAATCCAGCCGCGCATATTTGCCGTCATGCTTGAGATAGGGGCCATAGCGCCCGATCGCCGCTTCGATCGGCTGGCCGGTTTCGGGGTGATCGCCGATCACGCGCGGCAATGACAGCAGCTTCAGCGCCATTTCCAGGTCGAGCTCGCCCGGCAAGTCCTTGGGGATCGAGGCGCGCTTGGCCTCCTTGCCCTCGCCGAGCTGGATATAGGGACCGAACCGCCCCGTTTTGCGCTCGACTTCGAGTCCCGTTTCCGGGTCCTGGCCAAGCGATTCCGGCCCGGTATCCTCTTCCGCGCCGCCCGGCTGGGCGAACCGGCGGGTGAACTTGCACTCGGGGTAGTTGGAGCAGGCGACGAACGCGCCATAGCGCCCGCCACGCAGCGCCAGCTTGCCGTCGGCGCAGGCCGGGCAGGCACGCGGATCGCTGCCGTCCGCTTTCTTCGGAAAGAGATAGGGTTCGAGGAACTTGTCGAGCTCGGCGGTGATATCCGACGGCTTCTGTTCCATCACGTCGCTGGTGCGCGGTTTGAAATCGCGCCAGAATTCGTCGAGCACCGCCTGCCAGCCGGCACGCCCGCCCGAAACATCGTCCAGCTCTTCCTCAAGCTCGGCGGTGTAGTCGTAACTCACATATTTGGCGAAGAAGCGTTCGAGGAACGCCGTCAGCAGTCGCCCGCTCTCCTCGGCGAAGAAGCGGTTCTTCTCGACCCGAACATAGGCGCGGTCCTTGAGCACCTGAATGATCGAGGCATAGGTCGACGGGCGGCCGATGCCGAGTTCCTCAAGCCGTTTCACCAAAGAGGCTTCGGAAAAACGCGGCGGCGGCTGGGTGAAATGCTGTTCGGCGTTGACCGCCTTTTTCGCCGGGCTGTCGCCTTCGCTCATCTTCGGCAGGCGGCGGCCGTCCTCGTCCTCGCTGTCGTCCTTGCCCTCTTCATAGAGCGCGAGATAGCCGGGGAAGAGCACCACCTGACCCGTGGCGCGCAGCCCGTGCTGGCCGGTCGCGTCTTCGAGGTCGATCGTGGTGCGTTCCATCCGGGCCGAGGCCATCTGGCTCGCCAGCGCGCGCTTGTAGATCAGGTCATAGAGGCGGGCGTGATCGCCCGAACCGGCGCGATCCTTCGAAAAATCGGTCGGGCGGATCGCTTCGTGCGCTTCCTGCGCATTCTTCGCCTTGGTCTGATACATGCGCGGCTTGTCGGGCACATAGGACCCGTCATAGCGATCGGCGACGGCCTTGCGCGCCGCCTGGATCGCCGCACCGTCCATCTGGACGCCGTCGGTACGCATATAGGTGATCGCACCGTCTTCGTAGAGCGCCTGCGCGATCCGCATCGTGTGGCTGGCGGAGAAGCCGAGCTTGCGCGCGGCCTCCTGCTGCAGCGTCGAGGTGGTGAAGGGCGGCGCCGGGTTGCGCGTCGCGGGCTTGGTCTCGACGCGGACGACGCTGAAGCGCCCTTCCTCGACGGCCTTTTTGGCGGCCATCGCATCGCCTTCATTGCCGATGCTGAGGCGATCGAGCTTGTCGCCCTTCCACTTCACCATCCGCGTCTGAAAGCCGGTGCCGTCCTGCTCCATATCGGCCGTTACCGACCAATATTCCTGCGGCGTGAACCCTTCGATCTCGCGCTCGCGCTCGACGATCAGCCGCAGCGCGACCGACTGGACGCGGCCCGCCGATTTGGCGCCGGGCAATTTCCGCCACAGCACCGGCGAGAGCGTGAAGCCGACCAGATAATCGAGCGCGCGGCGCGCGCGATAGGCGTCGATCAGATCGGTATCGAGCTGGCGCGGCTCGCCCATAGCCTTGGTGACGGCGGCCTTGGTGATCGCATTGAACGTCACGCGCTGCACGTCGGAGGGCAGCGCCTTCTTCTTCGCGAGCAGTTCCTGCACATGCCACGAAATCGCCTCGCCCTCGCGATCGGGGTCGGTCGCGAGGATCAGGCGGTCGGCCTTCTTCGCCTCGTCGGCGATGGCCTTCAATTGCTTGGACTTGTCCGCATAGGGCTCCCACTCCATCGCGAAACCCTCGTCCGGGTTCACCGACCCGTCCTTGGGCGGCAGATCGCGGACATGGCCGTAGGAGGCGAGGACGCGATAGTCCTTGCCGAGATATTTCTCGATGGTCTTCGCCTTGGCCGGCGATTCTACGATGACGAGCTGCATGGGATTTTAAAGGCGTCCTTACGTGTGCGCGTACGAGGATGGGGAGCCGGTGCCAGTGCCGTCAAGATGTCGCGGGGATGTGAAAAGAGGCAAAAGAGACACCACGTCCCGTATGACTTCGCCTCTGCGGGAGTGGTTCGTGGGTTTGCGAAGGGGTGCGAAGCGGGTTGGCGTGGTGTGCCATGCGGGAGGGCGTGGCAGATTTGGGGCGTGTAGGACAGGGACAATTGCACGTAGCCCCGCAATACAAGCCATGTTACTTTGTAACACAATATTGTCGGGGGATACGTTGCTGCGCCGAATATTGGTCTCGCTGCTACTGCTCGCCACCGGTGCCGTTTTCGGCCCGGTGCTTGTGGCGGCAGCGCAAAGCGCGATGGTCGAAAATACCGAACAGGCGCAGGCAAAGGAAGCACGGCAATTGCTCGACGCATATCGGTCCACGCTCGAGCCCATGCTGCTGCTATTATCAATCGTTATGCCCAGCCCGGCTGAGTGTGGCTATGACAAGCCGGACGAGTTACTCCCGAACGATCGCGCCGGGGAAACAGCGTGGAGCAACTACATGAGCCTCGATATTTGGCGAGGCGAACAGATCGATGACCGCTATCTGGAAAGCGTGGCAGAATATCTCGACGCACGGACCACAACGTTCGAAGCAGCGTTCCTCCGTCGCTGCATAGAATCGACTGTTTTCGCGTCGGTCTGTGCGAACGAAGTGAAAGCGCTCATCGATGGAAAACAGCGCTCGGCAAAGACTCACGCACCTCCTGAGCGGACTTTTGAAAGTCCTACCGAAGATCGGATCATTTGCACGTTTCTCGATGGAATCGCGGCACAGAAGGGAATTCCGCTGGCAGAACGCTAAAGTCAGCAGAGGCCGCTCTTACTGAGTCTGCAAGCGCAGCACCCGGCGCGACTACCCCTCCACCATGCTGCGCATGGTCCCCCTCCCCCTCCGGGGGAGGAACTTCGATCTATTCCTCCCCCGGAGGGGGAGGGGGACCGCCGCAGGCGGTGGAGGGGTATCGGCGGCTCGCGGTGTCGGTGATGTAGCGCATCACCGCATCGAGATCGTTCAGCACCTCCCGCGCTGGGATACGGAGTACGCAAATGCCTTGCGCCTTCAGCCAATCGTCGCGAGCGGCATCGCGTCGGGGATTGTTTCCACGATCATGCGCCTCGCCGTCGATTTCAACCGCCAGACGCGCGGCGGGGCAAAAGAAATCAAGGACATAGCGCCCCGCCGGGTGCTGGCGACGGAAGCGGAGGCCAGCCGGGCGTTTGCGCAATTCGCGCCAGAGCAGCCCCTCGGGCAGCGTCATTTCGCGGCGGAGTTTCGCCGCCCGGCGCTGCGTCGGTTTCGGGCCGTGAAGCATGAAGGAAGTCTACCAGTTCCTCCCCTCGCAGGGGAGGGGGACCAGCCGCAGGCTGGTGGGGGGGGTAGCTAGCCGCGAGCGCCGCGTTTGCGGCCAATACCCCTCCACCACCGCTTCGCGGCGGTCCCCCGCCCCCGCCGGGGGAGTAATTTCAGGGCCTCCCCAAGCGCCCCACACCCTGCTAACGGCGCTCCCCATGCTGAACTTGCAGGACATCACCGTTCGCCTGGGCGGGCGCACGATCATTGACGGTGCGAGCGCCGCGCTGCCGCCGCGTTCGCGCGTGGGGCTGATCGGGCGCAACGGGGCGGGCAAGTCGACGCTGGTCAAGGTGATCTCGGGCGATCTTGAGGCAGATACCGGCGCCGTCGAAATGCCCAAGGCGACCAAGCTCGGCTATGTCGCGCAGGAGGCGCCCGCCGGGTCCGCGACGCCGTTCGAGACGGTGCTCGCCGCCGACGAAGAGCGCGACGCGCTGATGGCCGAGAGCGAGACGGCGACCGATCCCGAGCGCATCGCCGATATTCACGAGCGACTGAACGCGATCCAGGCGCATTCGGCACCGGCGCGCGCCTCGCGCATCCTCAACGGGCTGGGGTTCGACGAAGAGGCGCAGCATCGCGCGCTGGAGAGCTTTTCGGGCGGCTGGCGGATGCGCGTGGCGCTCGCCGCGTTGCTGTTTTCGGCGCCCGATGTGCTGCTGCTCGACGAACCGTCGAACCATCTCGATCTGGAAGCGGTGCTGTGGCTCGAGGATTTCCTCAAATCCTATCCGGCGACGATCCTGCTGGTCAGCCATGAGCGCGACTTCCTCAACAATGTCTGCGATCACATGCTGCACCTGGAGCGCGGCAAGCTGACGCTCTATCCCGGCGGCTATGACGCGTTCGAAAAGCAACGCGCCGAGCGGCTGGCGCAGCTGGCCGCCGCCAAGGCCAAGCAGGACGCCGAGCGCGCCAAGCTGCAGGATTATGTCGCGCGCAATTCGGCGCGTGCGTCGACCGCCAAACAGGCGCAGAGCCGCGCCAAGGCGCTGGCCAAGATGCAGCCGATCGCGGCAGTGGTCGAAGATCCGACGCTGAGCTTCGCCTTCCCCGATCCCGACGAATTGCGCCCGCCGCTGATCACGCTCGACATGGCGAGCGTGGGCTATGGCGAGAAGACGGTGTTGCAGCGGCTCAATCTGCGGATCGATCCCGACGATCGCGTCGCGCTGCTCGGGCGGAACGGCAACGGCAAGACGACGCTCGCCCGGCTGCTCGCGGCGCAATTGAAGCCGATGGACGGCGACATGAATGCGTCGGGCAAGATGCGCGTCGGCTATTTCACGCAGTATCAGGTCGAGGAACTGCGCAGCGGCGATACCCCGCTCGATCACCTGCAGGCGCTGATGCCCGATGTGAAGCCCGCCGCGGTGCGCGCGCAGCTCGGGCGGTTCGGCTTTGCCGGGGACAAGGCGCTGACGCAGGTCGGCAAGCTTTCGGGCGGCGAGCGCGCGCGGCTGGCACTGGCGCTGATCACGCGCGACGCGCCGCACATGCTGATCCTCGACGAACCGACCAACCATCTCGACGTCGATGCGCGCGAGGCGCTGATCCAGGCGCTCAACGCCTATTCGGGCGCGGTGCTGATCGTCAGCCATGATCGCCACATGATCGAAATGACCGCCGACCGGCTGGTGCTCGTCCATGACGGCACGGCGGCCGAATATGACGGATCGATGGACGATTACATCGCCTTCGTGCTGGCCAAGGAAGCGCCGGGCGAAGGCAAGTCGACCAGCAAGCTGAGCAAGAAGGACGCGCGCAAGGCCGCCGCCGACGCGCGCGAAAAGAGCAAGGCGCTGCGCAAGGCGGCGCAGGAAGCGGAGAAGGCACTCGAAAAGCTCAACGCCCAGCGCACCGCGATCGACCGCGCGATGGCAGAGCCCGACAAGGCCGATCCGGCGCTGGCCAGGCTGACCATGACGGATCTCATGAAACGCCGCGCCGATGTGGTCGAGAAGATCGAGGCGGCGGAGCTGACCTGGGTGGAAGCGAGCGAGGCGCTGGAGGGCGAAGCGGCGTAGCGGCGCTCAGATCGCGATTTCCTTCCAGACGAGAAATTCGGGAAGCGGCCGGCCAGAGCCATAGGCCACCATCGCATCCAACGTGTGAGCGAGCGCAAATATCTCGCCTGCCGCTCCCGGTGAATCCGCGCGCCAAGCGCGCAACAGCGGAGCTTCCCGTCCTTCGCGCATTTCCACACGATATCCACCGCCGTGCGGAATTGTCTGGAAAAAGTGGTCGTCGTCACGAGACAGGATCACGAAATCGCCGCGCAACAGACCATTGTAGACGTCCTCCCCGTTGCACGGGCCGCCATGCGCAACGCCTCCTATATCGAGCCGCAGCGATTCATCGAAAGCCGTGGACGACATCATCCGCCGCAATTTCGCCGAAGAATCCGTGATCGCGTCCTGAACGAAGCGAACCAAAGGTGCCGCATCTTTACGATGCCGGTGATGGTACCAGAGCATCCAGGGAAGCCCCGCACCGAAAAGGAGAAAGATCGTCAGATATCCCAGCGGCGTGAAATACTGCCCCGAGCGATGCGCCATGGTCACGGTCCAAGCCATTACCGGGATCAACAGGATGAACGCGATCATGCCGTTGAGATCGGACCCCGCCCGGCCCACAACACGAACCGTTTCCCGGTCGCGTCGTATCATGCCGATCAGGATGGGGCCGTGACGATCAAAGGCGCTGAGCCACAGGCACAGAAACGGGCCGACGGTCCAGCCTCGCGGGCCGACGGCCATGTCGAACCAGCCGCGCCGCTTCTTGCGAATCGCGGATCGCGCCTGGTCCGGCGTCAGCCGGGACGCGATCGCAAACCGATAGCCGAATGGCTGAAACGCCACAGCGCCGCTCCCCTTTTCACCGATCCGCGCGCGCGTCTAACAGCAGCCCGCGCCGATGGCGGGAACTTGCGCCAGCGACATGACTTCTGTCCAGCATGACCAAATCCACCGCCTCGCCCGGCACTATCTCGAGCCCGGACCCGTGGTCCTCATTTCCTCGCGATACGGTGGCACCGTCAATGTCATGACCTGCGGCTGGCATCAGATGCTGGGATGGTCGCGCATGAGTTGCCTGATCTCCCCGGCAAACCATAGCCACGCGATGATCCGGGAGAGCGGCGTCGCGGTGATCAACGTGCCCGCCGCCGACATGCTCGATACGCTGGTCGACATCGGCAATTGTTCGGGCGCGGATACCGACAAGTTCGCGCGCTTCGGGCTGGAGCGTGAAACGGCGCAAGTCGACGCACCGGGGATCGCGCAATGCTGGGCGCAGCTCGATTGCCGGATCACCGATCCCGCGCTGATCGAGCGCTATGATCTGTTCGTCTTCGATGTGGTCGCGATCCGCGCGGTGCCCGGCGAGCGGCCGCAGACCGCGCATTATCTGGGCGACGGGGAATTTCTGCTGTCGGGCCGGACCGTCAGCAAGCGCGAACGGTTCCGGCCCGAAATGCTGCTCTGAAACGGACGGGGTTTTCAGGCGGGCTGCTTCGCCTTCGCCAGCACCGCGTCGATATCCGCCGCGCTGTGGCGTTCGGGAAGCAGCGCCGGATTTTCGTCGGTCGGGTTGCGATTGACGATGCGGCCGCGCCGCACGCCTTCGCGCGCGCCGACCTGCTCGGTCCAGCGGAGCAGGTTCTTGTATTCGTGCGCCGACAGGAACCGCGCCGCATCGCCATATGCGTCGCCGCGCGCGACCGTGCCGTACCAGGGCCAGATGGCGATATCGGCGATGGTGAATTCGTCGCCCGCGATATATTCATGCTTGCCGAGCTGGGTGTCGAGGACGTGGAACTGGCGCTTCACTTCCATCGCATAGCGATCGATGGCGTATTCGATCTTGAACGGCGCATAGTGATAGAAATGGCCGAAGCCGCCGCCGAGGAACGGGCCGGCGCCCATCTGCCACATCAGCCAGCTCATCACCGTCGCGCGCTTTTCGGGATCGGTGGGCAGAAAGGCCCCGAATTTCTCAGCGAGATGGACGAGGATCGCGCCGCTTTCGAAGATGTTGAACGGCTCGGCGCCCGAACGATCGACCAAGGCGGGGATCTTCGAATTGGGATTGATGTCGACGAAACCGCTGCCGAACTGGT
Organism: Sphingosinithalassobacter tenebrarum; assembly: GCF_011057975.1. Taxonomy (GTDB): domain Bacteria; phylum Pseudomonadota; class Alphaproteobacteria; order Sphingomonadales; family Sphingomonadaceae; genus Sphingomonas; species Sphingomonas tenebrarum. The sequence continues at coordinate 694,904 of NZ_CP049109.1, read as the reverse complement.
CGCCTTCGCCGATATTGATCAGCCAGGCGTCATATTCGGCACCCGAATGGCCCGCAGCGAGCAGTTCCTCGAACAAGATCGAGGCTTTCTGCCCGTTGGGCGTGCCGAGCGAATAGAGCTGGAAGGGATGATCGCCGACCGGCAGTTCCTTGTCGTGCGTCGCGCCGGAGACCGGGCGGTTGATATTGGCGAACTGGCCGCCGTTTCCGGGATTCCATTCCCAGACCCTGGGCGGGACATAGCCCGGGGGTTGATTGTTCGCGGGATCGCTGTCGGCCATTATGCTTACTCCGGTTGCGCTGTGCACGCGATGTAGGGAATCGTTCCCGGCTCGCCAGCGCCCGCGCGATAGTTTCGCTTTGCCATCGGCAAGCCACCGGACGGGTGTGCGCTATGGTCAAGCCCTGCGCCGCGCGCTAGCCTTGCTGCGCCCGCTGCGCATCGAAAGTAAGATAGCATGGTCTTTCAAAGTTTTGCCCTTGCGTTGCTTTCGTTTTCGCAGCTGGCCGTGCAGGACCTGTGGGCTCCGGTTCCTGCCGGTTGGGTGGCGGACGGCGAAAAGACTGATGCCTTGGGTCGCACGCGGACGCTGACCATCGAAGGCGCGCCGCACGATGAATTACGCAGCGAAATCAAGGAAATGCACCTTCCCAGCATCGGCCTTTTCCTGACGCCCGAAGACATGATCGACGCGGCCGAAGAGCGACTACAGAAGGATTGTGCCAAGCCGACGCGAACGATGCTTGCCGATGGTGGCGAAGACGGGCCGCTGATCGCCAAGATCACGTGCCGGGATATCGCAGGCACCGGCATCCCGCTGTTCCTCTATCTCTCCGTCGAACGCGAATCGGGCGCGCTGCACAGCCTGCAGGTCATTTACATGCACGTCCCCGACGCCGCGGAGGATGCATTCGCGCGGACCTATCTGGGCGTTTCTGAATAGGGCGCAGCGCGGCGGCCTTATGGGGTGGCGGCCGCCGCGACCCAGGCCGATTCGACGCGGATCAAGCGCAGGGCAAGCCGCGCTTCCCCGCCCGGCGGCGCCGGCAGCAGGCGCACGATCCCGGTGACCCGCGCATGCGCCATGCCGTTGCCTCTGCCGATATGGGCATCGAGCAGCTTCCGAAGCGCAGGCCCGTTCGCATATAGCGTGATCGGCGCCGCGCCCGGGCAATCGCTCTGACGCGCTTCGATGCTGTCGTGCACCCCCGCCTGTATGATCGAAATATCGAGAGTCAGGTGTTCGCCGTCCATAGCGCCATAATCGTCGCGACGAATGCACGGCGCATGCTCGCCAGGCGTCGCGCCGTAGAGCAGGATACCGACGAGTGTTGCGATCATCGCAAGCTCACGCGCCCGCCCGCATGCCGCTCCAGCCGCCCGGCAAGCTCCAGTTCGAGCAGCACCGTCTGCACCACGGCAGGCATCAGCTCCGACTGGCGGATGAGTTCATCGACCGCCACCGGCACCGGGCCGAGCAGGTCGGTGAGGCGCGCGCGATCGCCGTCGCTCGCATCCTGCGGCGGCGGCCCCGCATAGCCCGCGCCGGGCGCGCGCACCGCGCGCATGTCGATCGGGCGGATCGCTTCGAGAATATCCTCTACATTCTGGATCAGCGTCGCGCCGTCGCGGATCAGCAGATTGCAGCCCTGCGCGCGCGGGTCGAGCGGGCTGCCGGGGACAGCCATCACTTCGCGCCCCGCCTCGGCGGCGATGCGCGCGGTGATCAGGCTGCCCGAGCGCGGCGCCGCCTCGACCACCACCGTGCCGAGCGACAGCCCGGCGATGATGCGATTGCGCGAGGGAAAGAAGCGCGCGAGCGGCTCGGTTCCGGGCGGCTGTTCGGCGAGCAGCAGCGCTTCGGTCGCGACGCGTTCCTGCAGCTCGGCATTTTCGGGCGGAAAGGCGATGTCGATGCCGCTGGCGATCACGCCGATCGTGGCGCCGGGCAGCGCGCCGACATGGCTGGCGGTATCAACGCCGCGCGCAAGGCCGGACACGACCGTCACACCCTCCGCCGCCAGCCCCTGCGCGATCTGACGCGCGAAGCGGCAGGCGGCGGCCGAGGCATTGCGCGCGCCGACCATCGCCACGCAGGTCCGCTGCGCGAGCGACAAGTCGCCGCGCACGATCAGCGCCGGTGGCGCGCTTTCCAGTTCGGCAAGCAGCGGCGGATAGTCGGGATCGTCGAGGAAGCAATAGCGTGCGCGCAGCCTTTCGACGGCTGCGATCTCGCGCCGGACCTTCGATTCGTCGGCGATACGCGGTTTGCCGCCGCCTCCGCGCGCGGCGAGCATCGGCAGCGCTTCGAGCGCAGACTGCGCGTCGCCGAACCGGGCGATCAACTGCCGCCAGGTGACCGGGCCGACATTGGCGCTGCGCAACAGCCGAAGCTGCGCGAACAGCGCCGCCTCGCCACTCACTTGCGCGAGCCCACCCTGGGTTCGGTGCCGGCAAGCAGGCGATCGATATTGGTGCGGTGTTTCCACAAGACGATCAGCGCGAGCGCCAGCAGCGGCAGGACATAGTCGAACTGACCGAAAAAAGCCGCGCTGACCGGCGCGGAAATCGCCGCCGCCATGCCCGAGAGCGAGGAAATGCGCAGACCCGCAAGCAGCGCGAGCCAGACCACTGCATAGACGAGACCACAGGGCCAGTGGAGCGCGAGTACGATACCCATGAGCGTCGCAACGCCCTTGCCGCCGCGAAAGCGCAGCCACACCGGATAACAATGGCCGACAAAGGCGCCCGCCGCTGCAAACACTTCATTGCCGGGAAACGCCAGCGAGACGAGGAAAACGGCGAGCCAGCCCTTGAGCAGGTCGAGCAGCAGCGTAGCCGCCGCCAGTCCCTTGCGCCCCGTGCGAAGCACATTGGTCGCGCCGATATTGCCCGAGCCGATCTGGCGCAAATCGCCGGCACCGGCAGCGCGTGTAATCAGCACGCCAAAGGGAATCGAACCCAGAAAATAGCCCAGCACCAATGCGGCAACCGGCCCGAGCCAGAGCAATTCGCCGTTCAAGGATCCCCCCTCCTGCTTGCCAGCAAGCTAGGCGCTCCCCTAAGCCGGTGCAATAACAGGCGACCTTCAAAAAAGTCCGCAATGCCAGATACCCGCCCCCTGCTGTTCTTCGATTCCGGTGTCGGAGGGCTTTCGATCCTTGCGCCGACCCGCGCGCTGCTGCCGCATGCGCCGGTCGTCTATGCCGCGGACAATGCCGGCTATCCCTACGGCACCCGCAGCGAGGCCGAGATCGCCGCGCGGGTTCCCGCATTGCTCGGCCGGCTGGTCGAACGCTATCGGCCCCGCCTCATCGTAATGGCATGCAACACGGCTTCCACTATCGCGCTACCCGCGGTGCGCACCGCGCTCGACCTGCCGATCGTCGGCACGGTCCCGGCGATCAAGCCGGCCGCCGCGATGACGAAAACCGGCACGATCGGCGTGCTTGGAACAGCGGCGACCGTGCGTCAGCCCTATGTCGACGATCTTGCCGCACGATTCGCGGCCGGGTGCACGGTGCTGCGTCACGGATCGGCCGAGCTGGTCGACCTTGCCGAAGCTTCATTGCGCGGCACGCCGCCGCCGCCCGAACGCCTACGCGCGGTGCTGGCGGGGCTTTTCGATCAGCCGGGTGGGGAAGCCATCGACGTGATCGTCAATGCCTGCACCCATTTCCCGCTGGTCGCGGCGGAAATGGCGGCAGTGGCACCGTGTCCGGTGCAGTTCATCGATGGCGGTGAAGGAATTGCGCGGCGAGTCGCCTATCTGACCGAGGGGCAGCAATGGCCCGATACGGTCATCCCCGGTCGCGCGGTCTTTACCGCGCGACAGGACGCGCACGACACCGCAAGCCTGCTCCCCGCCCTCGCGAGAAACGGCCTGTCGGAAATCGAAACGCTGTAACGCGCCCGGCTGCGCGCGCCGGCCCGGTCAGGGCCGGGCGGCAATCGGAATGGCCGGAGGCGAAGCCTGTTCGGCAAGCGAGACATAGCGATCCGCCATCTCCAGATGGAGGCGGCGAACCGACTCGTCACGCGTCCGCTCGGCGGTTTCGCGTTCCTGACGTTCGCGTCTGCGATAATATTCTTGGTCTGCGGCTCTCATGTGGGCTCCTAATACAGCCCAAGCGGGAGCACTCTTGGTCTCTCAGTCGCGAACAGTGCCTGGTTGTGTGCGAGTCGTTCGCGATGATTACGCTTATATCACGAACTACCCCCGCGTCCCAAGCGCGACCGGGACTTTGCGATTATTTTCCAATAATTTGATACACATTAATCGACTATGAGGCGTGCCGGAAACGCCGCCTGAAGCAACCGGATGCGGGGGATTACGCATTGCGGCGAGGCGCGGGAAGGCGCTCTTGGCGCTCGGGTCCCGCACCGCGCCGATCGGCCCGTTGCCACACAGGCGCAGCGGGCGCCGGCCCGGGCGGGGACTAAGGGATTCAACCTTCTGGTATTTCGTTGCCGATGACGTTACGGGGTTTTCGAATGAGCACCAACGAACAAGCGCCCGCCGCGGTGGACTATTCGAAAGTCTTCACCAGCGCGATCGACCGGCTGCATGCCGAAGGGCGCTATCGCGTGTTCATCGATATCCTGCGCAACAAGGGCAAGTTCCCCAATGCGCGCTGCTTCGCGGGCCATAACGGCCCCAAGCCGATCACCGTCTGGTGCTCGAACGACTATCTGGCGATGGGCCAGCACCCCGCCGTTATCGGCGCGATGGAAGAGGCGCTGCACGATGTCGGCGCCGGTTCGGGTGGCACGCGCAATATCGGCGGCAACACCCATTATCATATCGATCTGGAGCATGAACTCGCCGATCTTCACGGCAAGCAGGGCGCTTTGCTCTTCACATCCGGCTATGTGTCGAACGAAGCGACTCTGTCGACGATGGCGAAGATCCTGCCGGGCTGCATCATCTATTCGGACGAGCTCAATCACGCCTCGATGATCGCGGGCATCCGCCATTCGGGCTGCGTCAAGCGCGTCTTCCGCCACAATGATCTCGCGCATCTCGAGGAGCTGCTCGCGGCCGACGATCCCGCTTTGCCCAAGCTGATCGCGTTCGAAAGCGTCTATTCGATGGACGGCGACGTCGCTCCGATCCACGCGATCTGCGATCTGGCCGACAAGTATAACGCGCTCACCTATCTCGACGAGGTTCACGCGGTCGGCATGTACGGCGCGCGCGGCGGCGGGATTTCGGAGCGCGACGAGGCAGCACACCGGCTGACGATCATCGAAGGCACGCTGGGCAAGGCATTCGGCGTGATGGGCGGCTATATCGCCGCCGACAGGCAGATCATCGACGTGATCCGCAGCTATGCCCCGGGCTTCATCTTCACCACCTCGCTCTCGCCGGTGCTCGTTTCGGGCGCGCTGGCGAGCGTGCGGCATCTGAAGGCCTCGAGCGAAGAGCGCGACGCCCAGCAGGCGGCTGCCGCCAGGCTCAAGGCGATGATGCGCGAAGCCGGCCTGCCGGTGATGGACACGACCACGCACATCGTGCCGCTGATGGTCGGCGATCCGGTGAAGGCCAAGAAGATCAGCGACATCCTGCTCGCCGAGTACGGCGTGTACGTCCAGCCGATCAATTACCCCACCGTGCCGCGCGGCACCGAGCGGCTGCGCTTCACGCCGGGACCGGCGCATGATGAAGCGATGATGGCCGAACTGGTCGCGGCGCTGAGCGAAATCTGGGGCCGGCTCGAGCTGGAACTCAAAAAGGCGGCGTGAGCTAACGTCTGTTAGTTGCTCGATTGCCCCTCACTAAACCCCTTCAACATTCAACTGCCACTGAGGAGGTTGCAGCAATGTGGGGACGAAAGAAAAAGAGCAGCCTTCGAGAAAAGCTCCCGTTCAAAACGGCTAAAGGCTTCTTTGAATACCAGTGCAAATATGGCGGGACGAGGCTAGAAGAAGGCCTCGGCATCGTAGCTTTGGTGCTAGATGCCCGCAAGGAATTTGGAACGAGCGTCGCAGTGAAGCGGGAGGAGAACGGATGCCAGCTGGCAGCGTTACGCGTTGCAGCTGAAGACGGTGGCTTCATCACATTTGCCCTGACTGCTTCCCAAAGAGGCGAGAACCTGAGACCCGATGACATAGTTATTTGGGTTCCGGGTGATTATTTGCCAGCAATAGCTCAACAATTTGACGATGAACGCTGCGGCTGGGTTGGATTAATAGTAGCTAAAATTGCTCCCGAGATGCCAGTTCAAGCGGGAGTGCCTTGGACCATTCTGTCCGAGTACTCTTAGCCACCATTCGAAAAGGGGACCTCCCCCTCCGGGGGAGGAATGTGTATGGGGCTCCTTTCCCAAAACACCGGAAGGCGCCTTGACCAACTCCAACGACAACTCCGATCAGCCCGACACCCCCTGGACCTTCGCCACCGGCGAGCGCGAGGGGATTCCGATGCTGCTGCGCGTCCTCGCCGATCCGCCGACCGAGGCAATGCAGGCCGAGCTGCCGACGCTCGTGCTGATCCAGTGGCCGTTCGAGAGCGAGGACGGGCGGATGCCCGAGGAACATGAGCTGGCGCAGATGGTCGCGTTCGAGGAAGCGCTGGTCGACGGGATGGACATGGGCGGCTGGGGTGTGTGCGTCGCGGTCCTCACCTTTGGCGGAACGCGCGAATGGCGCTGCTTCACGCCCGATGCCGAACGGTTTCAGGAAGGCATCAACGAGGCGCTTGTCGGCCAGCCGGTCTATCCGCTCAAATTCGCGGTGTTCGACGATCCCGCCTGGATGGCGTTGCGCGAAGTTCAGGACGCGATCGCCTGAACCGCGTGATCATGCCTTGGTAAGCGTCGCCCGCCAGGTATAGCCGCGCCAGAGCGCGCGGAAGTCCATCGCCATGTCGTGCTCTTCCGCCACGCGCTTGAGCACCGCCGGCAATTCGCGGCGGGGATAGACGTGGAAGTCGTTGAGCGACTTGAAGTGCAGCTTCTTCGCGAGCTTCGGCAGTCGCTCATATTGGCCGAAATCGACGATGTGGAGGCTGCCGCCCGGTGCCAGTTGCTCGGCGGCGCGCTCGATCGCTTCCTGCCAGGGCGGGATCATCGAGATGGTGTAGCTCATGAAGATGCGATCGACCTTGTCGAGGCCGAAGAGCTGCGACACGTCAAACGTTCCGGCATCGGCCTGCGCCAGCATCATCTTGTCGCTCAGGCCCCGTTTGGCGAGCGAGCTGCGCGCCTGGGTGAGCATCGCGTCGCTGATGTCAAAGCCGTAGAAGCGCGCATCGGGCCAGCGTTTCGCCGCGACGATCAGATTGCGCGCGGTGCCGCAGCCGACTTCGAGCACCGACCCGCCCTTGGGCACATCGAGCTCGCGAATCAGCGTGTCGCGGCCGAGCAGGTAGAATTTGCGGGTGAAGTCGTAGAAATGCCGATGGAGCCCATAGGTGGAATCCATCAGCTTCTTCTGTTCGGACGGGTTCCCCGTCTCGGCCCCGGCGCTCATGCGTGCGGCTTCAGCGTCCAGAGATGGATCGCGCCGTAGACCGAGCTGCGGTCGCGCTTCACCCAGTCGTCGAGCTTGTCCTGCGGCGCATATTCCCACTGCGCCATGATCTCCTCGGGGATATGCCCCTTCACCACATCGGGCACGGCGGCGGTGCGATAGAGGACGCGCGCGCCGGGCTTTGCGGTGCGGGTGATCGCCGACCAGAGGCGCGTGAGCTGCGCGTCGGTCATCCAGTCCTGCGCGTCGAGCAGGATATAACGGTCCATCGACTGGGCCGGCATGTTTTCAAGATATTCCGACATGTTCTGATGGCGGATTTCGAGCCGGTCGGCGCGTGCCTTCACTGTCTCCCAGTTCTGGCGCTGGAGATAGGGGGGCAGCGGCGCATCGGGGGTGCGGCCATAGCCGCGGCCGAATGCCTGCCAGGCGAAATAATTGTCCTGGATCGGAAAATCGCAGGCGAGCTTGCGCAGGCGGCTGCGCAGCGCGCCGGTAATGCCTTCGCGATCGTCAGCCTTGAGCAAGTCATATTGCGCCGGCGGAATGCCGAGGCCGAACAGCGATGCGGGCTGATCGATCATCCAGCGCAGCAGCTTCTTGTCGAAGAAGGGCGAGAATTTCGTGTCGAAAATCTCGCGCTGTTCTTCCATCGAACGCGCCTTGAGGATTTCGGTCGGATCGATCTTGTAGCGATGCGCCAGCCAGTGGACGAAGGCAATCAGCCGGCCGAGCAGCCCGTAATGATAGAAGCCGCGCTTGAACGCCGTGATCCGGCGATGGCCGTTGGGGCCGCGATGTTCCCAATAGGCGCGCGAGGTTTCGTCGAGATGCGGACGGATATGCTCGTAATAAAGCTGGACGTTGCCGGGATGGTCGGCAAGGCCGAACAGCTGATGAAAGCTGTCATAATCGGGCAGGTGGAGCGCCGCCTGCTGCTTCATCTTGTTGAGCGCGATATGCGCCGGATTGAGATCGACCGCAGTCACCTTGCGCGGGTTCGCGGTCAGATAGGACTGCGCGTTGCACCCGCCCGAGGCGATGGTGACGAGATGATGGTCGGGGCCGAGTTCGAGCGCCTCCATGTCGACCACGGGATCTTCCCAGATCTGGGCATAGACGAGACCGCGGAACGCAAAGGTGAAGGCGCGTTCGAGCAGCCCTTCCTTCGAGAGATGTTCGTGGCGGTGCACCGCATCGCTCACGGCGCCGTTTTTCGGCGACTTGGCAACTGATCGCATGTCTGACTCCCGGAGGGGCTCGCACGGGCGGCCCCCGGAGGGGGCCATCCCATATATTTGCGCGCAGACTTGTGCGATGGCGCCGCTGAAATCAATCCCTTGATACCGCTTCCGCGCCCCGCGTGCGCGGCCACCGGTGCGCAAATGCCCCGTTTCGACGCAACCGCGCCCCGCACCGCACAAACCGCCCTGGCGGCAGATCGGGTGTGGCAATGGCGGGCGCGAACGCCTAAGTAGCGGCCATTCCAGAACCGAGATTGTCGGGAGCGCGCAGCCTTCATGCGAATCGCCATTGCCGCGGATCATGCCGCTTATGAGTTGAAAGCCGTCCTTGCCGACTGGCTGCGCGAGCATGATCATGACGTAGTCGATCTGGGCACCAACGGCCCGGACAGCGTCGACTATCCCGACTTCGGCTACAAGCTGGCGCAGGCGATCGCGAACGGCGAAGCCGATTTCGGAGTGGCACTGTGCGGCTCGGGCCTCGGCATTTCGATGGCGGTGAACCGCAACCCGGCCTGCCGCTGCGCGCTGGTTTCCGAGCCGCTTTCGGCGGCGCTGGCGCGCCAGCATAACGACGCCAACGTCATCGCGATGGGCGCGCGCATCACCGGCAGCGACATGGCGATCGCCTGTCTCGACACCTTCCTCGCCACCAGTTTCGCCGGCGGCCGCCATCAGCGCCGCGTCGACAAGCTGAGCGCCCCCCAATTCGAAAGGACCAACGCATGAGCACGAGCGCACTTGCGGATGTAAAGCCCGCCGGTTTCTTCACCACCGGCCTGGCCGACAGCGATCCCGAAATCTTCGCCGGCGTCGCGCACGAACTCGACCGCGAACAGCACCAGATCGAGCTGATCGCTTCGGAAAACATCGTTTCCAAGGCAGTGCTCGAAGCGCAGGGCAGCGTCTTCACCAACAAATATGCCGAAGGCTATCCGGGCAGGCGCTATTATCAGGGCTGCCACCCCTCGGACGAAGTCGAGACGCTGGCGATCGAGCGCGCCAAGAAGCTGTTCGGCTGCAATTTCGCGAACGTCCAGCCGCATTCGGGCGCGCAGGCGAACGGCGCGGTCATGCTGGCGCTGACCAAGCCGGGCGACACGATCATGGGCCTCAGCCTCGATGCGGGCGGCCATCTGACGCACGGTTCCAAGGCGGCGATGAGCGGCAAGTGGTTCAACGCCGTGCAATATGGCGTCGACCCCGAAACCCATCTGATCGATTTCGATCAGGTCGAACGGCTGGCCAGGGAGCACAGCCCGAAACTGATCATCGCGGGCGGTTCGGCCTATCCGCGCCAGATCGATTTCGCCAGGTTCCGCGCGATCGCAGACGAAGTCGGCGCGCTGTTCATGGTCGATATGGCGCATTTCGCGGGCATCGTCGCCGGCGGACTGCACCCCAGCCCGTTCGATCATGCCCATGTCGTGACGACCACAACGCACAAGACGCTGCGCGGCCCCCGCGGTGGCATGGTGATGACCAATGACGAGGCGATCGCCAAGAAGATCAACTCGGCGGTATTCCCCGGCCTGCAGGGCGGCCCGCTGATGCATGTGATCGCGGCCAAGGCAGTGGCGTTCGGCGAGGCGCTTCGCCCCGAGTATAAGGATTACATCGCGGCGGTGGTGGAAAACGCCAAGGTGCTGGCAGAAACGCTGGCCGAACGCGGCTGCAATCTGGTCTCGGGCGGTACCGACACGCATGTCGCGCTGGTCGATCTGACGCCGCTGGGTGTCACCGGCAAGGACGCCGACGAAGCGCTCGAACGCTCCGCGATCACCTGTAACAAGAACGGCATTCCCAACGATCCGCTGCCGCCGATGAAGACAAGCGGCATCCGCGTGGGTTCGCCCGCCGGCACGACGCGCGGCTTCGGTGCGGAGGAATTCCGCGAGATCGGCCACCTGGTCGCCGATGTGCTCGACGGGCTGCGCGAAAAGGGCGAGGCCGGCGATCCGCAGGTCGAAGCCGATGTGCGCGAGCGCGTTCGCAAGCTGTGCGCGCGCTTCCCGATCTACCCGGATGCGTGACTAGGACCACCAAGACCCGTTCGGTTCGAGCAGCTTCGCGCGAAGTCGCGAAGCGTCCGTCGAGAACCGGTTCTCGACAAGCTCGAACCCAACGGTATGGAATTGAAGAACGATGCGCTGCCCATTCTGCGCCCATGAAGACAGCCAGGTGAAGGACAGCCGTCCGACCGAGGACGGCAATGCGATCCGGCGTCGCCGCCAGTGCGAGGCATGCGCCGCGCGCTTCACCACGTTCGAGCGGATCCAGCTGCGCGATCTTACGATCGTGAAGTCCGAGGACCGGCGCGAGCCGTTCGAGCGCGACAAGCTGATGCGCTCGGTGGCGATCGCCTGCCGCAAGCGCCCGATCGCGCCGACTGCGATCGAGAAGCTCGTTTCGGGCATCCAGCGCCAGCTCGAAACGCAGGGCGATCCCGAAATCCCCGCGCAACGGATCGGCGAAATGGTGATGGAAGGCCTCAAAGGCCTCGATTCAGTCGCCTATATCCGCTTCGCCAGCGTCTATAAGGATTTCCGCGAGGCGCGCGATTTCGAGGAATTTGCCGGGACGGTAAATGAGGTGGGGAAAGGGTGAGCGCGACTGCCCCCTCCCACCCGTTCGATTCGAGCAGCTTCGAGCCTGTCGAGAAGCGTCGGTCGAGAACCCCGGAAACCCGCTGATGTTCTGGGTCTATATCCTCCGCTGCTCGGATGGCAGCTATTACACAGGCCATACCGAAGATCTTGATCAGCGTATGGCCCAGCACCATGCTGGCGCCTTTCCGGGATACACCAGCGAGCGTCGGCCGGTGGAACTGGTCTTCAGCGAATATTTCCAGACGCGTGACGAGGCATTGAACCGCGAGCGCCAGATCAAGGATTGGTCGGTGAAGAAGAAGGAGGCGCTGATCCGGGGCGATTGGGAAGGTGTATCCAGCGCTGCGCGTTCTCGACAGCGCGTCTCGACTTCGCTCGACGCGCGCTCGAACCAAACGGGAGGGGAAGACAATAGCACCCCTCCCCCCGCCATCGTCCTCGTTCGTCCGCAGCTCGGCGAGAATATCGGGAAGACGGCGCGGGCGATGCTGAATTTCGGGCTGACCGAAATGCGGCTCGTTTCCCCGCGCGATGGCTGGCCCAATCCCTCTGCCGGGCCTGCGGCGAGCGGCGCGGACATCGTCCTCGAGAAGGCGCGCATCTTTGAAAGCGTCGCCGATGCCGTCGCCGACTGCACGCATGTCTATGCCACGACGGTGCGCAAGCGCGGCGTCACCAAGCCGGTGGTGAAACCCGACGAGGCCGCCCAGGCGATCCATGCCGCGCCGGGCAAGTCCGCCATCCTGTTCGGTCCCGAACGCTCGGGGCTGGAGACCGACGACGTCGCCGTCGCTGGAACGATCGTCACCGTGCCGATCAATGCCGAATTCGGATCGCTCAATCTGGCGCAGGCAGTGATCCTCGTCGCCTATGAATGGTCGAAACAAGCCGATCTGGTGCAGCCGACGCTGGAGGACCATGATCCACCCGCACCGCAGGGCGAGCTCGACGGGATGATCGCGCATCTCGATGCGATGCTCGAAGCCAGTGGCTTCTATCATCCGCCCGAACGCACGCCCGCCACCCGACGCACGCTGCGCACGCTGCTGACAAAGCCCGGCTGGTCGAGCCAGGAACTCAAGACCCTGCGCGGCGTCCTCTCCGCGCTGGAGGGCAAGAAACAGCGCCGCAGTTGACTTTTCGCGCGGCGCCGCGTACCCGCGCGCCTTCGCAATCGGCCCCGCACCCCGGTGAAGCGGCGGCCCTGCATTTCCAACATATCGGAATCGCAGGCGAAACCGGGATCGCGATCAGGCGGGAATCACACCCTCCGGGTCAACGTTGTTGGCAATTGTAAGGAATTCAGAATGTCGAAGCGCTCCAGCGCCAAGTACAAGCTCGACCGCCGGATGGGCGAAAACATCTGGGGTCGCCCGAAGAGCCCGGTCAACAAGCGCGAATACGGCCCCGGCCAGCACGGTCAGCGCCGCAAGGGCAAGATGTCGGACTTCGGCATCCAGCTGCGCGCCAAGCAGAAGCTCAAGGGCTATTACGGCGACGTCACCGAAAAGCAGTTCAAGCGCGCCTATGAAGACGCGTCGAAGATGAAGGGCGATACCGGCCAGAACCTGATCGGCCTGCTCGAACAGCGTCTCGACATGATCGTCTATCGCGCCAAGTTCGCGCCGACCATCTTCGCCGCGCGCCAGCTGGTCAATCACGGCCATGTCCGCGTCAACGGCGGCAAGTGCAACATCCCGTCGCGCCGCATCAAGCCGGGCGAGGAAATCAGCCTGTCGGGCAAGGCGCAGGAAATGGCGCTGGTGCTCGAGGCGCAGGCACTCGCCGAGCGCGACATCCCCGAATATGTCGCGATGGACGGCGCGTCGAAGGCGACCTTCACGCGCGTCCCGACGCTCGACGAAGTGCCCTATCCGGTGAAGATGGAACCGAATCTGGTCGTCGAATTCTATTCGCGCTGATCCGGGCTTCTCAGCCGAAACGAAACGGGGCGGTCCTTGCGGGCCGCCCTTTTTCGTTGGACCGGGCGATCGCATCTGTTCGGCCCGGCCGATTGCGATGCAGCATGGGACAGGAAAAGGTTAACGCAGCGCTGGACGTGCGCCCCTTGCGCGTTATGCACTGGAGTCGGATTCGGATCGCGAAGGGGGAAATCGCGCAATGACGCTGTTGGGACCGAAGGGGCAGGAACTGCTCTATGAAGGCGCACCGCCGTTTCTGACGGTCAATTTCGCGATCATCGCGGGTGCCGTGCTGATCGGCATCGTCATCCTGCTGCTGATCGCGCGCGCGATCGGCGTCGCCGCGCGGCGCCGCCGCGAGGAACAGGAAGCGCTCGACGCTTATTACGCCGCGCAGGAAACGCTCGAGGCACCGCCGGAGCCGGAGCCCACGCCTGCGCCGGAGCCGGCCCCTGAGCCGGAGCCCGCTCCGGCACCCGAAGCGGCGCCATCGGCCCCCGCCGACTCGGCTCCCGAAACCGAGGAAGTGCCCGTCCCCGCCGAACCGGCGCCCGAGCCTGTTGCCGAAGCGCCCGTCGAACCCGCGCCCGAACCGGAACCCGAGGCTCCCGCAGCTCACGAGGCTCCTGCGGTTCCCGCTGCTGCGGAGCTGCCCGCCGACGATCTGACGCGCATGAAGGGAGTCGGCCCCCGGCTGGAGGAGAAGCTCAAGTCGCTCGGCATCAAGCGGTTCGGCCAGATCGCCAATCTCTCGCCCGAGGACGCCGCCGCGCTCGACGCGCAGCTCGGCGATTTCCAGGGGCGGATGGCGCGCGATCGCTGGATCGATCAGGCGCGACTGCTCGCCAATGGTGACATCGCCGCCTATGAGGCGCAATTCGGAAAACTCTGAAATCGCGCTGAAACCGGGGGAGACCTCTCGCCGTCCGCGCGTTGAGCGGGCGGATGCGAGAGGAGACAGCCTATGGGTTCGGGGTCGGCGGACAGAAAGAAGCGCCCGCTCGAATCGCTGCTCGATCAGGCGATCGAGGCCAGCGAAAACGGCAGCGTTTCGATTGGAACGCTGCTCGATCATTTCGGCAATCGCAGCTTCGGCCCGGTTATCGCGACTCTGTCGCTGTTTGCCATCATTCCGCCGATCGGCGCGATTCCAACCTTGCCGACCACCGTGGGCGTCATCACGATCCTGATGGCGGTTCAGATCGTTTTCGGCCGGAAACATCCCTGGCTGCCTGCCTTTATCCGCAAACGTTCGATAGGACGCGACAAGGTGGAGAAAGCGCGCAAGCGCCTCGGCAGTGTGCTGCGCCGGATCGACGCGCTGATCCGGCCGCGGGTCGGCTGGGCGGCGGGCGGCATCGCGACCTGGCTGGCGGCGTTTTGCTGCATGCTGCTCGGCGCGATGATGCCGCCGCTCGAATTGCTGCCCTTTGCCGCGGCGCTTCCCGGATCGGCGATCCTGTTGTTCGGACTCGGCATCACCGCGCGCGACGGGCTGCTGATGCTGCTCGGATTCATGGTATCGGGCGCGGCGGCGTGGCTGCTGCTGAGCAATCTCGGCCGGCTGTTCGGCTAGCGCCGGATCAGGAAGTTCATCCGCGCGGCGGCGATCGGTTTGTCCGGGCTTTCCTGCCAGGCGCGCGATTCGACATTGGCGATGCGCGTACCCAGCCGCGTCACCGCCCCTTGCGCGCGCGTGACCTGGTCGCGGCCGCCGCGCATGTAATCGACGGTGACGTTGATCGGCTTCCACCGGGCGCTTTCGTCGTCGAGCGCCGCCATCAGCGCCGCGACCGCCGCCATCTCCAGCAACCCGCCGATCGCGCCGCCGTGAATGAAGCCGGGGCGCCCGATCTTGCCGTCGTCGAAAGGCATCACCAGCACCGGCGCGCCCTCGCCCTGCTCGACTTCGAGCCCGAGCAATTCGGCATAGGGAATTTCGATCACTGGAAGCCCGCCGTCGTCATGAACGTCCCCGCGACATGCGCGATCGGATCGTCGGGATCGCCGTCATGCGCCTGGCCGCGAACGAATCCGATGCTGCGCGTGACGCGATAGCATTCGCCGCGGCCGATCACGGTACGGCCGGGCGTTGCCGGACGCAGATAGTCGATCCGCAGGTCGAGCGTCGCCTGTGGCAACATGCCGCCGCGCTTCAGCCACACCGACATGCTCGTCGCGCTGTCCATCAGCGACAGGATCGGTCCCGAAGCAATGACGCCGCGATCGGGCTGGCCGATCTGGCGCGGATCATAGGGCAGCGCCAGTTCCATCCAGTCCTCGCCATGCGCGTGATATTCGATGCCGAGCAGCCGCCCATGCCCCGGAACATGTTCGAGCAATGCCTTCGGGTCGAAGGGAATGGGCCGAATTTCGGGATCGTCGGACATAGCGTCGCCGTAGCGCGCGCCGCGATCGGGCGCAAATCGCATCGAGTCCCGATCGGGATTGCACAACATTACAGCGATTTAACTCACCCCCCGCCCCGATCCGATCTAGCCCTTTCCGCGGAAAGCAATCCCAAGGGAGGCCGAACATGGCGGGATGGACAATCGAACCGGGCGACATCGCCGATCTGACCACGCCGGTCGCGATGCGCGGCAGCCTGCGCGTCGACGATGTGATGCCGGACGATATCTTCGACATGATCGTCGCGATCGCGAGCCTCGTCACCGGCATCGACTGAGCCATGCCGGGAAATCTCTCCCGGAGCATGCGCTCGGCGATCGCCGCGTCGCGGAACGCCGCCCGGGAGAAGATCGAAGGATGGCAAGCCTCCGACGCCTATCGCGCGATGGCGGCCGCACTGGATTCCGCGCCGGGACGGGACTGCGACGCTGTCGCCGATGCAGCGGAAACGCTGCTTGCCGATTCCCGATGGGTCGGCGCGCTGCTGGCGCCGCTGGTCGAAGCGCTCTCCGGCGATCCCTTTTTCGAGCCGCCGTTCAGAACCAGCCGCGATGCGCTGCGCACCAGTGCGATCCTGTTCGACTGCCCGGCGGCGACCTTGAGCGGCTCGATCGTTTCGGCCGACGCGATGGCGGCGATGCCGCCGTTCGAAACGGTCATCATTCCCGGCCGGATGAGCGTGACGCGCTATGTCCGCAGCGGAGGCGCCACGCTTCGCCGCTGGCGTGCCGAGCCGCTGACGCCACGATTTTCCTCGGCGACGGCTTCCCCCTGCCGGGCGATGGCGTCGATCGATCCGGCGGACGGCGCGGTGCTTCGGGTCGACGGCCGCACCGAGGGCGTAATGCTGGCAAAGGCGCGCAGGGACGTCGTGACGCTGAGTGTCGCCATACGGCCGGGCGCCGATCCGCTGATGCGCGAATATCGTGCCGCGGACGGAACGCTGCTGCGCGTGGCGAGCAATGACGACGGCGCCTCGCGCTCGGAAATGCTGCTGACCTTTCTCGCCCGGTCGGGACGCACCGATGCCGGCGACCGGTTCGCGGCGGCAACCCACGATCCGGCCTTTCACACGCGCTGGTCGGCGATGCGCGAATGGCTGCGGCTCGACGCAGCCAGCGCCCTGCCCCGGCTGCGCGAAATGGCCGCCGGGGACGCGAATGACGATGTGCGCGCGGCGGCGCTGCGCACCCTGGACGCAGTGCAATGCGGTGACGCGCCGGAAGCGACGACGACCAAGCCATGCCGCGCCTGATCGATCCCGGTCAGGGCGATGCAATCACGCTCGACCAGCTCGTCGAGGAACTCGACACCAGCCCCTTCGACGTGCGCGACGAGGACAGTTTCGCCGCGCTCGGCCCACTGCTCGCGCGGCTCGGGCGCAATCGCGATTTTCTCGCCGATCTCGCCATTGCCGAGCTCAAGACGCGGTGCGCGGGACAAGTGGGGCTCGGCGGCTATGGCGCGCAGGCGTTTCTGCTGCGCCCGCCCAATGGTCGCTATCTGCTGCGCGCCAATTTCTGGCCCGCGCGCAGCGACGCCATCACGCGCGAAAGCGGAACCGCGGCATTCTTCTACGACGTGCCGCACGACCATAATTTCGCCTTCCTCACCTATGGCTATTTCGGGCCGGGCTACTGGAGCGACTATTACGAATATGATCCCGCGCGGATGAGCGGGCTGGGCGGAGAGCCCGCCGGACTGCGCTTCGTCGAACGCGCGCGGCTCAGCCCGGGCAAGCTGATGCTCTATCGCCGCAGCCGTGACGTGCATGTGCAATTGCCGCCCGACGCCTTTTCGGTCTCGCTCAACATCCTCGGCGCCGACCCTGCCCAGCCCTGGATCGACCAGTATCGCTTCGATATCGCGCGCGACACGGTTCGCGATTGCCTGACCTGTACCGGTTCCGAAGTGTTGCTGGGTCTCGCGGCGCATTTCGGCAACGGCCAGGATCTGGCACATGATTTCGCGCGCCGCCATCCCAGCCGCCGGATGCGCGCCACGGCATGGGGAGCGCTGGTTTCCGCCGCTCCCGGCACGGATGCGGCGGCGGCGCTGCTCGAAGCCGCGGCGGATGCACCCGATCCTCAGATCGCGGGGCGAGCCCGGCAACGGCTCGCACGACTGCGCGCGGGGAATGATTCGTCCGAAGCGGAGACAGTTGCCGCCGATATGGCAGAGGAGCGCGCTAACCTGCTCCCGTGAGTGCCGTCCTCTCCTGCGCCTGTGACGTAATCGGCCTGGCCGAGGCGGTGGCGGCGCGCGGGTTGCAATTGGTGCCGATGCAGGAAGGAAGCTGGCAGCGCGATCTTGCAGCTTCCCGCCCGCGTGCGGCGATTCTGGGATGGAATGTACGGAACGGCGATCCGGGCGAAGGAGTCGCGCGGATGCGCGACGGCGGCTGGTTCGGCCCGCTGATGCTGCTGCTTGCCGGCGGGGACAGCGTGCATGTCGCCCGCGCGATCGATCGCGGCGCCGACGATGCGCTGGCGCTGCCCGCCTGCCCGGGTGAGATCGCCGCACGAGTCGCCGCGCGCCTGCGTGCCCCGTCGGCAATGCCGATCCGAATCGGCGACCTGCACATCGATCCGCTGCGTCGCCACGCCATGCGCGGGGGCCGACCGCTGCACCTGTTGCCGCGCGAGTTCGCGCTGCTGCTGCATCTGGCACGACGCGCGGGCGATTGCGTCGACCGCGCCGAGCTGCGCCGTGCGATCTGCGGGATCGATTTCGATCCGGGAACCAATGTGATCGAAGTCCATGTCTCGCGCCTGCGCGCCAAGCTCGATCGCCAATTCGCCAGCCCGATGCTGCATACCGAAAAGGGGCGCGGCTATCGGCTGGCGGCACCTGTCCGCGTTGAAGCGGAACAGCCTCCCCGCTAGGACCAAAGGCGGGAGGGCCAATGCGCGACACCGGAGCGGCCTTGATAACCGGCGCGTCGGCCGGGCTCGGCGCCTGTTTCGCGGAAGCATTGGCGGCGCGCGGGTATGCGCTGATCCTGACGGCACGGCGCGGGGAACGGCTGGAAATGCTGGCGGAAAGGCTGCGTGCCGATCACGGCGTGACCGTTTCCACCATCGCCTGCGATCTGGCGCGCGACGACGGCGTTGCGCGGCTGGTCACCGAGATCGGACGGCGCGGACTGGCGGTCGACCTGCTCGTCAACAATGCCGGCTTCGGACTGCACGGCCCCTTTCTGGACCACGCCCCCGATCGCATCGCGGCGATGATCGACCTGAATTGCCGGGCCGTCGCGCAGCTCAGCCGTGCGTTGCTGCCCGGCATGGTACAGATGCGGCGCGGCGGGATCATCCATGTCGCTTCGGTCGCGGCATTCGTACCGGGGCCGTGGATGGCGGTCTATTATGCCAGCAAGGCATTCGTTCTCAGCCTGTCGGAGGCATTGCGCGAGGAAGTGCGCGGCAAGGGGGTGCGTATCGTCGCGCTGTGCCCGGGCCCGACCGCGACGGAATTCGGCGCGGTATCGGGAATAGCGGACAGCCGCGCATTCAGAGCCGCCGCCGGCGATGTCGAAACGGTCGTGCGCGCGGCGCTGCGCGCCTATGATCGCGACCGGGCGATCTGCATTCCCGGAATCGCATATCGCACGATGACCGCGATGCGTCGCTTCGCCCCGGCGGCGATGACGCGCCGTCTGGTCGCGATGCTGCAGCGCGGACGTGGCCTGACCGAATAGCGACACCGCGACACGCCGGGTGCCCTGCCTGCCGATCCGGTTTCACCTGATTTTCCGTGGCAAATCCCGGGCAGCGTCTCTAGTTTGGCCGCCGGCGCCACTCGGTTCGATTTCGCGAGGAAGTCAGCGGGCGCGGCGAAGGGGGATATGATGAGCGACGCGGAATATGAAGAAGAGATCCACGGCGGCGGCGTACCCGCGCCGGTGCTGGGTATCCTTGTCGGCCTGGCGCTGATCGTTGTCGTCGCACTGATCGCCCCCCAGATTCTGCCGCCGCTTCCGCAAGCGTACCTGTTCGGCGGCGGCGCCGTGCTTGGCCTCGTCGTCTGGGCGATCGCCGCCGCCGTAACGATGCGCAGCGCTGGCGCGCTCTGGATCGTCGCCTCGCTGGTCCTGCTGGTCGGGGGCGGCGTACTGGGCAGCTTGAACATCGCGCGGCTCCACAATGCCGGCGGCACGCATGACGCCAGCACCTTCGCCGAGATCGAAGTCGGCCCCGACGGCCGGCCGCAGCTGCCGCCCGAGGCCGACAAGCGCGGCCCGATTTCACAGGCCTATGTCGAGGCCTTCAATGCGGCCCGGGACGATCGGCAGGCGCTGGACGATGCGATGGCCGAGATGAATCTTGGCGCGCTGAACAGCCCCTATCTGCTCGAACAAACGCCCGAAATCCTGGGTCGCTGTGAAGAGATCGCCGCCATTAAGGAGCGGGCCGACACCAACAGCGAGCGCCGCGCGGAACGCACCGGAGCGCTGGCCGAGATGGTCGCCTCCTCCGAGCTTCCCGAAAAGATCCAGCAGGGCATCACGATGATGATCGCTCCGGTGGGCAAGCCGGGCGAACCCGATCCCGCGCTGGAGCAGCAACAGGCGCTGCTGGACGGGACGCAGCAGCTTTGCGAGCTGCTGGCCAAGCGCAGCTGGCGCAATGAAGCCGCCTATTTCGGCTTCACCAACGGCGCCGACCGGCGCCGGTTTGAGGAAATCAACGAAGCACGCCAGGCCGCGGCAAAGGACATCGCCGCGCTGGAACGCCAGGCGACGACGCGACTCACCGAAGGCCGCGAGATGGTGCGCGAGGCGCTGAGCCGGTAACGGCCCGGCGCCCCGCTCGACCGGCTCAGTCGGCGAAGAGCAGCACCGGCGTTTCGAGCAGCTTCTTCACGGCCTGGACATAGTTTGCCGCGTCCCAGCCATCGACGACGCGGTGATCGCAGCTGATCGACAGGTTCATCAGCTTGGCCCGGACAATGTCGTCGCCCTGGAATATCGGGCGCTCGACGATCTTGTTGGGCCCGATGATCGCCACTTCGGGGCGATTGATCACCGGCGTCGTCGCGATCCCGCCCAGCGGGCCGAGCGAGGTTACGGTCAGCGTGCCGCCCTGCAGTTCCTCGGACTTGATCTTGCCGCCGCGCGCCGCTTCGGCAAGGCGGCTGATCTCGCTTGCCAGCTGCCAGACATTCATGTCCTGCGCGTCGCGGATCACCGGCACGGTCAGCCCCGAATCGGTCTGGGTCGCCATGCCCAGATTAACGCGACCGTGGCGCGTCACCACGCCGCCTTCATCGTCATAGCGCGCATTGATCATCGGGAAGTCGGGGATGGTCCGGCAAATCGCGACGATCAGAAAGGGCAGCATGGTCAGCTTCGGCCGCCCGCCGCGATTGGCGTTCAGATCGGCACGCATTTCCTCCAGCGCCGTCACGTCGATTTCGTCGACATATGTGAAGTGCGGGATGTTGCGCTTGGAGGCCGCCATATTCTCTGCAATGCGGCGGCGCATGCCGATCACCTTGATCGGCTGGTCTTCGCGCGCGCGGCTGACATGCGGCGGCTGATAGCCTTCGCCCGAGCCATAGCGCAGATAGGCGTCGAGATCGGCGTGGCGGATGCGGCCTTCCTCGGACGGCTTCACATCGGCCAGCTCGACGCCAAGGTCTTTCGCGCGCTTGCGCACCGCGGGAGAGGCGAGGACCGGATGGTCCGCCTCGGATTTTGCTTCCGTTGGGGCTGAGCCTGTCGAAGCTCCGCCCTCCGCAGGCGCTGCGCTCGCGGCAGGGCGCCCTTCGACAGGCTCAGGGCGAACGGGCTTTGCTTCGGAAGTTTTCGGAGAGTCGTCGATCCCGCCCACTTCGGCATCGCCAATCTCAGCGGCCTCGGCAGGGCTCTGTTCCTCGACGCCCGGCGTTTCCGCCGCGACCTCTTCCTCGGTTTCCTCATCGGCCGGGACATCGTCTTCGCCGTCGGTTTCGATCACGACGAGCGTGGCGCCGATCGCGACCTGATCGCCGACCTCGCCGGCCAGTTCGACCACCGTACCGGCAACCGGCGATTCCATTTCGACGGTCGCCTTGTCGGTCATCATGTCGGCCAGCTGGCCGTCTTCCTCGACACGATCGCCGACAGCGACGTGCCAGGCGACGATTTCCGCCTCGGAAATGCCTTCGCCGATATCCGGCAGACGAAACGTAAAGCGGGCCATCCTCAGTCCTTCAGGATTTTTTCTAGCGCCAGCCGAATGCGAACGGGCCCGGGGAAATAGGCCCATTCAAGGCTATGCGGATAAGGCGTGTCGAAGCCCGTGACGCGCTCGATCGGGGCTTCGAGATGATAGAAGCAGCGTTCCTGCACCACCGCCGACAATTCGGCGCCGAAGCCCTGGGTGCGCGTGGCTTCATGCACGATCACGCAGCGGCCAGTCTTCTTCACGCTTTCCAGGATCGTGTCGATATCGAGCGGCATCAGCGTGCGCAGATCGATGATCTCGGCGTCGATCCCCATATCGGCGACGGTTTCGGCGACGACATGCACCATCGTGCCGTAGGTGACGATCGTCACCGCTTCACCCTGCCGCGTCACTGCCGCCTTGCCCAACGGAATGCGGTAATAGCCGGTCGGCACTTCGCCGCCCGGATGGCTCGACCAGTTCTTCGCAGGCGCGTCGTAATGGCCGCTGAACGGACCGTTATAGATGCGTTTGGGCTCGAAGAAGATCACCGGATCATTGTCTTCGATGCACGAGATCAGCAGTCCCTTGGCGTCATAGGGCGTCGCCGGGATCACCGTCTTCAATCCCGAGACATGCGCGAAGATGCTTTCGGGCGACTGGCTGTGCGTCTGCCCGCCGAAAATGCCGCCGCCGAAGGGCGAGCGCACGGTGAGCGGCGCGATGAATTCGCCCGCCGAGCGATAGCGCAGCCGCGCCGCTTCGGAAACGAGCTGGTCGAGCGCGGGATAGATATAATCGGCGAACTGGATTTCGGGCACCGGGCGCAGGCCATAGGCGCCCATGCCGATGGCAACGCCGATGATGCCGCATTCGGTGATCGGCGTGTCGAACACGCGCGTCTTGCCGTATTTTTCCTGCAGCCCCGCGGTCGCCCGGAAGACGCCGCCGAAATAGCCGACGTCCTCGCCCATCACGACGACGCCGGAATCGCGCTCCATCATCACGTCCATCGCGGAATTGATCGCCTGGATCATGTTCATCCGCGCGGTATCGCCTTCGCGTTCGGGAACCGGGGCGATGCGATCCGTTTCTGCGGTCACGTCGCTCATTGCGCGGCCTCGTGCACGATGAAGCGGTCGCCTTCGGGCGCCTGCCAGTCCCTGAGCGCCGCGACGGCATCGGCATCGCCGAGGACATAGCCCTTCAGAAACAGGTCGATTGCCGGAAGCGCGGCTTCCAGGTCGTCGGAATTGGCGACCAGCGAATGATCGCCGCCGTCGATCACCAGACCATAGGCCGCGGCCCCGCTGGTTTCGACCGGAAACAGATGATCCGCGGGCAACATTTCATAGCCCATTCCCGTATCCACCGTGTCGGCAGTGCCGGTAACCACCAGCAGCGGGCTAGTCAGCGTGGCATAGCTGCCGTCGGTGACCAGACCGGGCACCTTTCCCGGCGACGAAAATGCCAGAACCGCTTTGACATCCGGGTTCTGCATCGGGATCATATCCGAAAGCGCGCCGCCCTCGATCATCGAAATCAGCGAACCGAAGCTGTGGCCCACCGCGACCAGCGGCAGATCGGGATAATTTTCGCCGATATAGGCTGCGGTCCCGCGAACGTCGGCAAGCCGTTCCATGAACGCCTGCTGCGGCGTGAAGTCGCCATCGCCGGCATAGTGCTGCGAATCGACATGTTCCGGGGCAAGCACGACGAAACCGTCCTCGACCAGCGTTTCGGCGAGTTGGGGATAGGCTTCGGGCCAGCCGCCGAAGCCGGTCGAAAACAGAGCGACGCCGCGCGGGTTTTCCGGTTCCCAGATGGTCAGCTCGGTACTGCGGCTGGCCGAAACCGGAAGCTGGACCGTGCGGGTCGGAGCGAAGTCGGCCTGTGCGGCGGCACCTGTCGCGGGTGCTTCCTGCGCGGCGACCGGCGCTGTCCAGGCGAGCGCGGCGGCGAAGAGGGGAAGGAGGCACTTCACCGCTTCGGCCCCGGCCGACCGGCGGCTTCGTCCTCGTCGAGCATCTGCTGCATCTGTTCCTTCAAGTGCCACGGCATATCCTCGTACACGCCCTCGAACATCGTCTCGAACTTCTGATGCATGCCATGCCCCAGAATGCCGTTCTTCTCGGCATCCTTCTGCGTCTTGCGCACCAGTTCGGCGAGTTCCTGATCCTGCGCCGCCTGACGCTCCTCGTCCCATTCGCCCATGCCGATCAGGTGATCCTTCAGCCGCTTGATCGGATCGCCGAGCGGCCAGCTCGTCCATTCCTGCGCACTGCGATAGGCGCTGGGATCGTCCGAGGTCGAATGGCCTTCGGCGCGATAGGTGAAATGCTCGATCAGCGTCGGGCCCTGATTGGTCCGCGCGCGCTCGGCGGCCCAGCGAGTGGCGGCATAGACGGCAAGCGGATCATTGCCGTCGACGCGCAGCCCGGCAATGCCATAACCGATCGCGCGCGCCGCGAAGGTGGTCGCCTCGGCACCCGCGAACCCGGAGAAGCTCGAAATCGCCCATTGATTGTTGACGACATTGAGGATCACCGGCGCGCGATAGACCGCGGCGAAGGTGCAGGCGGAGTGGAAGTCGCCCTCGGCAGTCGAACCCTCGCCGCACCAGGTCGCCGAAATCCGCGTATCGCCCCTGGCGGCGCTTGCCATCGCCCAGCCGACCGCCTGCGGAAATTGCGTGGTGAGGTTGCCGGAGATCGAGAAGAAGCCGTGTTCGCGGCTAGAATACATGATCGGCAACTGCTTGCCCTGCAGCTTGTCGCCCTTGTTCGAATAGATCTGGTTCATCATCTCGATCAGCGGATAGCCGCGCGTGATCAGGATGCCCTGCTGGCGATAGCTGGGGAAACACATGTCGTCGGCAGCGAGCGCCGTCGCTGCGGCGACCGACACCGCCTCCTCGCCGGTGCATTTCATGTAGAAGCTGGTCTTGCCCTGCCGCTGCGCGCGGAACATGCGTTCGTCGAACGCGCGCACCAGCGCCATGTTGCGCAGCATAAGCCGCAGGGTATCGGCATCAAGCCGCGGATCCCAGGGGCCCACTGCCTTGCCGTCCTCATCGAGGACGCGAACGAGCGTATAGGCCAGTTCGTGAATCTCGTCGGGATCGACGGCAGTGTCCGGGCGCGGCTGCTTGCCCGCGGGCGGCACCTCCACGTCCGAAAAATCGACCTCGTCACCCGGGCGGAACCTGGGTTCCGGCACGTGCAGGCTGAGGGGCGGAAGGTTGGCGCGCTTGGCGTCCACCGGCATGCTTCTCCTGTTATCTGGCCACGGCCTCGCTGAAAAGCGAACGCGCGGAACCGTCATTCGGTGCCGTGTTATAAAATTTCAAACGTTCGCGAAAGCCTCGCCTTCGTTATGGTGGCGGTCGGGAGCCGAAAAGCCTGGAAATACGTGGTTAAACGATCCCAACACCGCCTCCGGTGCATCTACCTACAGCCCGCTGCATCACGCGTTAAACCCGATGCGCCGATCCTCGCGAAAAGGAGGATGCCCATGCAGTATCAGAATAATATCCCCGGCCACGCAGATGCAGGGATCGCCGTTCACCCCGCCAATGTCACCGATCATGTTCAGCTTTGGCTGCGCGCCACGCTCGGGCTCGGCCTGCTTCTCGTGTTCGCCGCCATCCTGGCGCCGGTGGCACTGGTCCTGGCGCTGCTGAGCGTGGGACAGACCGGCCGCGGTGCACTTTCGATGCTGCGCGAATCGATGCTGAATTCCGTCGCGCTCATTTCGGAGGCGATGTTCCACCGCTATTGAAGGCCGGCGCCGCAATTCCCGCATTGCCTATTCCGCCGGCGAGGCGGGTAACAGGCGGATCACGACCGTATCGCCTTCGACCGATACCGATCCGCGCAACAGATCCAGCGTCACGCCCGGCAACGCGACGCCGTCGAGCGTTCCCGCCGGACGCGGCGCGATATCGGGCACGGCGCCTTCGACACGAAAGGTGATGGTCGAATCATGGCTGTCATGCAGCATCGGTGCAGGGTGCAGCTGCTGGAAATCGCCGCCGCCGGGAATACGCCCGGACACCGGCACCATCCTGTAGATGACGCGCCCGGGCGCGAGCGTGGTGGTGCCGAACGGCGTATAGCCGAAAGCGGGATCGGCATCGCCCAGCGCGGAATAGTCGATCACGAGCCGCCAGCTCGGCGTGGCGGGATCGGCTTCGAGAATCGAGGCGAGCAGCGCGGCGTTCGCCGCCCGCCCCGCCTCGGCAAGGCGGGTGACTCGCTCGCGCTGCAGCAGCGCGTCGTCGCTTGCCATCGCGGCCTTGAGCGCGGCATCGCGATCGAAATCGCCAAGCCGCTCGGCAAGCAATCCGGTGAGCGTGACGCCGGGCTCCATGATCCGCCGTTTCCAGCCGGGAGTGTCCAGCCGGTCGAGCAGCGCGCCGATCGCCATTCCGCTCGAATAGAGGCGAAAGCGGACCGGCGCGGCGCCGTAAGGATCGTTGTTGACCACCAGCGTTCCGTCAGTGACGTCCAGCAACGCCTTGATCAGCCGCTCGCGCTGCACCGACATGTCGGCAAAGCCGACAAAGCCGCGCACCCAACGCATTTCCGCGATCGGCGTGCGCCCCTCGAGCGCCTCGGTCAGCGCATATTCGACATATTTGGCGAGGCCTTCGGTAAATTCGATACCGTCTTCATAGGCGATGGCGGATTGCGGGAGGCCCGCCCTGCGCCAGAGCCGGATCGCCAGCGCGGCCCGCGCGGCGCGGAGTATCTCGCCTTCATCCTGCGCACGCAACGCCGCGGCGAGCGCCTGCGCCTCCAGCGCCACGCCGAGATTATTGTCCACCGACAGGACCGGATATTCGAGCAGCGCCGCCTCGGTTATCTCCTTGTCGGGAGCCCGGGCGTGCTGAAAGACGTGAAAGGCCTCATGCCCCGCCAGGCCCATCGTCCGATAGGGATCGGCTGAAAGCGCTTCGAGCGTCAGCAGGTCTCCGCGATCCGCGGGCGAACCGGGCGCATTCATCTGATTGCGCAGCCAGCCGCGCAGGTTCGACAGAGTATCGGCGACCACAAGTGTCGAAACCCCGCCGATATCGGTGCGCGTATTCTGCCCGTCATAGGGAAAATGGGTCTCGCCGTTACGCACCCAGACGCGCTCCCCCGGAGGACGGACAATCGGCAGCAGGCCGTCGGCGCGGACATAGCCCTCGGGCGGCGCGGGGTGGTTGAGCAATATTTCCTGCTCGCCCGGGAAATAGACGAGAACCGGCGTGTCCGAGGCATCCCAACCGGGCCAGACGGGATTGTCGGAGCGACCGATCACCTCCCACAATTGCGCGATGGCGGCAAAGATCGCGGGATCGAGGCGAAGCGGCTGACGCTGCGCGGCAGGCGGCGATGCGCTATTCCGAATCTGCGCGGCAGCGCCGTGCGGCACTGCCACCAGCGTCGCGGCGCACAGCAGCATTCCGGCACGGATCGACATCGCAGCTGCCTCCAACGACTCTTCGCAACATCGCGCATTCCGGGAAAGCCTAGCCACGACTACACTTGTAGTCAATCTCCGGCGAAGGGGTTCCGGGAAAGTCCGCGCGCGCCCGTTCATCGCCGCTTAAATGACCGAATGCATAAGAGAGGCGGGAGGGAAGCAATGTACGGAAACCGGCAAACCGCAAATATCATCGAGGCGGCGCAAGCGCCGTTGCCCACACCGCTACACTGGCTGCGACGCAGCTTCGGGCTGACGGTAGTTCTCGGCCTTGCGCTGCTGCTGGTGCCGGTGCTGCTGGTGCTGAACGTGATCTGGATCGCGAAAGCGGCGCGGCTGGTCTTCCCGATGGCGCGCGATTCGATCATCGCCGCCGCCGATTCGATCGCCGACACCGCCTTCCCCCGCGCCTGACAGTCGATTCAGGCGGCTACCACCTGCTGCTCGATCATCCCGAAAATCGGATGATGCCTGTCATCCTCGGCCCAGATGCGCACCGTATCGCCAGGCTTGAGGAATTCGGTGCTCGGCTTGCCGTCGCGAATCGTTTCGATCATCCGCACTTCGGCGAGGCAGCTATAGCCCAGCCCGCCATCGGCGATGGGTTTGCCCGGCCCGCCATCGGCGTCACGGTTCGACACAGTGCCCGATCCGATGATCGTGCCCGCGCCGAGATTGCGGGTCTTCGCGGCATGCGCGATCAGCGTACCGAAATCGAAAGTCATGTCCTCACCCGCCTCGGCGCGGCCGAAGGGAGCCCCGTTCAGATCGACCATCAGCTTGCGGATCAGCTTTCCGTCCCGCCACCAGTCGCCCAGCGCATCGGGGGTAACGAAGACCGGTGAGAAGGCACTGGCGGGCTTGGACTGGAAGAAGCCGAATCCCTTGCCCAGTTCCCCGGGAATCAGGTTGCGCAGCGACACGTCGTTGGTGAGCCCCACCAGCCGCACCGCTGCGAGCGCTTCCTCGCGGCTCGCGCCCATCGGCACGTCGCCGGTGACGACGACGACCTCGGCTTCGAGATCGCAGCCCCAGCTTTCGTCCTTGAGCGGAATCGCGTCGCGCGGCCCCAGAAAGCCGTCGCTGCCGCCCTGATACATCAGCGGATCGTGCCAGAAACTGTCGGGCAGTTCGGCGCCGCGCGCCTGACGCACCAGCGCGACATGGTTCACATAGGCCGAACCGTCGGCCCATTGGAAGGCGCGCGGCAACGGCGCGGCGGCGTCATGTTCGTGGAAACGCTCGCGCGGGATCGCCTCATGTTCGAGATCGGTCGCGAGATTGCGCAGATCGGGCTCGACCCGCCCCCAGTCGTCGAGTGCGGCCTGGAGAGTCGGTGCGATATGGCCGGCATCGGCATACCATGCGAGATCGTTGGAAACGACGACGAGCTTGCCGTCGCGGCCGTGCTTCAGGCTGGCTAGTTTCATTTGTAACTTTCTCCTTCGCTGCCCCACATAAGTCGCCGCGCGCCTGTGTCGAGGGAAACCCCTTGACGCGCGCCGCGTGGAGAGTCATTCGCGCCACCGCACAACGAGGCCGCACCTTCGGCCGTTCCGTCCATGCCCGGTTGCCGAGTCCTGTCGAAGGGCGGCCGGTGCTCGTCCCGGCAGGGGGAGACGCATATTCATGGCAAATGTCGCAGTGATCGGTGCCCAATGGGGCGATGAAGGCAAGGGAAAGATCGTCGACTGGCTCGCCGAACGCGCCGATGTCGTCGTGCGCTTTCAGGGCGGACATAATGCCGGCCATACGCTGGTGGTGGGCGAAAAAGTCTACAAGCTCTCGCTGCTGCCTTCCGGCATCGTGCGCGGTACGCCGAGCGTTATCGGCAACGGCGTGGTGCTGGATCCCTGGGCGCTGAAGGCCGAAGTCGAAAAACTGCGCGGCCAGGGTGTGGAGATCACCCCCGATACGCTGATGATCGCCGACAATGCCGCGCTGATCCTGCCCTTTCACCGCGATCTGGACGGGCTGCGCGAAGACGCCAGCGGCGCGGGGAAGATCGGGACGACGCGGCGCGGCATCGGCCCCGCCTATGAGGACAAGGTCGGGCGCCGCGCGATCCGCGTCTGCGATCTTGCCCATCTCGACACGCTGGCGCCGCAGCTTGACCGGTTGACCGCGCATCACGATGCACTGCGCGCGGGCTTCGGCGAACCGCCGATCGACCGCGAAGCGCTGGTCGCCGACCTGGCGGAAATCGCCGCCTTCGTCCTCCCCTTCGCACAGCCGGTGTGGAAGATGCTGAACGAGGCGCGATCGCGCGGTCGCCGTATCCTGTTCGAAGGCGCGCAGGGCGTGCTGCTCGACATCGACCACGGCACCTATCCCTTCGTGACCTCGTCTAACACGATCGCGGGCACAGCGGCGGGCGGTTCGGGGCTCGGGCCGGGCGCGGTCGGCTTCGTGCTCGGCATCGCCAAGGCCTATACGACGCGCGTCGGATCCGGCCCCTTTCCCACCGAGCAGGAAAACGAGACCGGGGAACAACTGGGCGTGCGCGGGCATGAATTCGGGACGGTGACGGGGCGCAAGCGCCGCTGCGGCTGGTTCGACGCCGCGCTGGTGCGGCAGTCGGTCGCGGTTTCCGGCGTAACCGGCATCGCACTTACCAAGATCGACGTGCTCGACGGGTTCGACGAAGTGAAGGTGTGCACCGGTTATCGGCTGCGCGGCGAGGAAATCGATCACCTGCCCGCCCATGCCGCCGATCAGGAACTGGTTGAGCCGATCTACGAAACCATCCAGGGCTGGCACGAGTCAACCGCCGGCGCACGCAGCTGGGCCGATCTTCCGGCGCAGGCGATCAAATATATCCGTCGCATCGAGGAACTGATCCAGTGCCCGGTCGCGCTGGTTTCGACCAGCCCCGAGCGCGAGGACACGATCCTCGTCCGCGATCCCTTCGCCGACTGACCGGCCGGGCTGCGGTCAGTTCGGCCGACGGCCTCGACCTCCGGCCTCCCCCGCAGCGCAGCCGACGATGCGGCGGCGCCGCGGGGTTTCGCTTCTGGCGCTTAGCTGCCGGGCGGCACGGCTTCGCCGTCACCGATCGGCTCGACCGGCTCGGTCGGCGTCATCGGCTGCTCGGGCAGCGGTTCGGGATCAGTGGTGGGTTCTGTTTCGGGCGTCGGCGGATCGCTCGGCGTCATGTCCGGGCAGGCAGCGGGATCGACCGGCGGGGCATCGGGGTCGGGCGCGACACCGGGCGTCGGGCACGGCGAAGGCGACATCGCGGGCACGTCCTGCGCGGACGCATCCTGCATCGAAACCGGGGCAGCATTGACTGCCATTGCCGTAGTACCGGCCGCAGCCAGAAGTCCTGCAAACATCATTTTACGCATTACTCGCTCCTTCCTTTGTCAGGGGCGAAGCAAAAACGCGCGGAACCGCTTTTCGCCGAAAAGCGACCGCTCAACTCGCCGCGAACAGGATGCGGGTCGGCAAGTTGACGAGTGTTCTTCGTGATGAACCGAGCCGGTGCCCAGCATTGCGGGACTTCAGCCTTCGCCGCACTGGGCGCGATGCAGCAACTTCTGATCGGCGAGTACCAGCGCCATCATCGCTTCGACCACCGGCGCGCCGCGGATGCCGACGCACGGATCGTGCCGCCCCTTGGTCGCGATTTCGGTCGCTTCGCCCGCCGGAGTGATCGTTGGGACGGGCGTGAGGATCGAACTGGTCGGTTTGAACGCCACGCGCAGGCGTACCGGCTGTCCCGTCGAAATGCCGC
This sequence comes from Sphingosinithalassobacter tenebrarum, assembly GCF_011057975.1. Classification (GTDB taxonomy): domain Bacteria; phylum Pseudomonadota; class Alphaproteobacteria; order Sphingomonadales; family Sphingomonadaceae; genus Sphingomonas; species Sphingomonas tenebrarum. The sequence continues at coordinate 663,890 of NZ_CP049109.1, read as the reverse complement.
CCGCGATGCCGCCGGCGTGATTGGCGAGGAAATGCGGCCCTTCGCCATGCATGCCGGGGCGCATCGCATCGGCATTTTCCTCACCCGACAATGCGGCCGCGGCGAAACCGTCGCCGATCTCGACGCCCTTGACCGCATTGATCGACATGCATGCCGCCGCCAGTTCGCTGTCGAGCTTGGCATAGAGCGGCGCGCCCCAGCCGGGCGGCACGCCGGTCGCTTCGCAGGCGATCACGGCGCCGAGCGACGATCCCGCCTTGCGCGCCTTGTCCACCAGTGCTTCCCAGCGCTTGGCGGCAGATGCATCGGGGCAGAAGAAGGGATTGCGGCCGATTTCCCCGGCATCGAAACTGGCCGGGTCGATCGCGTCGCCGCCGATCGCCTCGACCCAGGCGCGGATCGAAACACCGGAGACAACCTTGCGTGCAATCGCGCCAGCCGCGACGCGCGCCGCTGTTTCGCGCGCCGAACTGCGCCCGCCGCCGCGATAGTCACGAAAGCCGTATTTTGCGTCATAGGCATAATCGGCATGTCCGGGGCGATAGGCTTTGGCGACATCCGAATAATCCTTTGATCGCTGGTCGACATTTTCGATCATCAGCGAAATCGGCGTGCCTGTCGTGCGCCCTTCGAACACGCCCGACAGGATGCGCACCTGATCCGGCTCACGCCGCTGCGTGGTGAAGCGCGACTGGCCGGGGCGACGTGCGTCGAGGAAAGGCTGGATGTCTTCCTCGGAAAGCTCGATCCCCGGCGGGCACCCGTCGACCACCGCGCCCAGCGCGGGGCCGTGGCTCTCGCCCCAGGTGGTGAAGCGGAAAACGCGTCCGAAACTGTTATAGCTCATGCCGCGTGCGGTCGCGCCTGAGTGAGATCGCCGGTGCCGCTCAGCAGCCCGGCAATCGAGATATCCTCGTCGAGCGCTTCCCAATGCAGCCCCGCCGGGCTGATCGACACGGCCTCGCGGACTTCCGGGGAGGCATCGCGCAGGCGAGGAAACCATGCAAGCGGCACCCCCAACACGCGGCCGTCGTCGAGCGACACCCACATCTGATCGGCATCGAACCGCACGCTTACGGCGCTAACCGAAATGGACATGCCACGCTTCCTCGATTTCCCGGCGGCGCTCGATCACGATTTCCGAGACGATCCGCAATTCCCGCGCCGATAGCCCATGATTGTAGGCGGGCGCTACTGCCGGATAAAGCCAGAACTTCGCTTCTGCGGTATCACGCAGGACATGGATGTGAACCGGCTCGCGCGGATCGCCTTCGTTCGAATAGAAGAAGAAGCGCCAGCCATCCTGCCGAAATACCGTCGGCATCGCGGTTAATCCTCGCTCAACGCCGCGAAGGCAGGCGCATGTTCCGCCTTGCCGCGCGGGCCGCAGGGCAGGCCGCCCTGCAGTTCCAGCGCCATAAAGAACGGCCCGGCATAGGGGCTTTCGAACCCCTCGGCGGCTTCGACCGAGAAGCCGAAGCGCCCATAATAGCCCGGCTCGCCGAGCACGAACATCAGCAGTGCCCCGGCACGCTTCATTTCCTCGATCGCCGCGCCCGCCAGCGCCTCGGCGACACCGGTCTGGCGAAAAGCGGGCATGACGGCGAGCGGTGCGAGCGCGACCGAGGGCACTTCCTCGCCGCCGATCACCACGTCCATCCGGCTCACCGCGACCATGCCGAGCGCTTCGCTGGTCCGCTCGTCGCGGGCGATCAGCGCCAGCACCAGGTCGCCGTCGATCGCGAGCTGCTTGACCAGCATCGCCTCGCCCGCGCGCGGGAAACAGGCGGTGAGAATATCGTCGATATCATAGGCATCGCCCGGCGCCGCGCGGGTGATTGCGATGCTGGTATCGCCGCTCACGACAGCGCGATGTCGGGCGCGTCTTCGGCCTTCATGCCGATGACGTTATAGCCCGCATCGACATGGTGGATTTCGCCGGTGACGCCGCTCGCCAGATCGCTGAGCAGATAGAGCCCGGCGCCGCCGACATCCTCGATCGTCACGTTGCGGCGAAGCGGCGAATTGAGCTCGTTCCACTTCATGATGTAGCGGAAGTCGCCGATGCCCGAGGCCGCCAGCGTCTTGATCGGGCCCGCCGAAATGCCGTTCACGCGGATATTTTCCGGCCCCAGATCGACCGCGAGATACTGGACGCTGGTTTCGAGCGCCGACTTGGCGATGCCCATCACATTGTAATGCGGCACCACCTTTTCCGCGCCGTAATAGCTGAGCGTCAGCAGGCTGCCGCCGTTCGGCATCATCTCGCGCGCGCGCTTGGCGACGGCGGTGAAGCTGTAAACCGAGACGTTCATCGTCATCAGGAAGTTTTCGAGGCTGGTGTCGTAATAACGGCCGCGCAGCTCGCTCTTGTCCGAAAAGCCGATCGCATGGACGACGAAATCGATCGTCGGCCAGAATTCCTTGAGCTTGTCGAACGCCGCGTCGAGCGCCGCCATGTCCGAAACGTCACATTCGATCAGCTTGTCCGAACCGAGCTGTTCGGCGAGCGGCCCCACGCGCTTGAGCATCGTTTCGCCGGGATAGCTGAACGCCAGTTCGGCCCCCTGTTCGCGCAATTGCTTGGCAATTCCCCATGCAAGCGACTTGTCGTTCGCCAGGCCCATGATCAGGCCCCGCTTCCCCTGCATCAACTCGGTCACGTCGCGACTTCCTCCTGTTCCGCATCCGTCTCTAGCCCGTTCTCGGGCGATTCCGCCAGTGCCGCGTTGAGTTCGGCGCCGATCACCATGCCCAGCCCGATCACGAAGAAGAAGATCAGCGAGATCATCACGCCGGCAAGACTGCCATAGGTTAGGTCGTAATTGACCAGCGCACCGAGCACGACCGGCAGCAGCGCCGTCGTCGTCAGCCACCAGAGCGTGACGAACAGCGGCCCGGGCCATTTGGGATAGATCTTGCGACGATAGCCGCTCGGCGTCAGCGAATAAAAAAGCGTGTAGAGCGCGATGAAGAGCGCGATCGCGGGCGCGATCCGGCTGAGCGAAATGATCTGCGCGGTATCCTCGGCAAAGGGCAGCACGCGAACGATGAATTGCTGAATGCCGGTCAACACCACCTGAAAGCTGAATGCCGACATCATCAGGATCACCGCGGCGATGATCAGCCCGATCGACCCCAGCCGATGCTCCCAGAAGGGCCGCCCGCCGCTGACGCCATAGGAGCGGCGCAGGATCGCGCGCAGCGTTTCGATGAACCCCGCCGTGGTCCACAGGCCCACGAGCGCGCCGAACCACAACAGCGTCCCCGACCGCGCTTCGAGCACGTCGCGCACCGGCGTGCGCAGAACCTGCGCGACATCGGGCGGCACGGTGGTGAGGAACGCTTCGAGCGTCTGCACGCCCTCCCCGCTATGGCCGAACAATCGCGCGATCGCGGCCGCGACGATGAAGAAGGGGAACAGCGTGATCAGCGAGAGATAGGCGAGGTTTCCCGCATAAGTGAACCCGTCGGTATAGGTGCCGACGGCGACGCGCTTGGTCACTTCCCAGGCGCGCTCGGGCACGCCCAGCTCGTCGAGCCGTCGCCGAATCCTCCCCTTGATGCCGCGCCGCCGCGCCTCGGGCGATTCGGGAGAGATGTCTTGCTCCTCCACGAAGGAGTCAGACGCCCAGACGGCTGCGCGGGTTCCCTTTGTCACGGCCCGACCAGTTTTCGACGAACGACGTCAGTTCCGCATCGTCTTCGGGCAGGTCGACCATCAGCGTGACGAGCAGGTCGCCGCGCCCGCTGCCCTTGTGATGAAAGCCGCGCCCCTTGAGCCGCAACACCTTGCCCGAGCTCGCCCCTTTCGGAACCGTCAGCATCACCGCTCCGTCAGGCGTCGGCACGCGCACCTTGGCGCCGAGCACGGCTTCGGACAGCGACACCGGCAGGTCGAGCCGGATATCGTCGCCGTCGCGCACGTAAAAGGCGTGCGGCTGCACCTCGATCGTGACGATCGCATCGCCGAAGCCCCCGGGGCCTTCCTGCCCCTTGCCGCTCAGCCGCATCTGCGTGCCGCTTTCGACGCCGGGCGGCAGCTTCAGATCGATCGTCTTGCCATCGGACAGCGTGATACGCTGCGGCGCGAGCGTCGTGGCATCGGTGAAGGATACCGCGAGGCGATAGGCGACATTGGCGCCCTTGGGCTGCGGGCGCCGGCCGAAACCGCCGAAACCGCCCGAAAAGCCGCCCCCGCCGCCGCGCTGCTGCCGCCCGGCCTGGCCGCCGAACAGTCCTTCGAAGATATCGCCGAGATCGGCCGCCTCGCCGCCGAAATCGAATTGCGCGCCGCCCGGGCGAAAACCGCCGCCGCCCGGGCCGCCGCCACCCCCGCCGCCGAAGCCGAACGGAGCTGTGGGATTGCCGTCGCCGTCGATCTCGCCCCGGTCGAACCGCGCGCGCTTGTCCTTGTCGGTCAGCAGGTCATAGGCCTGCGTCACCTGACTGAAGCGCTCGGCTGCCTTGGGATTGTCCTTGTTGCGGTCGGGGTGCAGCTCTTTGGCGAGCTTGCGATAGGCCTTCTTGATGTCGGCTTCGCTTGCCCCGCGCGCCACGCCCAGCGTTGCGTAAGGATCGGCCATTGTTACTCCATGTTTCTCCGCGCGCTATTTCGGGTTGGAAACGGGCGGTTGCAAGGGCCGTGCGCCTCCGGCGCCCGGCCTGGTGTCGGTTGGGAATGCCCTTGCGGGCATTCCGGTTCGGCACCTTATCAGGCGGATACCTGCTCGAGCGGCTCGACATCGACCGACACGTCCATCTTCTGCGCGCCGAAGCCCAGCACGATACCATCGATCGGTGCGATATCCGCATAATCGCGCCCGACCGCCATCAGCACATGATCGCTGGCCATCCAGATGCCGTTGGTGGGATCGAGCCCGATCCAGCCGCGCTCCGCCCCGCACCAGAGCAACACCCAGGCATGCGTCGCATCGGCACCGACCAGCCGCGGCTGGCCCGGCGGCGGCAGCGTCCGCAGATAGCCCGAGGCATAGGCCGCCGGCAGCCCGGCGGCACGCAGCCCGGAAATCATGATCTGTGCGAAGTCCTGACACACGCCGCCGCGCTTTGCGAAAGCCTCGTGCGGTGGCGTATCGACCAGCGTTGCAGTGGGATCGAACGAAAATTCGCGCTGGATACGCCGCGCGAGTTCGATTCCCGCCTCCAGCGCGCCGCGTCCGGGATCCAGTTCCTGCGCGCACCATCGCGCGATTTCCTCGTCGATCGGAATCAGCGGCGAGGGAAAGAGATAATTGGCCGGGCTTGCCGCCGACATGTCGCGGCTGCCGCGCGCGGCGGCGGCGATCTCGGCAAGCGTCGGATCGCTTGCGTCGGGCACCGGAATGCCGCGATCGACCATGACCGTGGCAGTGCTTTCGATCGTCAGCGTCCGCGCCGGTTCGGGCACCACCAGCCGCAGCACATGCGCCAGCCCCGCTTCGGCGCGCGCGGGATAGGTGTGCCCCCCCGGTTCAACGGAGAGATCATAGGCCTCGAGATGTTGGCCCGGCCAGTGGATCGGCTTGAGCCGCAGATTGCAGCGCGCAAAGGCTGCCGGCTCGGCATATTCGAACCGGGTCACATGGCGGATGGCATAGCGCATCACGCCAGCACCAGCCCGGCCGCGCGCAGCGGCTCGGCGCCCTGCAGGAAATAGCGCCGCCCGATCGCATCGGACAACCTGGCCAGCCGCATGTCGATATCGCCGAGCAGCGGCGCGTCGATATCCGCCGCGCGCGTGGTGGAAATGATCGCTTCGATCTCGCGTGCGAGCGCCTGTTGCGGCTCGGCGAGGCCGTCGTCGGACAGTACCGGCAGCTTTGCCAGATGTTCGGCAATGGCGCCGAGCTGAAACGCAATCGAGCGCGGATTGCCCGGGTCGAGCACGACCAGATCGAGCGCCGGCACGCGCGCCATGCCGGTGGGATAGCGCTGGCGATAGCTGATCTGGCTGTCGGCCAGATCGAGCAGCGTCGAAAGATCGTCCCCCGTCGCATCGGCGACCGAGAAGGTCCGCACCACGCGCGTTACCGCCATCGCCCGTTCGAGCCGCCGCCCCAGATCATGGAAGCGCCAGGCATCGGTGCGCGCCATATGCTCGGCTGAAAGCCCGGCGAGCGCCGAATAGCGGCGCTGGAGCGATCCTGCCTTGTCGAGCAGGCCGCCGCGGGTCGGAAACGGCGCGTCGAGCAGGCGGATCATGTCGGCCGCGAGCCGCTCGCGCGATCCCTGCCCGATCAGCCGCGCCTGCCGATTGATCGCGCGGACGCTGTGCCATGCTTCGGTATCCGCCATCGCAGTGGTGACGAATTGCTGCAGGTCGTTGCGGCGATAGCTGTCGGGAGCGGGAGCCGCCCCGGCGCCGACCACCATGTCGACAAGGCGGCGGACAGTCGTGGCGGCCAGCGCCGCGCCGCTTTCGGCGCTGATCGAATTGCCGAGCAGCACGCGCAGCACGCCGAGCAGCGATTCCCCGCGCTCCAGATAGCGGCCGAGCCAGAAGAGATTGTCCGCGACGCGACTGGGAAGCGTGCCCGGATTACGGCGCAGCGCCGTCGAATCGCCCGAGGGAAGCAGGGTCACCGGCTCGACCGGCTGCGCGCCGTGGACGCAGACATCGGCCGACCAGGTGCCGTCGCCCATCACCGTCGCGCGCGGATCGGGATGCTCGCCGATGCGCGCAAAGCCGCCGGGCAGAACCTGCCAGCTGCCGTCGGCGCCGCGCGCGGCGAAGACCCGCAGGATGAAGGGACGCGGCTCGAGCCGGTCGCCCGATACCACCGGCATGGTCGAGAGATTGACGATCTCGCGCCCGACATAATCCTGCGGCCGCCGCTCGAGGTCGGCGAGCAGCGCGGCGCGCGCGTCGCCGCTCAGCTCCGATCCAAGCATCGGCCCGTCGGGCAAGCCGCGCGCGGTGTTTCCGAAGGCGGGAGCGATGACGAGCGAATCGAGCTTTTCGGCGACCACTGCGCGCTCGCTCCCCTGCCCGCACCACCAGGTCGCAGTGGTGGGGAGCTTGAGCTTCTCGCCGCGCATGATCTGCGACAACCAGGGTAGAAACGCCGCGAAAGCCGCCGATTCGACCACACCGGCGCCCGGCGCGTTGGCGACCACGACATTGCCCGCCGCCAGCGCATCGACCAGCCCCGCCACGCCGATCGTGCTGTGTGAATCGAACGCCAGCGGATCGAGCAGCCGCGGATCGACGCGCCGCCACACCGCGTCGACGCGCTTCAACCCGGCGATGGTGCGCACATAAAGGCTGTCGTCGATCACCGAGAGATCGGCGCCCTCGACCAGCAACAGCCCGAGATAGCGCGCCAGATGCGCTTGTTCGGCATAGCTGGGGTTGAGCCGTCCCGGCGTGAGCAGCGCGATGCGCGGATCGGCGCGGCGGCACGACGCCGCGATTCCTTCGCGAAAGGCTGCGAAAAAGGGCGCCTGCCGCTCGATATTGAGCCGGGTCTGGAGGCCACCGAGCATGCGCGACATGGCCAGCCGGTTTTCGAGCGCATAGCCTGCGCCGGCCGGTGCGCGCAGATGATCGCTGAGCACGCGCCACGCGCCGTCCGGGCCGCGCCCCAGATCGGCGGCGATGAATTGCAGGTGATGGCCGCCCGGCGGCTTCAGCCCGACCAGCGGGCGCAGGAAGAAGGGGCTGCCCGTCACCAGCGCGGCAGGCAGATGCCCCTCCGCCACCAGCCTTCCCTCGCCATAGAAATCAGCGACGATCGCTTCGATCAGATCGGCGCGCTGGATGATCCCCTGTTCGATCGTGGCCCATTCGGCGGCGGGGATCATCAGCGGGACCGGCGATAGCGGCCAGGGGCGTTCCTCGCCTTCGCCTGCGATGCGGAAACCCGTGCCCAGATCCTCGGCATGGCGCTGTGCCCGTTCGCGGGCATGATCGAGCGACTCGCCGCCGAACGCCGCCAGCTCCTCGAGCATCGCGGTCCAGCCTTCGTCGCCCGGCGCGCGCGAGCACAGCATGTCGCTCACCCGGCCCGGCGCGCAATAGTCCCCGATCCAACGATCGGCGATAGTGCCGGCATCGAACAATCCCGTCACGGCACGGCTCGCCATAATCCTGTCCATCCCCTTGCGGTCACGATGGGCCAAACGATGCTGCCGTGCAACATCGCATCGCGCGTTACCCACAGGCTTTTGCGTGCGGGCTTCTGCCGATTCTTATAGATCGGGCAGGGCCTGCTCGGTTTCGCCCCAGCCAGAAAGCGCTCGGCTGTTCGCGCGTTCGATCAGCGTATCGGCGTCCCTGACGTTCCAGTGTTGCGGCGAATTGATGTCGCGCAGCTCGCTCCACGTCACCGGCACCGCCACCGGGGCGCCCGGTCGGGCGCGCGCGACATAGGGCAGCACCGCCGTCGATCCGCGCTGGTTGCGCAGATAATCGATGAAGATCTTTCCCTTGCGGCTCGCCTTCTTGAGGTTGGCGGTGAAGCGATCAGGTTCGCTCTGCGCGATGGCGCGCGCGAAGCGTTCGGCAAAGCTCTTCACTTCGGGCCAGTGCGCACGCGGCGCGAGAGGGACGACCAGATGGACGCCCTTGCCGCCGGTGAGCATTGGAAAGCTGGTGAGCCCGATATCGGCGAGATGCTGTTTCAGGTCCTCGGCGGCCTTCTTCACATCCCTGAAATCGAGCCCTTCGTCGGGATCGAGATCGAACACCATCCGATCGGGGGTTTCTACATCGCTCGCGCGTGCGCCCCAGCCGTGAAACTCGATCGTGCCCATCTGGACGCAGGCCAATATGCCGTCGGCATCGTCGACATAGAGATAGGGTTCGGTCGATCCGTCCTTTTCGCGAATGTCGACATGGCGAACATGGTCGCCAAAGCTGCCGGCATCGTGCTTCTGGAAGAAACATTGCTTGGCGCGCCCCTGCGGACAGCGGACGAGGCTGATCGGCCGGTCGGCGATCCAGGGGAGCATGATCGGCGCGACCGCGGCGTAATAATCGGCCAAGTCGCCCTTGGTGACTTTCGCATCGGGGAAGATCACCCGGTCACGGCTCGTGATCTTCACGTCCGATTGCGCCGGTTCGGGCACGGGCTGGGCGTTTTCGTCCACGACATCCTCCGCCGCCTTGTCCTCGCGCAGCCCCTGGAAACTGGCATGCCGCACGACATTCTCGGCAGTATATTCGGCAAAGGCGATTTCGGCGACAAGTCCGGGCGTCACCCATTGCGCGCCCCTCGCTGCCGATTTGGGCACGTCGAGCGGCGGCGTCTTGCGCGCCAGCCGATCAAGCTTTGACCGGACGTCATCCATCATTTCGGTATCGAATCCGGTGCCCACCTTGCCGCGATATTCGAGCCCATCCTTGCCCTGCACGGCAAGCAGCAGCGACGCGAAGGCGCGCCCCTTCGAACTGCTCGGCAGCCAGCCGACAATGACGAATTCCTGCCGCCGGGTGCATTTCACCTTGAGCCAGTTCCTGGTCCGCGTGCCGCGATAGGGCGCGTCGGCGCGTTTCGAGACAATGCCTTCATAGCCTTCGCGGCACATCGCGGCGTAGAGCTTCTCGCCCGCGCCGAGGACATGTTCGGCGAAGGCGATGCGTTCGTCGGCATTGCCAAGCAACGGGCGCAGCCGCTCCTTGCGCTGGATCTGCGGGAGTTTGGTCAGGTCCTTGCCGTCGCATTCGAGCAGGTCGAAGGCGAAGAAGGTTAGCCCCGTGCCGCCCGCCGAAATCGCTTCCTGCAGCGTCGAGAAATCGGGGCGCCCCTCCTTGAACGCAACGATCTCGCCGTCGATCAACGCACTCTCGGCAGCGATGCTGGTCGAGGCTTCGGCGATACCGGGGAATTTGTCGGTCCAGTCGAGACCGGAACGCGTGAAGATGCGCGGCCCGCCCTTCCCGATAGCGAGCAGCGCGCGATAGCCGTCATATTTGACTTCGTGCAGCCAGCGGTTTCCGCCGGGGACGGTGTCGACGAGCGTCGCTAGCTGCACGTCGCGGAATTTGGGGAGTTTTCTTCCCCCGGAGGGGGAGGGGGACCGCGACGCGGAGCGTCGTGGTGGAGGGGTATTTTCGTCGGGCGAATCGCTTGCGGCAACTACCCCTCCACCCGCTTCGCTGGTCCCCCTCCCCCTACGGGGGCGGAATTCGGGGTCCTTGCCCTCGGCAATCTCCTGCATTGTCCGGCCGGTCTGCACGCTGGTCAGCCCCTGCTCGACCAGCATGTCCGTGCCGCCCGCGAACGAATCGTCGATCTTGCGCAGCAGCCAGTTCTCGCGCTTTTCCTTGCCGCGCGGCTTCATTCGGATGAGCAGCCACTCGCCCTGCATCCGCTGCCCATGCAGCCGGAAATGCAAATGCCCCCTGGCGAGATCTTCGGCGCTCTTGCCTTCGACCGGCTCCCAGGTTCCCGAATCCCACAGCATCACCGTACCGCCGCCATATTGATCCTGCGGAATCGTCCCTTCGAAATCGGCATAGCTCAGCGGATGATCCTCGGTACGCACCGCGAGCCGCTTTTCGCCTGGATCGAGGCTCGGCCCGCGCGTCACCGCCCAGCTCTTGAGCACGCCATCGGCTTCAAGGCGGAAGTCCCAGTGGAGCCGGGTGGCGTCATGTTTCTGCACGATGAAGCGATTGCCGCCCGATTTGCCGGTTGCGCCCTTGGGCTCCCGCGTCTTCGCGAAATCGCGTTTCTCGTTATAGCGGGCGAGGAGATCGGGTTCGGCCATGACGGATCACCCCGAAGCGCGCTTCTTGCCCGAGGATTTCGCCTTCTTCCCCTCGGGTTTTTCGAGCGAATCCTTGAGCGCGGCCATCAGGTCGACGACATTCGAGCCGCGCTGGCCGCCGCCGGCTTCCTCGGCATCCTCGACGATCTTGCCGCCCTTGGACTTGCGCTTGCGGGCGATCAGTTCCTGCAGCGCATCGACATAGCGATTGTGAAATTCGCTCGCGTCGAAGCTGCCCGACTTCTTCTCGATCAACGATTCGGCCAGGTCGAGCAACTCCTTGTCGGGCTTGTCGTCGGAAATGTCGCGGAAATAACTCTGCGCCTTGCGCACTTCCTCGGCATAGCGCAGCGTTTCGAGCACCATGCCGCGCCCGCACGGCTTGAGGCTCACCACATATTCGCGTCCGCGAAGCGCGAGCTGCCCGAGCCCAACTTTCTTCGTCCGTCGCAGCGCCTCGCGCAGCACGATGAACGCTTCTTCGGCAAGGTCGTCTGCCGGCACGACGAAATAGGGCTTGTCGTAATAGAGGACGTCGATTTCGTTGGCATCGACAAACTGAGTGAGTTCGAGCGTCTTCTTCGATTCGAGCTTCACTGCGTCGATCTCGTCCTGATCGAGCAGGACATAGCTGCCCTTTTCGACTTCATAGCCTTTCATGATCTCGTCGGTATCGACCGGGCCGACGCCGGTGACGACCTTTTCATAATGGATCGGTTTGCCGGTGGGCTCGTGGATCTGGCGGAAGGAGACCGACGCGCCCGATTTGGTCGCGGTGTAGATTTCCACCGGGATCGAAACCAGCGCCAGCCGTATCTGTCCCTGCCAATAGGCGCGTGCCGCCATTGCCTGCTCCGTTCGTTGCAACGGCGATTCAAATCACAGGCGCGCGACTCGTTCCTCGACAGCTTCGCGGGGGCGGCGTAAACGGCCGCGCATGGTGGACGATCCGATCGCGCTGTTCGATGACTGGTTTGCGCAGGCGCAGGCCAAGGAGCTCAATGACGCCAATGCGATGGCGGTGGCGACGGCCGATGCTTCGGGCGCGCCTTCGGTCCGCATGGTGCTGCTCAAGGATCATGGCCCCGAAGGCTTTACCTTCTACACCAATGGCGAGAGCCGCAAGGGCGACGAGCTTGCCGCCAATCCGTGCGCGGCATTGCTTTTCCACTGGAAGTCGCTGCGGCGGCAGGTGCGTGTCGAAGGGCCGGTCGAGCGGGTCAGCAGTGAAGAGGCCGATGCCTATTTCGCGACGCGCGGCCGCGATTCGCAGCTCGGCGCCTGGGCTTCGGACCAGTCGCATCCGCTGCCCAGCCGCGATGTCTTCGAAACGCGCTACGAAGCGATGCGCGAACAGTTCGAAGGCAGCGACGTGCCCCGCCCGCCGCATTGGGGTGGCTGGCGCGTGGTGCCCGAACGTATCGAATTCTGGCAGGACCGCGAACACCGCCTCCACGAACGCCGGCTCTTCTGCCGCGAAACCGCGCCGGGCGGCGATGCCTGGTCGGAGACGCTGCTCTATCCTTGACGAGGCGGGAGTCTGTTTCCGCACACCCGTTTGCGCTGAGCTTGTCGAAGCCTGTCCTGAGCGCCTGCCTTGGCAGGCAGTCGAAGGGCGCCGTACTTCTTCTCGCAACGGCTGGAAGAAGACAGAACAGGGCTTTGACAAGCTCAGCCCCAACGGCGGTTTGCAGGGGGCAGGCGCTTAGGCGGCCGCTAGCTCCGCTCGTTCGGTTTCCCGTATCCAGCCGCCGCCCAGCACCCGGTCGCCCGCATAGAGCACCGCCGCCTGCCCGGGCGCGACACCATATTCGGGGGTGTCGAACACCACCCGGTCGCCTTCGAGCCGCGCGGGCACGGGCTTGGCCATCGAGCGGACCTTGGCGTGGAGCGGGCCGGTGAAATCGCCGCCGATCCAGTTGAGTCCCTCGATCCGCGCCGCGCGCACCGCCAGTGCCGATTTCGGACCGACGATCACGCGCTTCGCTTCGGCATCGAGCGCGACGACATAGAGCGGTTCTGCCTGACCGCCAATCTCCAGCCCGCGGCGCTGACCGACGGTGAAATGGATCAGCCCCCTGTGCTCGCCGAGCTTGTTACCGGCCTGATCGACGATATCGCCCTGCGTTTCGGCTTCGGGGCGCAGCTTCTTGACCAGCGAGGCATAATCGCCGTCGGGAACGAAACAGATATCCTGGCTGTCGGGCTTGCCCGCGACACCGAGGCCGATTTCGGCGGCAAGCTCGCGCACGCGCGGCTTGGGCATGCTTCCCAGGGGGAAACGGAGGAAATCCAGCTGATCCTGCGTCGTCGCGAACAGGAAATAGCTCTGGTCGCGCGCGGGATCGGCGGCACGGTGCAGCTCGGCGCCCGCCGGCCCTTCGACGCGCCGGACATAATGGCCGGTGGCCAGGCAATCGGCGCCGAGGTCGCGGGCAAGGGCGAACAGATCGGTGAATTTCACGCCCATATTGCACTTCACACACGGAATCGGCGTGCGGCCGGAAAGATATTCGTCGGCGAAATCGTCGATCACCGATTCGCGGAAACGGCTCTCGTGATCGAACACATAATGGGCGATTCCCAGCCGATCGCACACCGCGCGCGCATCGCGAATGTCGCGCCCCGCGCAGCAGCTTCCCGCGCGTCCGACTGCCTCGCCATGATCGTAAAGCTGAAGCGTCACGCCGATCGTTTCGGCACCGGTCCGGGCGGCCAGCGCGGCCACGACCGAGCTGTCGACGCCGCCCGACATGGCAACGACGATCCGCCGCCCCGAAAGCGGCCCGGCAAGCTGGAATTCCCCGGAGGTCATCGCCGCGCCCATAGAGTGTCCCGCGCCGGGATGCAAAATTTTGCGGGCCTTTACGGGACCTTCAGCACTCGCCCGTACAACCGCTCTTCCAAGACGAGTAGTAATCGGATGCGTATTTGTGGACCTGAGCTTCGCCCGCCTGGATCGGGATACCGCCGTCACTGCATTGCCAACGGAGCTGGCGGTGCTGATGGTCGGCGTCGCCGCGCGACAGGCGGCAAGCGCCACGGCATCGACTCAGACGCGGCTTACCGCTGCGGCGGGCGAAGCCGATCTGCTGGCTCCCGAACATGGTGCCTTTCATCGCCCCACGGCGCTGGCGCTGTTGCGCGCGGGAACCGCTTTCCTGCCCCGGATCGAAACCGGTTCCTTCGCGTCAAGCGATTGGAAACAGGAATGAAGACGGCGTTTACCCTGCCGTTTCAGGCAATGTTGAATCAGTCGGCGCTAAAGCCGTTGTCAGTGTTCAGAGAGGGGGCCCCCCGCCCCGATCGAGGTCAGTGAATGATTGAGAATCAGAAGATCCGCCCCGCCAAGGTCATCGGTCCGCTCGGCGAACCGCTGACGCTCGATACGCTGCCGCCGCCGAACACGACTCGCTGGGTCGTACGGCGCAAGGCCGAAGTCGTGGCCGCGGTGAATGGCGGGCTGCTGACCGTCGACGAGGCCTGCGACCGCTATGGCCTGACGGTCGAGGAATTCGCCGGATGGCAGCGCGCGATCGATCGGTCGGGTATGCCCGGGCTGCGCGTCACCCGCATCCAGCACTATCGCTCGCTCTACGAACGCCAGCAGAAATTCTGATCCCCCGGGCCGACCGATCCGCCCCGATCCGGTCGGCCGCCCCCCTGCACCGCCAGCCGCATTCGGAACCAAGCAGCCCCGTTGCGAGTCTTACCTCCCGTGGCCCGGAACGAACCCGGGCGTGTTCGCCCGGAAGCCACCGGGCATAAACGGAGGGATTTGGACATGAGTCTTGTTGGACTTCTCGTCTGGCTCGTCGTTGGCGGTATCGTCGGCTGGCTGGCCTCGATCATCATGCGTACCGATGCCCAGCAGGGCATTTTCCTCAACATCGTCGTCGGTATCGTCGGCGCGCTGATTGGTGGCTGGCTGCTTGGCAGCAGCATCAATGAAGGCATCACCGTGGGCACGTTCCTGGTGTCGCTGCTCGGCGCGGTGATCCTGCTCGCGATCGTCAATCTGGTTCGCCGCGGCGCTGTGCGCTGATCGGCAACCTTGAGCCCGCTTGAAAAGGGGTCGCGCGATGCGCGACCCCTTTTTTCATGTCCGGGCGGTCATTTGAGCAGGAAACGTACCGTCACCGTGACCGTCACATCCTGTTCGCCCGGCAGCACCTGCGTATCGGCCGATTCGGCGCGCGCCATATAGCCCATCGGCATCGGCCCGCCGCCCCGATCGGCGCCTTCGCTGATCGAAAGGATGCGATCAACGCTCAGCCCCGCCGCCGAGGCATAGAGTTCGGCGCGTGCCCGCGCGGTACGGATCGCGTCGGCCCGCGCTTCGTCCATCGCGCCCTGCGGTTCGGCAAGGCCCAGGCTCGGTCCGTTGATGTTGTTCGCCCCCTGGGCGACGAGCAGATCGAGGATAGCCCCGCTGTTTTCGATGTCGCGAAACCGCACGCGCACGCTGTTCGACGCCTGATAGCCGGTGATGACCGGCGGCTGATTATCCTCGCGCCGATATTGCGGCGACAGGTTGATGTTGGACGTCTGGATATCGCGATCGGCGATACCGGCACGCTTCAGCGCCGCGATCACGCGCGCCATCCGCGCGCTGTTCGCCTGCATCGCTTCGGCCGCAGTCGCGCCCTGTGTCACCACCCCGGCGCTGATCGTCGCCAGATCGGGCGTGCGCGTTGTGCTTCCTTCGGCGACCACCGTCAGCATCGTGCCCTGCATGGCATGCATTGCGGGCATCGGCGGATGCGCCATGTCCTGCGCGCGCGCCGGCACGGCGCTCGTCGCCAGCGCCGCGGCGCCCAGCGCCAGCGTTGCCGTAAGTGTTCGCATTATCGCTCTCCTGGAAATGAAAAAGTCCCGCCCGCGGTGGTATGAACCGCGAGCGGGACCTTAATGTTTCGTGCTTGCACGCCCGATGAACGGTCGCCGCGATCAGCGGACCCGGCGCACCATCACGATACGATACAGCGCCAGCAGTACCACCGCGCCGCCCGTGGCGGCGGCGTAGCTTTCAAAGCCGCCGTCGAGCGTATATCCCATCGACTGGGCAACGAACCCGGCCAGCAGCGCGCCGGCAATACCGATCAGGATCGTGACGATAATACCGCCCGGATCCTTGCCGGGCATGATGATCTTGCCCAGCACGCCGGCGACGAGACCGATCAAAAGCCAGCCGAACCAACCGCGTTCCATATCTTCCTCCCGTTTTCGGGCCCTACCCTGCGGAACCCGCTTCAAGCGTCGCGCGATGAGGCCGATCATGCAACCCGTTTCTTGGCGGAAACGATCCACTGCCTTGCGAAAACAGCCGAATGACGGCAATGCGCCGCGCAGTCTGAAAAACCACCGTTGCGATCGGTGATTTATTCAGATAACACAGTTGGTATCCGCAAATCGAGGCGCTCCGGCCGCACGGGATACCCGCATGAATTACGAGGCAAAGATGTTCGCAGAGGACGGTCAGAAGGCGCTTCCCGGTGAGGAAGGCCGCAGCAGTCGCCGATGGTGGATCATCGGCGGGATCGTTGCCGTTCTGGCGCTTGTCGCAGCCGTCTTCCTGTTTTCCGGCGGTAGCGACGACGGCGCCGCCGCCGACAAGGCCGCGGCCCAGCGCGAGGGGCAGATTCCGACCGTGACGGTCGCGGTTCCCGGCAGGCAGGCGATCCAGCGCGTCGTCTCCGGCACGGGTTCGCTCGCTGCGCGCCGCGAAATGCCCGTCGGCGTGGTCGGCGAAGGCGGCATGGTCACGCGCGTCCTTGTCGAGCCCGGCGACTGGGTCCGCGCCGGTCAGGTGCTCGCGCGGATCGATCGCTCGGTCCAGTCGCAGACGGTCGAATCGCTCCAGGCGCAGGTGCGCGTGGCGCGCGCCGACGCCGAAATCGCCCAGTCCGAACTCGATCGCGCCAAGCAGCTCGTCGATCGCGGCTTTGTTTCGCAGGCCGATGTCGAGCGCAAGACCGCGACGCGCGATTCGGCAGTGGCGCGCGTCCGCGTCGCCGAGGCGCAGCTTGCGGAGGCCCGTGCGCGCAACAACCGGCTCGACATCCGCGCGCCCGAGGCGGGTCTAATCCTTACACGCAACGTCGAACCCGGCCAGGTGGTGAGCCCGGGAAGCGGCACGCTGTTCCGCATCGCCAAGGGCGGGCAGATGGAATTGCGCGCCCAGCTGCCCGAGGACGACCTGCAGCAACTGCACGCCGGCGTTCCCGCCCAGGTGTCGCCGGTCGGCACCGACCAGGTCTTCGAAGGCGAGGTCTGGCAGGTTTCGCCGGTGATCGATCCGCAGACGCGCCAGGGCATCGCGCGCATTTCGCTCTCCTATGATCCGGCGCTGCGCCCGGGCGGCTTTGCCAGCGCGCGCATCGTTGCGGGATCGAACGAAGCACCGATGCTGCCGCAATCGGCGATCCAGAGCGACGCGAACGGCAATTACGTCTATATTCTCAACGATCAGGACGAAGCCGTGCGCCGTCCGATTCGCGCGGGCGAGGTTTCGGACGAAGGCGTCGCGATCGTCGACGGGCTGAACGGCAACGAACGCGTCGTTCTGTCGGCCGGCGCGTTCCTCAATGAAGGCCAGAAGGTCAAGCCGGAGCTCAAGACGCTTCGCTAAGTCACGCATTCCGTTAGGACCCAAGTCATGAGCTTCCGCAACATCTCGGCATGGTCGATCCGCAATCCGGTGCCGCCGATCGTGCTGTTCATCGCGCTGACGCTCGCGGGAATCGTGAGCTTCATGACGATGGAGGTGAATAACGAGCCCGACATCGAATTCCCGATCGTCTGGGTGAACATCAGCCAGCCCGGCGCCGCGCCAAGCGAACTGGAAACCCAGATCACTCAGCGCGTCGAATCGGCGGTGCGCAGCCTGCAGGGCATCGACCAGATCGATTCGACGATTACCGAAGGCAATTCGCAGACAATCGTCCAGCTCGACATCGGCACGCCGATCGACCGCGCCGTCAACGACGTGCGCGAAGCGGTGTCGCAGATCCGCGGTGAGCTGCCCGACGGCATTCTCGAGCCGCGCGTCGGCCGCGCCAACACCAGCGACAACGATATCGCCAGCTTCACCGCCATCGCCACCGACATGACGATGGAAGAGCTGAGCTGGTATGTCGACAACAGCGTCGCCAAGGAACTGTTGTCGGTCGAGGGCATGTCGACGGTCGACCGGATCGGCGGCGTCGACCGCGAAATCCGCGTCATCCTCGACCCCGCCAAGCTGCAGGCACTCGGCATCACCGCCAGCCAGGTGAACGGCCAGCTTCGCCAGACCAATCTGAACGCCGCAGGCGGACGCACCGAAATTTCGGGCACCGAACAGTCGGTGCGCGTGCTCGGCAACGCCGACACCGCGATCACCCTGGGCGCCACGCAGATATCGGTCGGCGGCGGCCGCACCGTGAAGCTGAGCGACATCGCCGAAGTCCGCGACAGCTATGCCGAAGTGCGCAGCCTCGCCGAATGGAACGGTCGCCCCGTGCTCGCCTTCGACATCAAGCGCGCCAAGGGCGCATCTGACGTGGCGGTATTCCACGGTGCGATGGAAAAGCTGAAGACGCTCGAGGAACGCAATCCCAAGGTGCGGTTCGAAATCCTGTTCAACAGCGTCGAATATACCGAGGAACAATATCACAGTGCGATCGACGCGCTGGTTGAAGGCGCGGTGCTCGCCGTGATCGTCGTCTTCCTGTTCCTGCGCGACTGGCGCGCGACGATCATTTCCGCGCTCGCCATCCCGCTGTCGGCGATCCCGACCTTCTGGTTCATGGACATGCTGGGCTTCACGCTCAACCAGATGACGCTGCTCGCGCTCAGCCTGGTCGCGGGCGTGCTGGTCGACGATGCGATCGTGGAAATCGAGAATATCGTGCGCCACATGCGGATGGGCAAATCGGCCTATCAGGCATCGATCGACGCCGCCGACGAAATCGGAGTGGCGGTGCTCGCCACCACCATGTCGATCGTCGCGGTGTTCCTGCCGGTCGGCATGATGCCGGGCGTTTCGGGCCAGTTCTTCAAGAATTTCGGGCTGACGGTGGTCGCCGCGGTGCTGATGTCGCTGGCGGTGGCGCGCATGCTGACGCCGATGATCGCGGCCTATTTCCTGAAGGCCAAGGGCCATGCCACGCACGGCGAGGGCTTCTTGATGGACCAGTATATGAAGGTGCTGCGCTGGACGCTGCGGCACCGCTGGTCGGCGGTGGTCGGCGGCGCGGTTGCGATGGCACTGACGGTCTGGTGCTTCGCGACGATCCCGCAGACGTTCCAGCCGCCGCAGAATCGCGATTCGACCAGCGCCTCGATCGAAATGGTGCCCGGCACGACTCTCGAACAGACCGAAGCGGTGGTCGATCGCGTCGACGCGCTGCTGCGCGCGCAGCCGCAGGTCGAGAATACCTATGCCCGGACCTATGTCGGCAACGGACGCGTCGTCGCGCTGCTGAAGGACGATCGCGACCTTACCAGCACGCAGTTCGAGCGCGGGCTGGCGCCCGAACTCAACAAAATCCCCGATGCCCGCGTCAGCTTCAATTCGAGCATGAGCTGGGGCGGCAGCGGCCGCGACATCACCATCACGCTGGGCGGCGAGGACCCCGAACTGCTCGAGCAGACCGGGATCAAGCTGGTCCGCGAAATGGCGGGTCTCGACACGCTGGTCGCACCGCGCATCACCGGCGACCTGCAGCGCCCCGAAATCGTCATCAAGCCGCGGCTTGATCTCGCCGCCAATCTCGGCGTCACGACCGCCGCGCTTTCGGGCGCGATCCGCATCGCGACGCTGGGCGAGATCGATCAGAATGCCGCGAAATTCTCGCTTTCCGACCGCCAGATTCCGATCCGGGTCGCGCTGTCGGAAAATTCGCGCGAGCGCCTTTCGACAATCCAGAACCTGCCGGTTCCGACGCAAACCGGCGGCACCGTGCCGCTGAGCGTCGTCGCCGACATCGATTTCGGCATGGGGCCGACGCGCATCCAGCGCATCAATCAGCAGCGGCGGCTGGTGATCGGCGCCGATCTGGCTCCCGATATCGTCAGCGGCGTCGCGATGGAGCAGATCCACGAACTGCCGACGATGCAGAACCTGCCCGTCGGCGTGAACGAACTCGTCACCGGCTCGGCGAAATGGCAGGCCGAGATGATCACCAATTTCATCATCGCCGTCATTTCCGGCGTGTTCCTGGTCTTCGCCGTGCTGGTGCTGCTTTATCGCCGCTTCGTGTCGCCGCTGGTCAATATGGGATCGCTGATGCTGGCGCCGCTCGGCGGCCTGCTTGCGCTCAAGATCACCGGCGACCCGATCTCGCTACCGGTCTATATCGGCATATTGATGCTGCTCGGCATCGTCGCGAAGAACTCGATCCTGCTGATCGACTTCGCGCTCGAGGAAATGGAGAAGGGCGTCGACAAGGTTACGGCGATCATCGACGCCGGGCACAAGCGCGCCCAGCCGATCGTGATGACCACCGTCGCGATGGTCGCGGGCATGGTGCCGACGGCGCTGTCGCTGTCGGGCGACTCCTCGTTCCGCACGCCGATGGGCATCACCGTGATCGGCGGCCTCATTCTGTCGACGGTGCTGACGCTGCTGATCGTCCCGGCGAGCTTCAGCCTGGTGCTGGGTCTCGAAAAATGGGCCGGTCCGCGCCTGTCGCGACGCCTGCTCACCTATCGCCCGGGCGACGAGGGCCCCAAGGCGATCGATCACCAGCCGGGCGGGCGTATCGGCTACCACCCCGGCCATCCGGGCGGCGACGAGCCGCACCCGGCGGAGTGAACCTTGAGGCGGTTCGACTATTGAGGCGGGGATGACTGTTCGTTCCCGCCTCCGCTCTGCCGAGCCGCCGCCGCCCGCGCTGGTGCGGATGCGCTGGATCGCCACCCTGATGCTGGTGGTCATGGCGACCACCTTCATCCTCGCCTCGCGCTATGAAGACGTGCACCCCGCGATCGGCTTTCTCCGCGCCTTTGCCGAGGCGGCGATGGTCGGCGGCCTTGCCGACTGGTTCGCGGTCACCGCACTGTTCCGCCACCCGCTCGGGCTACCGATCCCGCACACCGCGATCATCCCGCGCAACAAGGACCGGATCGGCGACACGCTCGCGTGCTTCCTGCGCGACAATTTCCTCACCCCCGGCGTCGTCGCGCGGCGGATGCACCGGATCGACGTCGCGGGCGCCGCCGGGCGCTGGCTCACCGATCCGCGCGGATCGCGCGGGCGGGTGCAGCAGGGCGCGGCAAGGCTGCTCGCCGATGCGCTCGAGGCGCTAGACCAGGATCGCCTCGGCGGCATGGCCAAGCGCGCGATCGGCGGCCAGCTGCGCACGATGAAGATATCCGCCCCGCTCGGCCGCGTGCTCGACAGCGCGATCGCCGAGGATCGGCATATCCCGCTGCTCGACGGCATCATTCGCTGGGCGGCGCGTGTGCTCGACGCCAACGAGCATCTGATCCGCGACATGGTGCATCAGCGCGCGGGCAGCATCCTGCGCTGGACCGGGCTCGACGAACGGCTCGCCAACGCGATCATCGACGGGCTGGCAAAGCTGATCGTCGAAATGGCCGAGGACCCGCATCACCCGCTGCGCGCCAAGGCCGAGGAAGGGCTGGCAAAGCTCGCCGCCGACCTGCAATTCGACCCGGTGACCCAGGAGCGCGTCGAGGCGTTCAAGATCGAGATGCTCGACAATCCCGCGCTCGACCGCTGGTGGATGGGCATATGGGAATCGGCGCGCGCGGGTCTGCTCCGCTTCGCACGCGATCCCGAAGCCGCGTTCAAGGGCGAACTGGGCGAGGCGCTGCGCCAGCTCGGCGAGACGCTCCAGCGCGAACCCGCGCTCGCCGCCACCGTCAATCGCTTCGTGCGCCGCACCGCCGTCGGCGTCGCCAATGATTATGGCGACGCGATCGTCCGGTTGGTGTCCGACACGGTGCGCGGCTGGGACGCCGAAACGATCACCGGCCGCATGGAAAACGCCGTCGGCCGCGACCTGCAGTTCATCCGTATCAACGGGACTTTGGTCGGCGGGATGGTAGGCGTGGCGATCCACGCGGTTTCGGCGGTGCTTTAGCTCCGGCCTTGGCGTTTCACGAGAAAAGCCCTTAGGAAACGCGGCGCGGATCAAAGGACGATATTGTGACTGGCGAACAGGAAACGAAAGTAAAGAGCTCGGCACGGCAGCGTGCGGACGCGATCAAGCAGTTCCGCTGCAAGAACCTGATCGTCGTTATCGAAAACCCGCAAAACCCGCGCAATATCGGCACGGTTATTCGTAATGTGAACGCCCTGGGAGCCGAGAAGGTCTATGTGGTGGATTCACGCGGCATCCTTTCGGACGACTGGCAGGAGCTGCGCGAAGAGAACAAGCTGTCCAAGCTTTCGGTTTCGGCCGTCAAATGGACGTTCGTGAAGCGATTCGACAGCACTGAAGCTTGTCTGGCGCATCTGGAGAAGAATCACTTTGTTTCGATCGTCACGTCCCCGCACGTGAAGGGAAAGACGAACGTCTTTCTTCACGAAGGGGACTATACGGAGCATGCCAAGCTGGCGGTTTGGTTCGGCAATGAAGCGATCGGGATCAGCGATCTTGCCGTCGAACGTAGCGAGATGTGCGTCGCAATTCCTATGTTCGGAATGATCGAAAGCCTGAATCTCGGCACAAGTACGGGTATCGTTCTGTACGAAGTGACCAAGCAGCGGCGCGAATATCAAAGCAAATACCGATTGCGCGATCATCGCGGCGCTCGTGCGGAACCGCTGCCCACCGTGATCGAACCCAAAGCCTAACCCCGCCAGTCGAGAATCTCCCACCCCCGCTCGACCGCCATCTTGCGCAGCGGCCCGTGCGCGTTGACTGCGAACCCCTCATCCGCCCAGCCCAAAAGCGGCGCATCGGACACATGGTCGCTATAGGCACGCACCTGCGCTTCGCCGCGCGCGATGCCGTTTTTTTGCATCCATGCCTCGATCATGCGGAGCTTTGCGGGGCCGTAACAGTTTTCCCCTTCGATGAGCGAAAGCAGATCCCCCTCCGCATTGCGCCGCGCCTGCGTCGCGACGACATCGTCGAAGCCGAGCCGCTTCGCAATCGCCTGCGCATAATAGCCGTGCGAAGCCGTCGCCATCACCAGCCGGTATCCGGCGGCGCGATCCGCCGCGATCCGCGTCCGCGCGCCTTCGAGCGTGTTGGTATGCGCCACGTCTTCGGCATAGCTTTCGGCAAGGCCCGTTGCGGCCTCATGCGACACGCGGTCGCCGAGCATCAGCCGCTGCGTCACTTGCTTGAGCGCCCCGCGATCGAGCAGCTTGGCCGCATAGCCCAGCGTCGCCAGACCCGCGAGCGGCAACAGCGCGAGGCGCCACGGCGCGCGACGCTTCGCCGCGTGGATCAGGAACGGCGTCCAGGTGGGCGCGCGGGTGATCGTCTTGTCCATGTCGTAAACGGCGAGATAGTGCATGGGCCGACACTGGCCCCTCACCGCTTGCCGATCCAGTACAAATCCCCCAATGTCGCGCGCGATGACCGTCATGGCCGATTTCCAACGGGTTGAGACCGGCAGCGGGACGCTGCTTCGCTTCACGGGTGACTTGTCACTCGCGACGATCGGCGACCTGCCCGAACGACTCCAGGGCGTCGAGCCGGTCGACGGCGTCGACCTGAGCGAAGTCCATCGTATTGATACGGTCGGCGCGTGGATGGTGCATCGCTTCGCGGCCGAGCGCGAAATTCCCGTCTCGGGGCTCGAGGGTGACGAAGCCGCGCTCTACGATCAGGTCGCGCGCGCCGCCGATCAGCCGGTGGCGCAGCCCAGGGAAGAATATGGGCTGCTCCTGCGCATCGTCGCCGAAACCGGCGAGGCAGTGATCACGTCGTTCAAGACATTGTACGGATTGCTCGGTTTCATGGGGGCGACTCTGATCGCCTTCTGGAACGTGGCCTGCCATCCGCGCCGCTTCCGGCTCAATGCGACGGTGCATCGCTTCGAAGTCGTCGGCGTCTCCGCACTCGGTATCATCGGACTGATGAGCTTCCTGATCGGCATCGTCATCGCGCAGCAAGGCGCGGTGCAGCTCCGGCAATTCGGCGCCGAAGTCTATACGATCAATCTGGTCGGACGAATCACGCTGCGCGAACTGGGCGTATTGATGACGGCGATCATGGTCGCCGGCCGGTCCGGCAGTGCCTTTGCCGCGCAGATCGGCACGATGAAGCTGACCGAGGAAGTCGACGCGATGCGCACGATCGGCGTGTCGCCGATCGAAGCGCTGGTCGTCCCGCGCACGATGGCGGCTGTCGTGATGATGCCGCTGCTCGGCTTTTATGCCTCGCTGATCGCGATCATCGGCGGCGGCCTGCTCTGCTGGGTCGCGCTCGACGTGCCGCCGATCACCTTCGTCCAGCGCATCCGCGAAGTCGTGCCGATCACCGATGTCTGGGTCGGGCTGGTCAAGGCGCCGGTATTCGGCGCGATCATCGCGATCGCGGGCTGTTTCCAGGGGATGCAGGTCGAAGGGGACGCCGAACAGGTCGGTTCACGCACCACCGCGGCGGTGGTGCAGGCGATCTTCCTCGTTATCGTGCTCGACGCGTTCTTCGCAGTCTTCTTCAGCGAGATCGGGTGGATATGAGCGGCGAGGAAGACATCGTCATCCGCGTTCGCGGGCTCCGCAACAGCTTCGGCGAGCAGGTTGTGCACGAGAATCTCGACCTCGACGTGCGGCGCGGCGAGATTATCGGCGTGGTCGGCGGATCGGGTACGGGCAAGTCGGTGCTGATGCGCTCGATCGTCGGGCTGCAGACTCCCGATACGGGGGAAGTCGAAGTCTTCGGCCATGATACGCGCGGCATCGACCCGCAGGAGGAAACCGAGATTCGCAAGCGCTGGGGCGTGCTGTTCCAGGGCGGCGCGCTGTTTTCGACGCTCACCGTCGCGGAAAACGTCCAGGTGCCGCTGCGCGAATTCTATCCCGGCTTCAGCCAGCCGCAGCTCGATGAAATCGCTTCGTACAAGGTGGTGATGACCGGGCTTTCATCCGAAGCCGGTCCCAAATATCCCTCCGAGCTTTCGGGCGGTATGCGCAAGCGCGCCGGCCTTGCCCGGGCGCTCGCGCTCGACCCGGAGCTGTTGTTCCTCGACGAGCCGACCGCGGGGCTCGATCCGATCGGCGCCGCCGCGTTCGACGAACAGACGCGCTCGCTGCAGCGGACGCTGGGGCTGACGGTGTTTCTGATCACGCACGATCTCGATACGCTGCACGCGATCTGCGATCGTGTCGCGGTGCTGGCGGACAGGCATGTGATCGCGGTCGGCACAATCAAGGAGCTGCTCGCGTTGGATCATCCGTGGATCCAGGAATATTTCAACGGACCCCGCGGCCGCGCCGCGACCGCAGGGGCAAACCGGGCCGATGCGCCCACAGGGGCTTGAGGGACTGATGGAAACGCGATCGAACCATGTTCTGGTGGGGGCCGTAACGCTGCTCCTGCTGCTGGTGCTGGCGATTTTCATCGTCTGGATCTCGCGACTGAGCGACGGCAACGAGCGCCAGTACGACATTTTCTTCTCGCAGGCGGTCGACGGAATCGCGCCGGGTTCGGCCGTCGCCTTTTCGGGCGTGCCCGCCGGGCAGGTGAAGGAAATCGCCTTCTGGCCGCCCGACCCCAGGCTGGTGCGCGTCCGAATCAAGGTGAATAGCGATGTGCCGATCCTCGAAGGGACGACCGCCAGCGTCGAAGGCGTCGGCTTCACCGGCGTCAGCCAGATCCAGCTCGACGGCGCAATCAAGGGCGCGCCCGCGATCACCTGTCCGCAGGAGGATCCGCAATCAGCCTGTCCGCTCGGAGTGCCGGTGATCCCCACCAAGACTTCGGGATTCGGGGCGATCCTCAATTCAGCGCCGCAACTGCTCGAACGGCTGACGACGCTCACCGAACGACTCACCGAATTGCTCGGTGACAAGAACCAGGCCTCGATTGCCGGGATTCTGGAGAATACCAACCGCCTGACGGCCGCGCTTGCCGATCGCGGCCCCGAAATGGCGGCGACGATCGCCGAGATGCGCACTGCCGTCGCCCAGATCGGTACTGCCGCCGAGGAAATCGGCGCCCTTGCCGATTCAACCAAACAGGTGATGGACGGCAGCGTCGATCCGGCAATGCAAAATCTGAACGAAGCCGTGATCGCGGCCAAACAGAGCATGGCCAATCTTGATTCGGCGATTTCCGACGCACGGCCGGGTCTCCAGACCTTCTCGCAACAGACCATGCCGCAGGCGACGCAATTGGTGCAGGATCTGCGCCGCACCGCGGTCGCGCTTGGCGCGATTGCCGAGCGGCTCGACCGCGAAGGCGCCGGATCGCTGATCTCGCCGCCCAAGCTGCCCGATTATGAACCCCAGGACTGAGGCCGATATGAAGAAGATCGCCATCGTCGCCGCGCTGCTTCCGCTGACGGCATGCATCAATTTCGGCTCCGAGCCGCCTTCCGCGCTGATGACGCTCAGCCCGGCGCTGAACCTCGAAGCCGGCGAGACAGTCGATTCGGGCGATGCGCGCGCTGTCACGATCCGCACCCCGGAAGTGCCTCAGGAACTGGCTACCGTTCGCGTGCCGGTCCAGGCGACCGACACAAGCATCGCCTACGTCAAGGACGCGCAATGGGTCGAACAGCCCGCGTCGATGTTCGCCCGCCTGCTCGGCGACACGATCGCCGCGCGAACGGGGCGCGTCATCATCGGGGAGCGACAAGCGATCGGCCGCCCCGGCGCGAATCTGTCGGGAGCCTTGCGCGCCTTCGGAATTGACGCGCGCGCGAACGAGGCGCGCGTCGTCTATGACGCGTCGCTGATGCGCGAAGGCAGCACGACGTTCGAACGTCGCCGCTTCACGGCCAGCGTGCCGGTGACGGCGATCGAGCGCGACGCCGTGGGCAGCGCGCTCAACCAGGCCGCCAATCAGGTCGCTTCGGACGTCGCCGACTGGATCGGCGAATAGCGCGAGGGCCGGCGGCTCAGACCCGGCTTCAGGGCTTGCGCCGGACGCCGGGTCCCAAGTCGCACACTTCAAGCCCGGTCGCGACCATCGGCGCGTCGGGATGCAGCTTCTTCTCGATCATCGCGGCGTAGCGCGAATTGTCGGTCGCGCGATACTGAAAGCGCGGCCGTTCGTCCGCAGGTAGCTGGCTCGCCAGCCGCACCGACGCGATCTGCGCCCGCTCGCCCGCGGTCGCATAGACGCCCATCGGCGCGTCGCTGCGCGGTAGCGAGGAGAAATGCTCCATCCCCGCCACGACCCGGCCGACGACCGTATAGTTGCGATCGAGCCGCCGCGCCGACTGGCCGATCGGCGTGAAAAGCTCGCTGCCGGTCCCGGTGTCGGGCAAGGCATTGCGCGCCACGCCGACCGAACCATAGCAATGGGTGAGCCACGCCGCCTGACCGTCGGTCGCGATCGGCCAGCCATCGGCAGTAACGCCCGCCGCGCTCGAATAGGCGTCGCCGACCGGCAGGATCTGCGCAGGATCGAAGGTTCCGATCTCGAATTCGGCCGGGGGACGCTGCAATATCTCGGGCGGCAGCGGCTTTTCCTCGGTCACGTCGCCCCATTGCGCGACCCAGTTTTCCTGAACGCGATAGATGGTTTCGCCGTCCCACCAATGCGCGGCGATCAGCTTTTCGATATTGCCGACATGGCCGGGCGCGAATCGGCTGGCGAGGCGGATGAAAATCTGGTCCCCGCCGCGCAGCGTGATCACCATGATCTCGTCATCGGGGATATCGTGCCAGTCGGACGCAATTGCCTCTGTCGAGTCAGTCTGCGCCGTCGCGGGAGAGGCGGCAGCGGCCAAGGCAAGCGCACCGAGCGCTAGAGCGGATCTGATCATGAGCGGAAACTGACACGCCCCCGGCCTCCGTGCAACTGCGCAGCTTGCGTTGGCACGCGCCAGCTTCTAGGTGCATCGGCCTTCCAGCGCATGCGGAGCGGTGGCCGAGTGGTCGAAGGCGCTCGCCTGGAAAGTGAGTATACGGCAAAACCGTATCGAGGGTTCGAATCCCTCCCGCTCCGCCATTTTATGATGGCCTACCGCTTCGCTGCTTGAGGCTGTTGGCTCCGAGTTCGAACTTCGTCCCGAACTCTCCGCCATTTCCTGCCGGCCCATCGGTTCGCTGCTTGAAGGGACCGTGACGTTTCTGGATGGCTAGCCGAAGCCATGTCGTCGTCATGGGAGCAGTTCGGCATTCTTCTGCAGAAGAAAGTCGAAATATGGCAGACGGGTCTGGAGGTGCCCGACGCGCTGGCGCGCGCGCGGCGAAACGGCGCCAGTGACCTGCGTGGAAGCTTAGACGGTTCCGTTCGCGACGAGACGGCGATAGTCGGCCTCGCTCAGGCCGAGCACTTCGTGAAGCACTTCCCAATTGTCCACGCCGGGCGTGGCGGGCGCCAGTCGACGCACGCTTCCGGGTGTCTCCGACAGGAAGGGAAAGGCATTCTGCATCTTGATCGGCCCCAGCCGCGGATGGTCGATATCCAGAAGTGACTTGCGCGCCTGGAAGTGCGGATCGGCCACCATGTCGGGTGCGCGATAGACGCGTCCGGCGGGGATCGCGTGCGCAATCATCGCGGCCTCGACCTCGACGATGCTGCGCGCCGAGGTCCAGCACTCGATGATCTCGTCGAGCATCCGCTGATGGCGGCCGCGGCTGGCGTGATCTGCGAAGCGGGGATCGTCGGCAAGGTCCGGCTGGCCGATGGCGCTGCACAGCCGCACAAAGACGGTGTCCTGATTCGCGCCGATCAGATAGTCGCCGTCGCG
Organism: Sphingosinithalassobacter tenebrarum; assembly: GCF_011057975.1. Taxonomy (GTDB): domain Bacteria; phylum Pseudomonadota; class Alphaproteobacteria; order Sphingomonadales; family Sphingomonadaceae; genus Sphingomonas; species Sphingomonas tenebrarum. The sequence continues at coordinate 635,339 of NZ_CP049109.1, read as the reverse complement.
ACAGCGATACACATTGGACGGCGCGATTCCGGGAAGGATCGCCCCGGTCCGCTCGCGCACATGGCCAGAGACCGAATAGTCGATGACGAGGCTCTCCATGACCTGCAGAACCGCCTCGTACAATGAGGAATCCACGATCTGCCCGCGGCCGGTCCGGTGCCGATGCTGCAGGGCCGCGAGCGCTCCGAGGCGCGCCGAAACTGCTGTCGATCGGCCTGCATGACCGGCTGATCGGTCGCCCAGGCCGCGCGCTGGGCCTGATCAGCCTTCTCGAATATATGCGCGGATTCGAAGGCGTCTGGTTCTGTCGCGGCATCGATGTCGCCCGCCACTGGCTCGACACCTTTCCGCCGGAAAAGGACTGAGGCCCGTGGATCATCGCCTCGATCCCGCGCCCGACACGATCGACTGGGGATATCTGGACGCTAGTCTGCGCCCGGTCGCGACGGTCCGTTCTGGCGACAGCGTCACCGTTTCGACCATCTCGGGATCGCGCGCGGAACTGCCGACCCGTTCGGATCTTCCCGTTCTCGATCGGCATCGCGCCGTGCTGGATGCCGTCTCGCCCGAAATGGGACCGCACATCCTGACCGGTCCCATCGCGGTCGAGGGTGCGCAGCCCGGCGACAGCCTGGAAGTACGGATCGAGGATATCGCACTGATCCAGCGCTGGGGATATAACTATACCAAGCCGTTGCTCGGCGCCCTGCCCGAGCGGTTTCCCGATCGCCAGCTCTACCATATCGACCTCGATCCCGAGACCGAAACCGGGCACTGCCCCTGGGGCACTCGCTTGCCGCTGCGTCCGTTCTTCGGAGTCATGGCAGTCGCCCCTGACGCGGCATATGGCCGTGTCTCAACCATCCAGCCGCGCGAATATGGCGGCAATATCGACAATCGCGACCTGGTGCCCGGGTCGCGCCTGTTTCTGCCGGTCTTCACCGAAGGCGCGCTGTTTTCGGTCGGCGACGGACATGCCTGTCAGGGCGATGGCGAAGTCAACCTCACCGCGCTGGAAACCGCGCTCGAAGGGCGGATGACGCTGATCCTGCATAAGCATCGGTCACTCGCGCTGCCGCGCGCGACCACGGCCGACGACTTCATCACAATGGCATTCTGTCCCGATCTCGATGTCGCCGCGACAAAGGCGCTCGACACGATGATCGACGCCATCGTGGCGTGCCATCCGATTACGCCGAACGAGGCCTATGCCCTGTGCAGCCTCGCCTGCAACCTGCGCATCACGCAGATCGTGGACGGCAATAAGGGGGTTCACGCCGCCCTGCCGAGGCACCTTCTTCCCGGCGTTTCCGACACCGAATTCGTGTTCGGTAGCGGCGCGACGGCGCCGTGAAGATCGCGGCGACCGACGCTGTCCGGGAAATGCGCTTTGTGTCGGAGACCGGATGATGCGCCGCGCCATCGAAATTGTGGAAGTCGGCCCGCGCGACGGGCTGCAGAACGAGAAAATCGCACTCGAAACCGAACAGAAGCTTGAGCTGATCCATCGGCTGGAAGCGGCCGGGGTACGGCGCATGGAGACGGTCTCCTTCGTCAATCCCAGACGCGTTCCGCAGATGGCGGGCGCGAAGGACATCGCAGCAGCGCTGCCCCGTGCCCCCGGAAGGTCGCGCATAGGCCTGGTGCTCAATGAGCGCGGCTTCGATCGGTGCCTGCAGACGAACTGCGACGAGGCGAATATCGTGATCTGCGCGAGCGACAGCTTCGGCATCCGCAATCAGGGGGCCGGCGTCGGCGAACAGATCGCCGCCATGCAAGCAATGATGGCCAAACGCCCCGGCAAAGACGCGCTCAGGGTCAGCGTCACTGTCTCGGTCGCGTTCGGCTGCCCCTTCGAAGGCGAAGTACCGGCCGAACGCATGCGCGATATCGTCGCGGCGGCGGCGGCGGTGGAAATCGACGAAATCGTCCTGGCCGACACGATCGGGATGGCCGATCCGTGGACCGTCCAGGCGCGTGTGGAGGCTGCGCGCGAGGTCGCACCATCGACGCCGCTTCAAATGCATTTCCACGACACGCGCAATACGGGGCTCGCCAATGTCTTCGCCAGCGTCGAAGCCGGTATCGACGTGCTGGACGCAGCCGTGGGCGGTCTGGGCGGCTGTCCGTTCGCTCCGAACGCCACCGGCAATGTCGGCACCGAGGATCTCGTCTACATGCTCGAACGCGCCGGTTTCTCCACCGGACTCGATCTCGATGCGCTGATCGGAATCGGCAATTGGATTTCCGGGCTGCTGGGCAAGACACCAAGTGCCTCGGTCACGCGCGCGGGCCGATTTCCGCCAGCCGGCTGAACGACTCAGGAGACCGGTTCGCCAAGCCTTGCGACGCGCGACAGGACCAGAGCCCGCATGCTGCCCCGGGACCCTGTGGAGGTTTCCGTCCTACCCGGCCCCGTCGACGCGACCGGTTCAAGACAAAGGGGTGATACTTCTTGCGAAGCCGCCAAGCAGAAGGCAGGTAAGCATGTTCACCCCTTGCGAAATCCAAGACAACCGGAAAGGCTTGCGGCTTGCCCCTCTCCCTGCATGAGCAAATCAGGACGGACATCGAGAGGAAGATTCTATCTGGCGAACTCCTTCCTGGCGACCATATCCCGATCGAACATGAACTGATGCGCATGTATGGCTGCGCGCGCATGACGGTGAACAAGGCCATTTCCGCTCTGGCGGCGGCGGGCCTGGTCGAGCGGCGCAAACGCTTCGGCACCTTCGTTGCCAAGCCGCGCGTGCATTCGCTCATCCTCGATATTCCAGACCTGGAAAGCGAGATCATCGCACGCGAACAGGCCTATCGATGGGAATTGATCTCGCGTCGTATCCGAAAGCCCAAACGCAATGACGCGATCGAGCAGGATCTGGCGCGCGGCGAAAAGCTGCTCGAAGTCAAGGGTATACACTATTCGGACGAAAAGCCGCTCGCCTTCGAATTTCGCGTGATCAGCCTGGCATCGGTTCCCGAAGTGGCCGATGTCGCGCTGGAAGAGCAGCCGCTCAGCGGATGGCTTCTCGAACATGTGCCCTGGACGGGCGTGGAAACGCGAATTTCCGCGATCGGCGCCGATCGGGACACCGCCGAAACGCTCGGACTGACGGAAGGCGTTCCCTGCCTCTCGCTCGAGCGGCGAACCTGGCGCGGTGATGATCCGATCACCCGTCTGCGCCAGGTGTTCGACGGAGCACGCTACGATCTGTTCGCGCGCTTCCAGGACGACGATGCCCGGCGGCGTTTCGTTCGTTACGAACGCCAGCACTGAGCGGCCGCGTAACAGCCACGGGGCTTCGCTGTGGCCGCGTGCCGAAAGCGGGGCGAATCTTCTCGTGTCGCCCATGAATTATGTATAGACATTTACATGGAAACGGCTAAACAGCGTTTGTCCGAACCCGAGCGGGGATCGGAAGGCCGCGCCCTCCGCCCGACTCTCCGCCCCGCCCGGGAGTCCGCAAGGCCGTAGCGTCGCCATGCCCCCGAACCGATCCGGGGCCCTGTTCGGCGCCGAGCGATGCACCTCGAAGGGGAACGCGATAGCCATGAGTGCCAAAACGATCACAAAGTCCTCCATCTCCGCCGCGCTGGCAGCCGATGTCCTTCGTGCAGCGGAAGCCAAGGCGACCGAAATCGGCACGCCGATGGTCATCGCCATCGTCGATGAATCCGGGGTACTCAAGGCGTTTTCCCGTATGGACGGCGCGGCTATGCTGAGCGTCGAAATCGCGCAGGACAAGGCCTACACCGCCGTTTCCTTCGGCATGTCCACCGATGCATGGTTCGAGTTCATCAAGGACGATCCGCCTTTGCTGCACGGTATCATCAAAACGCCGCGTCTAACGGTTTTCGGGGGCGGCTACACCTTGACCCTGGACGGCGCCGTAATCGGCGGGATCGGCGTCAGTGGCGGCCACTACGAACAGGACATGGTCGTTGCACAGGCAGGGCTTGCCGCGCTCGACTGAGCGTCCGCCCCGCCGAACTGTCGGAAAGGCGCCGAACCGGCAAGGCCCGGCCGGCGACCTTCCTGATGCGCCAAGCAACACCCGTTCGAGGCCGTGCTTGCCGAAACCGTCCGCCTCGATCCTGGACCCAGCCATATGCTTCGCCGTCTGCTCGCCATTTTCGAACCGTTCGTTCTCGCGCTGCTGGGAACGGTGCTGGTGGCCACCTTCCTCCCCGCGCGCGGCACGGCGGCAAACGCGTTCGCATGGCTTACCGATGCCGGTATCGTGCTGCTTTTCTTCCTGCACGGCGCGAAGCTTTCACGCGAGGCGATCGTTGCGGGCGCCCGCAACCTGCGGCTGCATCTCGCCGTGCTCGCAAGCACCTTCGTCCTTTTCCCCCTTCTGGGTCTCGGGCTTTCGGCGCTGCCCGTCTTCTCTCCCGAGATGGCTCGGGGACTCCTGTTCCTGACACTGCTGCCCTCGACGGTACAGTCGTCGATCGCCTTCACCGCGATCGCGCGCGGCAATGTCGCCGCCGCGGTGTGCAGCGCGTCCTTCTCGAACCTGCTCGGCATGGTGATCACGCCGGCGCTTGTAACGCTTCTGATGACCGGCGCGGATGGAAACGTGGGGATTTCCGCCGGTACGTTGCGCACCATCGCGCTTCAGCTTCTCCTGCCCTTCGCGCTCGGCCATCTGCTGCGGCCGTGGGTCGGGGGCTTTGTCGGACGTCACAAGAAGCTGGTTACGCTCGTCGACCGCGGGTCCATTCTGCTTGTCGTCTATACCGCTTTCAGCGCCGCCGTGATCGAAGGCCTGTGGCTGCACGTCTCCGGCGTCGATTTTGCGCTTCTTCTTCTCGCCTGCAGCCTCCTGCTTGCCCTGGTCATCGCCATCACCTGGTGGTCTGGTCGCCGACTTGGCCTGTCACGCGAAGATGCGGTGGTTCTGCTTTTTTGCGGTTCGAAGAAGAGCCTCGCATCCGGCGTACCGATGGCAGGCGCGCTGTTCCCCGCAGCGCAGGTCGGCGCCGTTATTCTGCCATTGATGATGTTTCACCAGATCCAGCTGATCGTCTGCGCGTTCATCGCGCGACGCATGATGTCCGAGGATCAGCGAACATGAGTCCGGCCTGACCGCCACACGCGCGCCGGTCGGATCCGCAAGCCGCGCCAGTTCAGGCGTGCGGCTCAGCGATCCAGGCGACAGGCGCGCAAGCGAACAGATCGGCTGCCGCAACCATCCCATGCGATTCGCTGACGATGCGCGTATCGCCCCACCATTCGGGGCGCGGGCGCGGCGCACGTGCTGCGATCAGTTCGTCGGCGGCATGCAGCAGCATCGCGCAGACCAGCGAGCGCCCTTCCCTACGCCGTTCAAAGGCAAGGATATGACGCGCGCGCGGCCCGGTGGTTTCGAGCGGCAGATAGTCGCCATCGCCGAACAACGGCGCCTCCACCCGGCGCAGCGCGAACAGATCGCACAGCAGCGCGAATTTGGCGCCGCCCAACGAAGGGGCGGCCGGAGCATCCGCCGCCAGCATCTGCCGCCGCGCCGCATAGTCGACGGGACGGCGATTGTCGGGATCGACCAAGCTGAAATCGGCCAGCTCGGCGCCCTGATACAAGTCGGGAACACCCGGGACGGTGTTGCGCAATGCGAGCTGGACCAGCGCATCGGCCTCGACCGCGGGCGCGGTCCGGTCGACGAACGCCACCATGTCCGCGAGAAATTCGCTCGATTGCGCGGGATCAAGCAGCCGCGCGATCATGGCGCGGCAGCGATCCTCATAACCGGTATCGGGTGCTTCCCAGGACGAACGCAGCTTGGCCTCGCGCAGCGCCTTTTGCTGCCAGTCCGCGACACGGGTGCCGAACGCCGCGAGCGCATCACGATCCCCGGTGCCGAGACCTTCGGGCCAGGCGCCGAACACCGTCTGCCAGAGCATGTAACGGTCGGCCGGGTCGACATCGTTGGCGCCCGCAAGCGCTTCCCATCGACGCACGCGCTCGTGCCACGCATCGGGCAGTTCGGAAAGCACCGCCAGCCGGGCGCGCACATCCTCGCCGCGCTTGTGATCATGGGTGGCGGTGGCGAGCATGCCGTGCGGGAAGCTGGCGGCGCGCTGCGTCTGTGCAGCGTGGAAATCGGCGATCGGCATTGCAAACCGCGCCGGATCGAACCCGACATCGTTGCGCGAAAGCAGCCGTCCATAGCGATAGAAAGCCGTGTCCTCGACTGCCTTGGCCGCGATCGGCGCGGAGAGCTGCTGGAAACGGCGCACCGCCTCGGCCGCGAGCGCCGGATCGCCGGGGCCCTCGCCCGCCAGCCAGCCGAGGATATGATCGGACACCGGGGCTTCACCGGGCGGAACGAAGGGCGCGATACGCTCGCGCACTGTTTCGCGTACCCGGGCATCGCTCGCCGGGGCGTCGCTGCCCGTGCCATAGGTGCGATAGACCGGAAACACCCACAGCATCCGCTCGATCGCGCGGCGCAGCATGCCCGCCGAAATGCCGTCGGTCTCAGGCGCGGAGGCGGCAAGTTCGGCGAAGGCGTCGACGCAGCTCGAAAGCTGACCCTCGAACGCCCAGGACAGGATTTCGCGCCGCGCGGTCAGTTCCGCCGCCGCGAAGTCCTCGTCATTTCCGCTGACTTCGCGCCAGAGTGTATCAAGCGGCACCTCCCCGGCGGGATCATGGAGCAGCGCCGAGACCTGTTCCATGAAATCATAGCCGCTGGTGCCGTCGACGCCCCAGTCTTCAGCCAGCGTCTCGCCGTCCCCGAGGATCTTTTCGACCACGATATAGGCCGGGCCCGGCGGCGCGAATTCGGGCCGCGGTATCGCATCGATCCGTTCGCGCAGCCGCCGGCAATAACGCGCCGGATCGGTGAGGCCGTCGACATGGTCGACTCGCAGCCCGTCGATCAGCCCTTCGCCGTAAAGCCGGAAGTAAAGCGCGTGGGCGGCTTCGAACACCTCCGGGTCCTCGACACGCAGCGCGCCCAGTTCGCTGATCGTGAAGAAACGGCGCCAGTTGAGATCATCGTCGGCGGTGCGCCACGAGGCGAGCCGGTAATGCTGGCGCTCAAGCAGCGGCAGGATGACCTCGGGGTCGTGGCCGGGGACAAGCCCCGCCTGATCCTCGTCGCGGATCGGGAAGCGATGCTCACCATAGGCGACCAGCACGAATCGCCCGTCCTCCTCGCGCAGTTCGAGGACATTGTCTTCGATCGCGCGCCCTAGGGGCGTGCCGAGCACCGGGAGCAGGATCTTGTCGTCCCAGTCGATGTCGAAAAAGCGCGCATAGGCGCTCGCCCGGCCCCTGGCGAGTACATCCTGCCACCAGGGGTTTTCGCCGCCCGAAACGCCCATGTGATTGGGAACGATATCGATTATCATGCCCATGCCGCGTTCGCGCAGCGCGGCGACGAGGCTGCGGAATTCATCCTCGCCGCCCAGCTCGGGATTGATCCGCGTGGGATCGACCACGTCATAGCCGTGCGTCGATCCGCTGCGCGCGGTGGTGATCGGCGAGGCATAGACATGGCTGATGCCGAGATCGGCAAGATAGGGCACCAGCGCTTCCGCATCGGCAAAGGTGAAGCCGGCATGAAATTGCAGGCGATAGGTAGCGCGCGGCGTCATGTTTTTCTCTCGACGTTCAGCTTGGTCAGTCGCGCGCGCACCTCGGGCCGGTCGAGCATTTCATCGGTCGGACCGGGCATGCGACGACGCCAATTGGGATGTTCGTCAATCGTGCCGGGCAGATTGGGCTGTTCCTCGAGTCCCCCGATATCCTCGATCGGGATCAGCGCCAGTGTGCAGGGGGAACCCCCGACATGCGCGATGGCAGCGGTGGCGACCGGGCCGGAATCCTCCGGTGCCGGTTCAGGGCCCCTCGCCGCGCCCGATGCGCGGAAGGCCGACCAGAACCTGGTGCGGTCCGCGCCGCGCCCCTTCCGCGCCGCGGCTTCCGCCGCATCGTCCGGTATGCGGCCGAGCCTGCGTGCCCAGTCGAGATCGCGGCCGCGCCACCAGCCCGCGACGGTGGGCAGGTCATGCGTGCTCGTCATTGCGGCGGCATCGGCGGACCAGCGATCGGGCGGCGCCAATTCGCCTTTGGCGTCGCGCTCGAACCACAGGACGCGCATGCCGAGCATCGCCTTTTCGTCCATCGCGGGCCGCAGTCCGGGGGGTACGGTGCCGAGATCCTCGCCGATCACCACCGCGCGCGCGCGATGCGATTCGAGCGCGATCAGCCGCATCAGGTCATCCATCGGCATGGCGAGATAGGCGCCTTCGCTCGACGGGGCGCCTTCGGGGATCACCCAAAGCCGGCGCAGCCCGAGCGCATGATCGATGCGAATGCCGCCCGCGCTGGCGATCGCCGCGCGCAGCGTCTCGCGAAACCCGGCAAAACCGGTGCGCCGCAGCGCGTGCGGCGAAAAGCCGGTAATCCCCCAATTCTGTCCCTCGGGCCCGAGCGGATCGGGCGGCGCGCCGATCGAGATGCCGGTGAGCAGTTCGTCGCGGCGGCTCCACGCATGGCTGCCGCCGCCGTCCATCCCGACGGCGAGATCGGCGATCAGGCCGATCCCCATCCCGCTCTCGCGTGCCGCCGCCTGCGCGGCGTCGAAGCTGCGCTGCGCCAGCCATTGCAGGAAGCGGTAGAAGCGCACCTCCTCGTCATGCTGCGCGGCGAAGCGCTGGACCGCCGCACCATTGGGATCGTGATATCCGCTCGGCCAGTCCTGCCAGCCGGCGGCGCCGCTCCGCGCGAAGAAATGCGCATGCAGCGCATCGAACCGCGCATGCTGTTCAAGCGCTTCGCCGCCAAGCTCGGCATAGGCCGCCACGGCATCACGCACGCCTTGGTCGGCGGTATCGAAGGCCCGCCGCAATTCGCGCATCCGCGCCGGAATCCCATGCTCCCAGTCGATCAGCGCATCGCTGTCGGCCCCGTCGGCATCGGCGCCGACCGCGCGCGGATCGGCGAGCAGCACGTTGAGGAACAATCGCGACGAAGGCGCATAAGGGCTGAACCGGCGCGCATCGGCGGGAAAGAGCGCATGGACCGGGCTGATCGCCAGCGCGTCGGCCCCGCGCGCGGCAAAGGCGCGCGCGGCGTGCGCGAGCGAGCCGAAATCGCCGAACGCGCTCGGCCCGGCATCGCGCAGCGAAGGGATCTGCACCGAGGCGCCCCAGGCACGCCCGCCGCCGGTCGCATCGGCGACGGTGAAGCAGCGCGGCGGGGCGATGGCGAGATCGATCGCGCGCCCGCCGATATGCAGCCGGTGATAGCCCGGCACATCGACGGCCGAGAGGAAACGCCGCTCGCCGTCGTGCAGGATGCGCACCGGGGCGGTCGTACCGTCCTCGAGCTGCAATTCCGCCATGTCGACCGCGCCGAGCCCCGCGGGCAGCGCGACGGGCCTGCCGGCGTCGCCGGTCAGGAAGGTCGCGGCTTCATGAGCTTCCGCCTCGGCGCGGGCGCGGCTATGGCCGATCGCGACTTCGCTGTCGGCGGGAAAGCCGAGGCGGTCGAGCAGCACGCGCAGCGCATCGTCGGAAACGCGCTGCGGCCGATCGGCGGCATCGGTCCATTCGATCGAGAGGCCGACCGCATGTGCGAGCTGGTACAGCGCGCTCATGCCGGAACGATCCAGGCGCGGAAACGATCGCCGGATTCGAACAGCGTTTCGCCTTCCGGCTCGGGCAAGGCGGCGGGCGTATCGGCAAGGTCGATGGCGATGTGCAGCACCGCGCCGTCACCCATCCGCCAGCGGGCGTGCACCGCCGCCGGGCCGAGCACTTCCGCGCCGAGCGGCATGGCGCCCGGCAGCCGGGGAACGATTTCGGCATGGCGCAGCGCGAGCAGGCGGCGATAGAGCGCCTCCCACGCCTCGGCATCGGGTCCAGGTTCGGGCGTCGAGCGTGCGAAAGTCTCGGGCGCATTGGGATCGGGGATGCGCTCGCGCGCGGCGGGATCGGCAAAAGCGGCGAAGCGCGCGAACTCGCGGCGGCGACCATTGCGCACGGCATCGGCGAGCGCGTCGTGGAAATCGGTGAAGAAGAGGAAGGGCGAGCGGCTCCCCGTCTCCTCGCCCTGAAAGAGCAGCGGGATTTGCGGACACAGCAGCAGCAGTGCAGTGGCGGCGCGCAGCTTATCGGTGTCGGTGATCAGGATCAGCCGCTCGCCCAGCGCGCGATTGCCGATCTGATCGTGGTTCTGAAGGAATGCGACGAAGGCAGTCGGCGGCAGTCCGCCGCTCGGCTTGCCGCGCGGATGCTCGGTACCGGGTGGAGTTTCGCCCTGATAGACGAAGCCTTCGCCAAGGCAGCGCGCGAGCTTCTGCGTCGGCGTATCCACGAAGCCCTGGTAATAGCCTTCCCGCTCGCCGGTCAGCAGCACATGGAGGACATTGTGGAAATCGTCGTTCCACTGCGCGTCGAACCGGCCCGGCGCGAGCCGGTCGGCATCATTGCCTTCGTTTTCCAGGACGAGATGAAGATGGCGACCGGGCGCCGCCCTGCGCAGTTTCGCCGCCATCGCGTCGAGAAAGTCATTGTCACCGATCGCATGCACGGCATCGAAGCGCAGTCCGTCGAAACGATATTCGCCGATCCACATCCGCGCATTCTCGACGAAGAAATCGCGCACCGCGGGCACATCGACTGCCACCGCGCCGCCCCAGGGCGTGTGCTTCTCCGGGTGAAAGAAGCCGCTTGCATAGGCGCCGAGGTAATTCCCGTCGGGGCCGAAGTGATTGTAAACCACGTCGAGAAACATGCCGAGCCCCAGTTCGTGCGCCCGGTCGACCAACGCCTTCAGGTCATCGGGCGTGCCATAGGCCTCGGCAGGGGCGAACGGCAGCACGCCATCATAGCCCCAGTTGCGCGTCCCGCTGAAATCCGCGACCGGCATCAGTTCGACTGCGGTGACGCCAAGATCCGCAAGCCGCGGCAATTGCTCGGCGACGCCCGCGAACCCGCCCGAGATACCGGGATGAACTTCCATCAACACCGTTTCTTCCCAGCGCCGCCCGCGCCAGTCGGGAGTGCGCCAGGCATAGGCGTCGGGATCGGTCACCACGCTCCAGCCATGCACCCCGCCCGATTGCGCGCGGCCCGCCGGATCGGGCACCGCCAGCGTATCCGAAATGCGGAAGCGATAGCGCGTTCCCGGCGGCGCCTCGGCTTCGACCGCGAACCAGCCCTCGCCGACGGCCTCCATCGCGATCGGCGCGCAGCCGTCGCGTTCGAGCGACAACGCCGCACAGTCGGGCGCCCATAGCCGAAAAAGCACGCGGCCGTCCTCGCGGCGCAGCGGACCCCAGCGCGCGCTCACGATGCCGGATCGGTCCCGACGATCAGCATCACCGCGCGGTCCTGCACCTCGACTTCATCGCCAACCTGGCGCTCGGGCGCCTGCGGATCGGCGCTGTCGATTACCAGCTTCCGGTCGAGCAGCGGCGGCGGAAAGCGGAAGACGAGCGGCACATGGCTGGCGTTCATCAACATGGTGACGGCCTGCAGCAGGCCGTTTGAGCGGCGACGGACACGACGCATCACCAGCGCGCGGCCCTCGCGATTATGCCAGTCGTCCTCGGTAAGGTGCCGGCCGCGCTCGTCGAACCATTCGATGTCGAGCACGCCGGGCGCGACTTCGACGTCGCCGTGCAGGAACCATTGCGCGCGGGTGAGCGGATAGTGGCGGCGCACGGCGGCAAGGCGGCGGACGAAATCGCTCATCGCATGGCCCTGATCGCTATCGAGCAGGCTCCAGTCGAACCAGCTGATCGGGTTGTCCTGGCAATAGGCGTTGTTGTTGCCTTGCTGCGTCCGCCCGAATTCGTCGCCGCCAAGCAGCATCGGCGTGCCGAGCGAGGCATAGAGCGTCGTCAGCATCGATCGCGCCACCCGGTCGCGCAGCTGGCTGACTTGCGGATCGTCGGTCGGCCCCTCGACGCCCCAGTTGCACGAGTAATTCTCCGAATGGCCGTCGCGATTATCCTCGCCATTGGCCTCGTTGTGCTTGTGTTCGTAGCTCACAACGTCGCGCAGCGGCTGGCCGTCATGCGCGGTGACGAAATTGATGCTCGCCCAGGGGCGGCGCGCGCGGCGATCGAACAGGTCGGCCGATCCGGCGATGCGATTGGCGAATTCGGGGCGCATGCCCGCATCGCCGCGCCAGAAGCGGCGGGTGGCGTCGCGGAACTTGTCGTTCCATTCGGCAAAACCGGGGGGGTGGTTGCCGAGCTGATAGCCGCCCGGGCCGATGTCCCAGGGTTCGGAAATAAGCTTGAGCTGGTTGAGCACCGGATCCTGGCGCAGCACGTCGAAAAAGCCCGAGCGCGGATCGAACCCCGCATGCCCGTCACGACCCAGCGTCACGCCGAGATCGAAGCGAAACCCGTCGACGCGATAGCTTTCGGCCCAGTAGCGCAGGCTGTCCGCCACCATCTGCAGCACGCGCGGATGGCTGAGATCGAGCGTATTGCCGGTGCCGGTATCGTTGACGCAATAGCGCGGATTATCCTCGACCAGCCGGTAATAGGTCGCATTGTCGAGCCCGCGGAAATTGAGCGTGGTGCCCAGCTCGCTGCCTTCGGCGGTATGGTTGTAGACGACGTCGAGGATCACTTCGATTCCCGCCGCATGCAGCCGCCGGATCGCGATGCGCAGTTCGTCGCCGCTGTCGCCCGCCTGATACCGCCGCTCGGGCGCGAAAAAGCTGAGCGTGTTGTATCCCCAGTAATTGGCGAGCCCGGCCTGTTGCAGCCGCCGGTCCTGGACGAAGGCGTGGATCGGCAGCAGTTCGACCGTGGTCACGCCGATCCGCTGAAGATGTTCGATTACCCGCGGATGCGACAGCGCGGCATAGGTGCCGCGCTCGGGCTGCGGCACGTCGGGGAGAAGCTGGGTCAGCCCCTTTACATGCGCTTCGTAGATCACTGTCTTGGGCCAGGGCACTTTGGGACGAATGTCGCCCGACCAGTCGAACGCATGCGCGGTGACGACCGATTTGGGCATCGCCGGCGCGCTGTCGCGACGGTCGTAGCTCAAATCCGCGCGGCGCGAGCGGATGCGATAGCCGTGCAGCGCATCAGCCCAGCGCAAATCGCCCGAAAGCTGCTTGGCATAGGGATCGAGCAGCAGCTTGTTGGGATTGAAGCGGTGCCCGTTCTCCGGCTCGTACCGGCCATGCGCGCGAAAGCCGTAGAGCAGCCCCGGACGCGCATCGGGCAGATAGCCGTGCCACACTTCGTCGGTCCATTCGGGCAATTCGTAACAGGCAATCTGACGACGCCCGCTCGGTTCGAACAGGCACAATTCGATCTTGTCGGCATTGGCCGAAAAGACCGCGAAATTGACGCCCAGCCCGTCGAAATTGGCGCCCAGCGGATAGGGCACGCCCGGGCCGAGCTTGTCGGGCAACGGCATCACGTGCGCGATCGTCCTTCATGGCGGAGGATGACGGCGCCAAGCGGTGGAATCACCACGCTAGCGCTGGCGGGCTGACCGTGGCTGGGTGAAGGCACTGCGTCTATACTGCCGCCATTGCCGATATTGCCGCCGCCATATCCTTCGGCATCGCTGTTGAAGACCTCGCGCCACTGCCCGGCGCGCGGCATGCCGACGCGATAGCCATGTTGCGGCTCGGGGCTCATATTGAGCAGGATCACGACCGGCGGGCCGTCGCCGCCGAAACGGGCATAGGCGAAGACGCTGCGTTCGGCGTCGCCGCCTTCGATCCAGGAAAATCCCGAAGGCTCGCAATCGCGCGCATGCAGCGCCGGCTCGGCGGAATAGAGCGCATTGAGGTCGCGCAGCATTCGCTGGACCCCGGCATGTTCGGGCTGTTCGAGCAACTCCCAAGGGACCTGCGCATCGTGATTCCACTCGCTTTCCTGCGCAAGCTCGCTGCCCATGAAGAGCAGCTTCTTGCCCGGATGCGTCCACATGAAGCTCAGATAGGCACGCAGATTGGCGAATTTGCGCCAGCGGTCGCCCGGCATCTTGCCGATCAGCGATCCCTTGCCGTGCACCACTTCGTCATGGCTGATCGGCAGCACGAACCGCTCGGAAAAGGCATAGACCAGCCCGAAGGTCAGCTCGTTGTGATGCCAGCGGCGGTACAGCGGATCACGCTCCACATATTGGAGCGTGTCGTGCATCCAGCCCATATTCCATTTGTAGCTGAAGCCGAGCCCGTCCTGATCGAGCGGCGCCGACACGCCGGGCCAGGCAGTCGATTCCTCGGCGATCGTCACTGCGCCGGGGCAGCGTTCGGCGATGATACCGTTCATTGCCTTGAGGAAGTCGACGCTTTCGAGATTCTCGCGCCCGCCATATTTATTGGGCACCCACTGGTCTGCCTCGCGGCTGTAATCGCGATAGAGCATCGACGCGACCGCATCCACGCGCAGCCCGTCGACATGATAGGTTTCGAGCCACCATAAGGCGGAGGCGAGCAGAAACCCCGAAACCTCACGCCGTCCGAGATTGTAGATCAGCGTGTTCCAGTCCTGATGGAAGCCTTCGCGCGGATCGGCATGTTCATAAAGATGCGTGCCGTCAAAATGCGCGAGCCCGTGCGGATCGGTCGGGAAATGCGCTGGCACCCAGTCGAGGATGACGCCGATCCCGGCGCGATGGCACGCATCGACGAATGCGGCGAAGCCCTCGGGCGTGCCGAACCGCGCCGAGGGCGCGAATTGCGACAGCGGCTGATAGCCCCAGGAACCGCCAAAGGGGTGCTCCATGATCGGCATCAGCTCGACATGCGTGAAGCCCATATCCGCGACATAGGGGATCAGCCGCTCGGCGAGATCGCGCCAGCCGAAATGGCCCATCGGATCGCCTTCCGGGCGCAGCCACGAACCGGCATGGATTTCGTAGATCGCCATCGGCGCGTCGCTCGCCTGCCGCGCGCCGCGTTCGGCCATCCAGTCGGCATCGGTCCATTCGAACTGCGAAGCGGGCGCGACGATCGAGGCTGTCGCGGGCGGCTCCTCGGTCTGACGCGCGAGCGGGTCGGCTTTCTGGATCACGCTGCCGTCGGCGCCGGCGATTTCGAATTTGTACGAGGCGCCCGGGCCGATCCGCGGCACGAACAATTCCCACACCCCCGCATCATGGCGGCGGCGCATCGGAAGGCGGCGCCCGTCCCAACTGTTGAATTCGCCGACGACGGAAACGCGGCGCGCATTGGGCGCCCAGACCGAAAAGGCGACACCTTCGACACCGTCGATCGTGCGCGGATGCGCGCCCATCGCTTCGGCGAGATTCCAGTGGCGCCCTTCGCTGAACAGATGCAGGTCGAGATCGCCGACGATCGTGCCGAAACTGTACGGGTCCTCGGTGTCCCATGCGCCGCCGCCCGGCCAGGCGATGCGCAAGCGATAGCCGCTGTCTGACGGAAGCGAGCCCACGAACAGCCCCGGCGCGACCTGTTCCATCGCGCCGATTTCGCTACCGTCGGGCGCGAGCAAGGTCACCCCCTCGGCGCCCGGCTGATAGGTGCGGACGAGGCGATCGTCGCCGCTGCCGTGCGGGCCGAGCAGGCCGAAGGGATCGTCTTGCCGCCCGGCATCGAGCGCTGCGGCGGCTGCTTTCATGTCGGGCGCGGTCATGGAGCGCCTCCTTCGAGCAAATGTTCGGCGGCGCGCGCGAGCCCCGCGATCGGCACTTCGACCCAGTCGGGCCGGTTCGCCGCCTCATAGGTGAGTTCATACGCCGCCTTTTCGAGCAGGAAGAGGCCGAGCAGCGGATCGGAGGGCGCGCCGTCGGCGCCGTAATAGCCTTCGAGGAACGCGGTGACGGCACACTCGCGGAATTCGGGATAGAGCAAGTCGGCGCGCGCTTCCTCGCTGTTCGCGGCGGCAGGACGATTGCGCTCGGCGACGGCGGCGGCATAGTCGAACGAACGCAGCACGCCGGCAACGTCGCGCACCGGCAGGTCCTTCGCCCGGCGCTCGTCGAGCGACTTGGCGGGTTCGCCTTCGAAATCGATCAGCATCACGTCGCTGCCGGTGACGAGCACCTGCCCCAGATGCAGGTCGCCGTGAATGCGCGTGCGCGTGCAGCCTTCGGCCTTTCGCGCGGTCGCCTTGATGCGGTCCATGATCGCCTGGCGGTTGTTGAGCAGGAACGCCGCCTGAGTGCGCCCGACTTCGGTCGGCAGATCGAGCCCGCGCAGCAGGCCGAGCGCCTTGTCGAACTGCCCCTCGACACGCCCCGAAAGCCGGTCGGCTGTGCCAAGATCGGTCGGTTCTGGCGCAAAGGCAGGATCATAGGTGTCGCGCGCGAGGATGGCGTGCGCCTCGGCAAGACGGCTGCCGAGATTGCACGCGAAATTGCGGTAATTGGTCAGCGCGTCGCCGATATTGGGATGCGCGTCGCTCGCCACGCGTTCGAGCATGCCCAGCGTCCAGGCCCAGCCGTCGCCCTGATTATAAACGAAGCGCTGGACGAGCATGACGAGGCTGTGCCGGTCACCTTCCTCGAGCCAGACCTCGCCGAGAATTTCGGGCGTGTTCGCAAAGCCGCCGGTCGTCAGATAGCGCACCATCTCGGCATCGGGATGGACGCCAGGCTGGAGCTTGCGCAGCAGCTTCAGCACCGCACGCTGTTCGAGCACCATCGTGCTGTTCGACTGTTCGGCCGAAAGCCATTCGGGCTCGGCTTCGGGGCCGACATCGAGATCGGGCGTGCCGGTGAAACGCAGCCGCCCGCCGTCGAATTCGACGGTCGCGTCGCGGCGGAGCGCGCCGATCACCGACGAGGCGAAACTGCCCACCGCGAAGCCGTCGGTCAGCAGCCCGACATAGCGATTGCGCCGCACCCGGGCGAGCGCGAGGTTCGCCGCATAGGGGCCGGAAAGCTCGCCTTCCCACGAGATGCCGAGCGGCAGGGTATAGGTGGCGGTGCCCTTGTCGGTCGTGACGTCGATCGTGGTGAAGACCAGGTCCTCGACTTCGGGCATCGGCACCGCGCGCACGAAATTCACCGAGCGGATCGTCTCGTCCTTCGCCCCGAACCAGCGGCGCTGCGCGACATAGCCGGGCAGCATGTCCTGCGTCAGAACGCGCGCGTCCTCGCCCTGCGTCACGCCGAGCAGTGCCGGGCGCAGCACGAAGGTATAGCGCTCGACTTCCACCGCCGGCGCGGCGGTCGACCAGTGCGGCGCGGTTTCGCTCTGCGACAGCGAGAAGAGCAGGAAGCCGAACGGCGGCAGCGTCAGCAGATAGGGAAGCTGGCCGATTTCGGGGAAGGGCGTGCCGCCGGTCAGCTCGACCGGAGTGCGCCCCTCGAATTCATGCAGGTCGAGCTCGACTGCCTGCGCGGTGCGCGAAAGATTGGCGACGCACAGCACCGTCTCGTCCTCATATTCGCGCAGATAGGCGAGGATCTTGCGGTTGGCGGGCCGCAGGAAGCGCTGCCCGCCGCGCCCGAAGGCGCGATATTCGCCGCGCACCGCGAGCATGCGCTTGAGCCAGTTGAGGATCGAATAGCGGTCGCGCTCCTGCGCCTCGACATTGACCGCTTCATAGCCGAACAACGGGTCCATGATCGGCGGCAGCGTGAGGCCCGCCGGATCGGCACGCGAAAAGCCGCCGTTTCGGTCCGACGACCATTGCATCGGCGTGCGGACGCCATCGCGATCGCCGAGGAAGACATTGTCCCCCATCCCGATCTCGTCGCCATAATAGAGGACGGGCGTTCCCGGCATGGTGAGCAGCAGCGCATGCATCAGTTCGATCCGCCGCCGGTCGCGCTCCATCAGCGGCGCGAGGCGGCGGCGAATGCCCAGGTTGATCCGCGCGCGCTTGTCGGCGGCATAGGTGCTCCACAGATAGTCGCGTTCGGCATCGGTCACCATTTCGAGCGTCAACTCGTCATGGTTGCGCAGGAAAATCGCCCATTGGCAGTCGTCCGGGATCGGCGGCGTCTGGCGCATGATGTCGGTGATCGGAAAGCGATCCTCCTGCGCCACCGCCATGTACATGCGCGGCATCAGCGGGAAGTGGAACGCCATATGGCATTCGTCGCCGGTGCCGTCCGCGCGCCTGGCGCCGAAATATTGCTCGGTATCCTCGGGCCACATATTGGCCTCGGCGAGCAGCATCCGATCGGGATAATGCGCGTCGAGATCGGCGCGGATCTTCTTCAGCACCGCATGCGTCTCGGGCAAGTTCTCGTTCGACGTCCCGTCGCGCTCGATCAGATAGGGGATGGCGTCGAGCCGCAGCCCGTCGACCCCGGCATCGAGCCAGAAATGCATGATCGACAGCACTTCCTCGAGCACCTTGGGATTGTCGAAATTGAGGTCGGGCTGGTGGCTGTAGAAACGATGCCAGAAATAGGCCTGCGCCTCTTCGTCCCACGTCCAGTTCGATTTTTCGGTGTCGCAGAAAATGATCCGCGTGCCCGAATAGAGCTTGTCATCGTCCGACCAGACATAGAAGTCGCGCTCGGGCGATCCCGGCGGCGCGCGGCGCGCGGCCTGGAACCAGGGATGCTGGTCCGAGGTGTGATTGATCACCAGCTCGGTGATGACGCGAATGTTCCGCTCATGCGCCGCGTCGATGAATGCGCGCAGATCGTCGAGCGTGCCGTAATCCTCGCTGACTTCGCGATATTCGGCGATGTCGTATCCGTCGTCCTTGCGCGGGCTGGGATAGAAGGGAAGCAGCCAGATCGCCGTAACGCCGAGATCGGCGATATAGTCGAGCTTCGCCATCAGCCCGGCAAAGTCGCCGATCCCGTCATTATTGGCGTCGAAGAAGGATTTGACGTGGAGCTGATAGACCACGGCATCCTTGTACCAGAGCAGGTCGCCTTCGGAGTCGCTCATGCCGCCGCTCCCGGCGCGATGCGCCAGATGTGATAGGGGTGGTCGGGCGTCAGCCGGACATGCTGCATCTTGCCGTGCCAGGCGAAACGATCGCCCGAGACGAGATCCTCCACGCCGATCGATTCATGGTCGGCGAGCCCGAATTCCCAGAGCGGCACTTCGAAATCGGCCTCGCGCGCATGGTGCGGATCGAGGCTGACCATCACCAGGATCATGTCCGCACCGTCGGGCGAGGGCTTGGCATAATAAAGGATCGCCTCGTCATGCGCGACGAGGAAGCGGGTATTGAGATGCGTCTGCAGCGCCGGATAGGCGCGGCGCAGCCGGTTCAGCAGCGTGATGTCGGCGACGATGTTGCCCGGCGCCTGCCAATCGCGCGGTTTGACTTCGTATTTCTCCGAATCGAGATATTCCTCCTTGCCCGGCACGGGCGCGGCTTCGCACAGTTCGAACCCCGAATAGACGCCGAACAGCCCCGATAGCGTCGCCGCAAGCACCGCGCGAATGCGGAAGCCGGGACGGCCCGACGTCTGGAGGAATTTCGGATTGATGTCGGGCGTGTTGACGAAGAAATGCGGGCGATAGAAATCCTTCGGCGCCTGCGTTGTCAGCTCGGTCAGATAGTCGGTCAGCTCGCCCTTGTGGTCGCGCCAGGTGAAATAGGTATAGCTTTGCGAAAAGCCGATCTTGGCGAGGCGGTACATCATCGCCGGGCGGGTAAAGGCTTCGGCGAGGAAGATCGCATCGGGATGGCGCGCGCGGATATCGGCGATCATCCATTCCCAGAAGGGCAGCGGCTTGGTGTGCGGATTATCGACGCGGAACACCTTCACGCCCTTGTCGATCCAGAACAGCACCGCGTCGCGCAGCGCCACCCACAAGTCAGGCAGCGCGTCGGGCTGGTAGAAATCGACGTTGACGATATCCTGATATTTCTTGGGCGGGTTCTCGGCATATTTGATCGAGCCGTCGGGCCGCCAGTCGAACCAGCCGGGATGTTCCTTGAGCCAGGGATGGTCGGGCGAACACTGGATCGCGAAGTCGAGCGCGATTTCTAGCTCATGCTCGCGCGCGGCCGCGATCAGCCGGGCGAAATCATCGAAACTGCCGAGTTCGGGGTGGAGCGCGGTATGGCCGCCGTCCTTGCTGCCGATCGCATAGGGGCTGCCGGGATCGTCCGGCCCCGCGGTCAGGCTGTTGTTCGGCCCCTTGCGATGGGTACGGCCGATCGGGTGGATCGGCGGGAAATAGAGCGTGTCGAACCCCATCGCGCGGATCTGCGGCAGCCGCTTTTCGACATCGGCGAACGTGCCGTGGCGCGCGGGATCGTCGGTCTGCGAGCGCGGGAAGAGCTCGTACCAGCTCGAAAACCGCGCCTGCAGCCGCTCGGCGTCGAGCAACTGCACCGGCCCGGCGAGCAGGTGCGGGCGATCGTCGGCGGCATCCATCGCGGCAGCAAGTTCGGGCGAAAGCAACGCATCGGCATCGTTGTCGCCCGCGAGCCGCTCGGCCCATTTGCCCAGCGTGTCGCGCAGCTTGCCGCTCGAACGGTCGCGCGCGCGCTCGACCAGCACGCGGCCCTCGGCATAATCGACCGCCAGCGCAACGCCCGCGTCGAGTTTCTTGCCGAAATCGCGCCGAAAGCCGCCGAACCGGTCGAGCCAGCCCTGCACGGTAAATTCGTGCCGCCCGAGCCGTTCGGGGCGGAATGCCGCGCGCCAGCCGTCATTGGGCAGCTGCTCCATCCTCACCGCGGTCCATTTCTTGGCGTCGGCGGGGCGCCACAGCAATTCGGCGGCGAGCTGTTCATGCCCATCGGCATAGATTTTGGCTTCGACCGTGAGCTGCTCGCCGGTGACGCACTTCACCGGAAAATCGCCGCCGTCGACGCGCGGCGTCATCTCCTCGACCACCAGCCGCGGTGCCTCGACTGCGCGATCGACGCGATCCTTACGGCGCAGCAACACCGGTTTGGCGCGCTTGAGGTCGAGCATACGCACTTCGCCGCCCGCCAGCGGCGCCTCGGCGCGCTTGGCGTCATCGAAACACAGCGCCTCGCCCACGCTTGCGAGCAGGCCCGATGCGTCGGGCGCCGCTACCGGCTGCGCGCCGCGATTGATCAGCAGGATGCTCGCCGCATCGGCACAGCGCATATCGGGCGCAGCGGTGCGCAGCAGCGCGGTCACCGGCGCGCCGGGTCCGGTCACTTGCCGCATCTCGCCCCCCAGCGCCTGCGTCTCGCGGGCAAGCGCCGCAGCGCGCGCCGCCGTTTCGGGCCGCGCCTCGATCATCTCGAGCGGCAGGATCAGCCCCCGCCCGGTCGCCGCCGCCGCGAGCATGCGCCGGTCGAGCGCGACCGGATCGTCGGCGTCGAGTGGCGCATCGCGCAATTCGGCGAGCAGCGGCGCGACATGGCGCAGCTCGCTCCATTCCTCGACCAGCCAGGGCGCGTGGAGATCCCACCAGTCGAAGGACGAGACCAGCGCGTCGAGCCCGCAACCTTCGAGTGCGAGCGCGTCAGGCCGCGTCAGTCCGGGCTGCCCCGCGAGCAGCTGCGCATCGGGCAGACGTTGGCGCATCGCCGCGACCAGATCGCGCAGTGGCGCGATGCCGAACCGGCTCGCCTGATCGAAACGGAAGCCCGCGACGCCGAGTTCGGTCAGCGCGGCCAGGGCATCGGCAATGGCCGGGGCGATTGTCGTCGCGGCTTCGGGTGCCTGCATCCGCGCGCGCGCCTCGCCATGCGCTGGGCGCGGTCTGCGCGGATCGACCACGGCGGCGCGATCAGCCGTCCGGCGTACTGAAAACAGCGCCGGTTGTTTTTCGACGAGCGGATGTTCGAGCGGAAAACGCGCCGGGTCAGTCTCGACCAGCAGCCGCAATCCGATTTTCCCGACCGCTTCGGCCAGCGGCGTCGGCACGATATCGCCGCTGCCGTGGAGCAGCGTCTCTGGCCGCCAGAGCAAGGACTCGAACCCCGCGTCCTTCGCACGCGTCAGAGCGTCTGCGACAGGCTCGACTCCCGCAAGCAACTCCGGGCCGGCGGAAGCGATGCAGCTGCTGAAGGACAATTGGGGCTCCTCATTCCTTTGCAGGGACAACCCGCCGTCTGCGCTCGCGTTCCGACGGCAGGCAAACGAATGGTGACAAGGCAAGGCGGCCCGTGCGGCCGCGTTGCGCTATTCCTTGCTTGTCTTGCGGCTTCGTGACTTGGCCGGTGCGGACGCATCGGCGGGCGCCTTTGCCTCGGCCTTTGCGCGCGTGCGCTTGGGGGCGGGCTTCGCGTCACCAGCCGTCGCCGGTGCGGCCTTGGCGCGCGATCGCTTGGGTTTGGCGGGCGCCTTTGCGGGCGCGCTTTCGGTGACTTCCCGGCTCGCGCGCTCCCAATGCTCCTTGTCGCGCCCATGCGGGCGGCCTTCTTCTTCCCAGATGGCGAAGGCCCGTTCGCGAATACGTGTATCGGTCATGTTGCTTCCCCTTTCCTTCCGGCGCCCGACAGCGCCGCCGCGGCTGTTGCACAGTGATGAAATGGTTCAGGCGCCGAATATGTCCCCTAGCATCGTTCGCTTGGGACAAAGGTTAAGTCCGACGCGGTTTTCCCGCAATTCGCCGCGAATGTGAAGACCGCGTGCCCCCGGTTCACAGGGCGCCCCGATCCACGATAGAATATGCGCAAACCCGGCAGGGAGATTCCCATGCGCGTCGCCGTTTTCAGTGCCAAGGGCTATGATCGCCGCTTCCTCGAAGCGTCGAACCGCCGCTTCGGGCACGACCTCATTTTCTTCGACGCGCGGCTCGACACGGCAACGGCGCAGCTTGCCGACGGCGCCGACGCGGTGTGCGTCTTCGTGAACGATTGCGTCGATGCCGATGTGCTCGCCGCGCTCGATCGGCTCGGCGTGCGCACGGTGGCGCTGCGCTGCGCGGGGTTCAACAATGTCGATCTGCCCGCCGCCGAGGCGCTGGAGATCGCGGTGGTCCGCGTTCCGGCCTATTCGCCCGAGGCGGTCGCCGAATTCACCATCGGGCTGCTGCTCGCGCTCGATCGCAAGATCCATCGCGCCTGGGCGCGCGTGCGTGAGAACAACTTCGCGCTCGACGGACTGATCGGGCGCAACGTTCATGGCCGCGTCGCCGGGGTCGTCGGAACCGGCCGGATCGGGGCGCTCGTTGCCCGCGCGCTGCGGCTGGGCTTCGGCTGCGAGGTGCTGGCGAGCGACCCCTATGAGGACGAAAATCTCAAGGCGATCGGCGTACGCTATGTCCCGCGCGCGCAATTGCTGACGGAGAGCGACATCATCTCGCTCCATTGCCCGCTCACCCCCGACACGCGCCATCTGATCGACCGGGAGGTGATCGCCCGGGCGCGCAAGGGGCTGGTGATCGTCAACACCAGTCGCGGCGCGCTGATCGACACGAGCGCGGTGATCGAGGGGCTGAAACGCGGCGATATCGGCGGCATCGCGCTCGACGTTTATGAACAGGAGGCCGATCTGTTCTTCGCCGACCTGTCCGATGAAATCGTCCAGGACGATGTGTTCCAGCGGCTGCTCACTTTCCCCAACGTCCTGATCACCGGCCATCAGGCGTTCCTGACCGAGGAAGCGCTGACCGCGATTTGCGACACGACGCTCGGCAATCTCGCCGCGGTGGAAGCCGGCGAACCGCTGGTC
Organism: Sphingosinithalassobacter tenebrarum; assembly: GCF_011057975.1. Lineage (GTDB taxonomy): Bacteria > Pseudomonadota > Alphaproteobacteria > Sphingomonadales > Sphingomonadaceae > Sphingomonas > Sphingomonas tenebrarum. The sequence continues at coordinate 611,846 of NZ_CP049109.1, read as the reverse complement.
AACCGCGTATCGAGCGCCAGCCATATGGGCTGCCCGGTTCAGCCCATCGTCCCGTGAAGCGCGAGGTCGCGCGCCGACCGGCGAACCGACGTCGCCGCGCCGAGATAGGACTTCACGAAACTACGATGCACCGACTGCACCTCAGGCATGAGAGCGGCACGCGCCGCCTGGCGATGATCGAGCGCGCGACGGACGAGATAGCGAATTTCGTTGCGATGCATGGCATACCCCTTTCGCCGATCATATTGCAGGCGGAATGAAGCCGCGTCGTTACGGGATTATCCGCATCGCGGGCGAGCTATTGCCCGAGCAGGAAGATCGAATAGGCGCTCAGCACATAAACGGCGACGAGCAGGATGCTGATCCAGCCGATGACGCCGAAGAAGCGCGCGCGCGGCTGATCGAGGATGCCGATGATGACGATCCCCGACATGATCGTCGCGGCGAAGGCCGATCCGGCATGCGCCGGCGAAGCATCGGCGAGCAGCGCCCCCCTGGTATAGGCAAAATCGTCGATGGCGAGGATCAGCACGTCGAACAGGTTGCTGCCCAGCAGATTGGCGGTTGCCATGTCGACCGCGCGCAGCCGCAGCGCGGCGAGCATCACCACCAGTTCGGGAAGCGACGTGGCGGCGGCGACGAACAGGGTTCCGACGAAGCTGGTCTTCCAACCCATCGCCTCGGCGAGCGCGACGCCGATGAACGGCAGTAGCGCGCCGGCGAGACAGATCACCAGCGCCGCGCCCGCATAGCGCAGGATCGCAGGTCCCAGCCGCGCGTCAGGCTGCGGTTCCGACACCACGCCGCCAGCGTGCCCCTGATGCCGGAAGGAAGCGCGCACCGCGACGAAATAGAGGATCACCAGAAAGGGCGAATAGATGCTGACATGGGCGATGCGGAAATCGAGCGCGCCCCGCGCGACGATCAGCAGCGCGCCAACCGTTCCGATCAGGATGAGCCCGAGCGTCGCGGTGAGGATATGGCTGCGATCAATCGTGCCGAACAGCGACTGGTCGCGGCTCAACAGGTCGAGCACCGCGATCAGCAGCAGGTTGAAGATGCAGCTCCCCAGCACATCGCCCACCGCGATGTTGGGCGCATCGGCGAGCGTCACCGAACTCAGGCCGGTCAGCAATTCGGGAAGCGAGGTGGCGGTGGCGAGCAGGATCAGCCCGACCCAGGAACGCGAAAGCCCGCTGGCATTGGCGATCGCGTCGGCCTGCCGCGTCAGCACCGGCCCGGCCATCATGATGACCGCGGCGCAGGCGAGAAATGCGAGCCAGATGATCATTGCTTTCCCCCGCTGTCAGGGGCGTGTCTAGCCGCGCAGACCGTCGAAGCGATAGGCGTCGCGCGCATATTCGCGCATCGCCCGTTGCGCGCTGAAGGCGGGGCCGATCGTCGCGATTGCATCGCGCATCATGCCGTTCCAGCCTTCGCGATCCTCATACCAGGCGGGCAGCACCGTTTTTGCAAGCATGTCGAGCAGCAGCGCGCCGTGGCGATCGGGATCGGTATCGCCATCGCCGATCGTCCAGCCGTTCGCGCCTTCGCGCACGCCCTCCAGCCACCAGCCGTCGGGGGTACTGAGGTTAAGGCCGCCGTTGATCGCCGCCTTCATCCCGCTGGTCCCGGAGGCTTCGAGCGGCGGCACCGGCAGGTTGAGCCAGACATCCGCCCCGCCGACGAGCAGATGCGCGAGTTCGAGCCCATATCCGGGCAGGAACACTACCGACGGCATGTCGTCGCATTGCCGCGCGAAATCGTGAATGGCGCGGATCGCGTCCTTGCCGCCGCCGTCATTCGGATGCGCCTTGCCCGCGATCAGCAGCGTGAAGGGATGGCGCCGCGCGATCGTTCGCAGCCGATCGAGGTCCTCGAACATCAGCGTCGGCCGCTTGTATCCGGTCATGCGGCGCGCATAGCAGAGGATCGGCCGCTGCGGATCAAGCTGCCGCCCGGTGCGCGTGCGGACGCTTTCGATCAGATTCGCGCGCGCGGCCTCGTGCGCCTGCGCGACACGCGCGGGATCGGTCATGGCGATCGCGGCGAGCGCGTCGCTGTCCTCGCGCCAGCCGGAGGCCTGTGCATCGAACAGCGCCTGCATCGCCGGCGCCGCCCAATAGCCGGGATGGACGCCGTTGGTGACATAGGCGATGTCCTCGCCCGGATAGAGATCGCTGGCGACGTCGCGATGCCGCTTCGACACGGCATTGGCATAGCCCGAAAGCCGCATCGCGAGCAGCGTCATGTCGAGATCCTCGGCATCCGGCAGCACGCGATCATAAGCGGCGCGATAGTCGCGCGGCAACTCCGCTTCCATCAGCCCGAACGCGAACCTGTCGCGCCCCGCCGCGACGGGCGTGTGCGTGGTGAAGACGCAGGCGCGGCGCACCGTGTCGATATCCGATCCGGCGCGCACCAGTTCGAGCGGCAGCAGCGCGGCATGGCCTTCGTTGAGGTGCCAATGCCCGATCGCGAGCCCGATCGCGCTCAGCAGCCGCGCCGCGCCGATGCCGAGCACGGCCTCCTGCCGCAGCCGATAGCGCGCGTCGCCGCCATATAGCCGACCGGTCAGCGCGCGGTCCTCGGCGCTGTTCTGCGGCAGATCGGTGTCGAGCAGCAACGTCGCGACCCTGGCGCCGGTCACGCCTTCGCTGACATGCATCCAGGCGCGCACCGCAACGTCGCGCCCCGCGACCGGCACCGTAACCACTGTATCGAGCGGCACCGCATGGTCCCCCGGCTCCCAGGGATGCGGACGATCGATCTGATTGCCCTGCGCATCGATTTCCTGAAGGACATAGCCCTCCCGATTGGCGAGCGTGACGAACACCATCGGCAGCGCCAGATCGGCTGCCGCGCGCAGATAATCCCCCGCAAGTACACCCAGCCCGCCGCTATAGCAGCGCATCTCCGGCGCGATTGCGATTTCCATCGTGACGAACGCAGTCGAGGCGCCTTTGAGCGCGACGGACAGATCGGCCAAGTCTCATTCCTTCCAGGGCGTGATACGCAACACCAGCGAGCAACGCGCGGGCAAGGCGATATTTTCCGATGCGACACGACGCCCCGCCGGCATCGCGCCCGATGTATCGAACACGACGTACCACGGCCCTCCGGCGAGCAGGAAGCGCCGCGTCTCCTCGCTCGCGTTGAAGAACATCGCCAGCCGGTCGGCACCGTCGGCGCATCGCGGTTCGATCACGCATCCGATCAGATTGTCCGCGCCCTGCCATTGCGGCTCGCCGCCGTCCGCACCCAGCCAGGTGATATCCTCCGCCGTATAGAAACGCTCGGCGCTCAGCACCGGGTGCGCGCGGCGAAACGCGATCAGCCGCCGGACGAAAGCGACCAGTTCCGCATTATCCGCCACCAACCGCCAGTCGAACCAGCTGACGTCATTATCCTGGCACCAGGCATTGCTGTTGCCGCGCTGCGTCCGCTTGCATTCGTCCCCGGCGAGCAGCATCGGCACCCCGCGCGAGACCATCAGCGTCAGCAGGAAATTGCGGATCTGCCGGTCGCGCATCGCGACGATTTCGGGATCGTCGCTCGGCCCCTCGACACCGTTATTGTCGCTGTGGCTCTGCGCGGGACCGTCGCGATTGGCGTCGCCGTTCGCTTCGTTGTGGCGGTGGCCGTAGGAAACGAGGTCTGCGAGCGTGAAGCCGTCGTGCGACGTGACCAGGTTGATGCTGTTCACCGGCGTTTTGCCGCCGTCGCCGAATAGATCCTGACTGCCGCACAATCGCGTCGCGAACGCACCCGTCATGCCCGGATCGCCGCGCCAGAACCGGCGGACATCGTCGCGGAAATAGCTGTTCCATTCGGCCCAGCGCACGCCGGGGAACCGCCCGACCTCCTCCGCGCCGCCCGCGTCCCAGGCCTCGGCGATCAGCTTGACGCCACCCAAAATCGGGTCCTCGGCGATTTCCTCGAGCAAGGGCGGACGCGGCAGCAGCGTGCCGTCCGAATCGCGGCCGAGCACGGTCGCCAGATCGAAGCGGAAGCCGTCGACATGATAGTCGACCACCCAGTGGCGCAGCGCGGCGATGATCAGCGCATGAACCACGGGGCGGCTGCAATCCACCGTGTTGCCGCAACCGGTGAAGTCGTGATATTCGCCGGTTTCGGGCTCGATCATGTAGTATGTGGCATTGTCGAGCCCCTTGAGGCTCAGTGTCGGCCCCGCAGCGCCGCCTTCGGCGGTGTGATTGAACACGACGTCCAGAATCACTTCGATTCCCGCCTTGTGCAGCGCTCGGATCAGCGTCTTGAGCTCGATCGTCGGATCGACATCGGCATAGCCGGGATGCGGCGCCATGAAGCAGACCGGATCATAGCCCCAGTAGTTGGCCCGCGCATGGCCGTCGACGGGCGAAGCAGGCGCAGCGCAGGGAAAGGCCTGAACCGGCAGCAGCTCGACCGCGGTGATACCCAGCGACTGGAGATGCGGGATTTTCTCGATCAGGCCAAGATAGCGGCCGGGATGCGCGACCCCCGCCGACTCGTGCCAGGTGAGCCCGCGAACATGCGCCTCGTAGATCACGGTCTCGCTCCAGCCGTGATGCGGCCGGCGATCGTCGCCCCAGTCGAATTCCGGCGTCCCCATCCGCGCGCGAAAGCTCCGGTCCGGCTGTTCACGGACATCGCAGGCATAGGGATCGAGCAGCACGCGCGAGGCATCGAAGCGATGGCCGAGATCGGGCCGCGCGGGGCCGTTGGCACGCACCGCATAGTCGAAATCGGCACCGGCCCCGGTGACTTCCGCATGCCATATCTCGCCGGTACGATGCGTCAGCGGGTCGAGCGGGAATTCGGCGCAGGGTTCCGATTCGCCCGGGCGGAACAGCAACAGCCACATCGCGGTTGCATGGCGGCTGAAAATCGCGAAATTATGGCCCCGCTCGTTCGCGGTCATACCCAGGGGCAGCGGAAGGCCGGGCGCGAGGAGCAAGAAATTCCCGGTTGATGGGCTATCGGTCACGGGATGCTCCGAAAATGCTTGCGATTTGCTCTCTGGAAGCAACGCCGCGCAGGGTGCACCCGGAAAGTTACGTACAGAAATCCCGGCGACGAAGCGTATCTTGGATACGGAACCCCCAATAGGCCAGGAGGGTCCACATGACGAATTATCGTGTCGGCTTCTACAACGAACTGTGCGATTCCACAGGGCATGACCATCATGTCTGCCAGCGCGAAATCCTGATCACCACCGAAGGCGGTGAGGAAGCGGCGATCGCCAAGGCGATTGCCGAGTTCGAGCGGCTTGAGCGGATCGAACACTGGAAGGCGCGCGCCAGCGAAGTGAAGTGCACCAAACTGGCCCGCTAGCGCCACCGGCAGGTCACGAGCCCGTCTCCCGATCGACACCGGCGGCGAGCTCCACCACTTCCTCGGTGATCGCTTCCTGACGGCGCTGACGATATTGCGCGGCCAGATCCTCGCTGCTGCGCTTCACATGTTCGCTCACGCTCATCATCGCGCGCAGTCGCGCTTCCTGTTCCGCCGCGAACGCCAGGACGACCGCCTCGCAAAGCTCCGCAAAGACATATTCCTCGGCCAGTTGCGGCAGCAACACATCAGGAGAGAGCGTCGTCAGCGGCGGCGCGTCGCTTCGCCGCACCGGGAAGCGCGCATAATCGAACGGGATCAGCGTCGACACTCGAAATTCGGCAACCGCCCGCTTTCGGGAACGGCGTGCACCAGCGTCACGCGATCGGTGCCGTGCGCCGCGACTCGCGCATACAGCGCCTCGGCAACGCGGCCCGCCGTGGCGGCGGCTTCGCGAACATGCAGCGGCATCGCATCCGACCAGACGGCGTCGAGATCGCGTGCCTCCGCCAGCATCCGCGTGCGGCTGCCGAGCAGCATCAGTTCGGCGACTGCGCCCGCTTCGGCGAGCGCAGCTTGCCCGGCGTCGAGCGCGCGATCGCCGAAGGGACCGGCAAAACCCTGTTCGGCGCCGATCAGGATCACGATTCGCCGCGCCTCGGATGCCTGCCCGGGCGGCGCGGCCATTGGCGTGGCGAGCGCCAGCGCGGTGCCGATCGCATCGCCCACCGTAGCGGCATAGGCGCGCACCGCTTCGAGCCGCGCGTCAGCCTCGTTCCTGCGCGCGGCGGCGATCCCGCGCATCGCGGTCACCACCGCGCCAAGCTGATGCACGGTCTCCATGCGTTCGGCGATGGCGGCGAGGCGATCGGTCATGTCGCGTCAGGCGAAGCGATCAGCGAGCGGACGACGTCGCGCAGCGCCGTACGCGCTTCGTCATCAAGTTCGCCGGACGTTTCGATCGCGCGCACCGCAGCGCTCGCCTGCGCGTCGAGCCGCTTGGGAAGGCGCTCGCGCAGCGCGGCGACGGCCTCGGGCGGAATTGCATCGAACAGGCCTTCCGCAAGTCCGGTCAGCAGCGCGACACTATCGGCCATGCGCAGCGGCGACAGGCGCTGCTGGGTGAGCAGCGCACGGATGCGCTCGCCGCGCACGATCCGCGCCTTGACGCGCTCGTCGGAAAGCCCGCCGAAGCGCGTGAACATCTCGAGTTCCTGAAACTGCGCATAATCGAGCCGGATGCGGCCCGAGGCCTTGCGCAGCGCGGGCTTCTGCGCCTTGCCGCCGACGCGGCTGACGCTCAGCCCGACATCGACCGCGGGCCGCTGCCCCGCCGCGAACAGCCGCCGGTCGAGCACGATCTGCCCGTCGGTGATCGAGATGAGATTGGTCGGGATATAGGCCGACAAATTGCCCGCATCGGTCTCGGCTATCGGCAACGCGGTCAGGCTGCCTCCGCCAAGCGCGGGCGACAGGCGCGCGGCGCGTTCGAGCATGCGCGCATGGAGATAGAAGATGTCGCCGGGATAGGCCTCGCGCCCCGGCGGCTCGCGGGTCAGCAGCGAAATCTCGCGATGCGTCGCGGCGTGCTTGGTCAGGTCGTCGAGAACGATCAGCGCGTCCCGCCCGCGGTCGCGGAAATATTCGGCGATCGAAAAGCCCGCGAACGGCGCGATCCACTGCATCCCCGACGCGGAGGCAGCGGCCGCGACGACGAACACGGCGCGATCGAACGCGCCGTGCGCGCGCATGTCCTCGATGACGCGCTCGACTGCGCTCGCGCGCTGTCCGATCGCGACATAAACGCACACCACATCCGAATGACGCTGGTTGACCATCGCATCGAGCGCGAGCGCGGTCTTGCCCGTCGCGCGATCGCCGATGATCAGTTCCCGCTGGCCGCGTCCGATCGGGAACAGCGTGTCGGCGACCAGCAGCCCGGTCTCGAGCGGCGTATCGACCAGATCGCGGTCGAGGATACGCGGCGCCTCGCGTTCGATCTGCAGATGGTCCTCGGCCGCGACTGCCTCGCCGCCGTCGAGTGGCCGCCCGAGCGGGTCGACGACTCGGCCGAGCAGACCGGGCCCCACCGGCACACGGATCACATCGCCGGTGCCGTGGACCCGCGCGCCCGCCTCGATCGCACTGTCCCGGTCGAGCAGCACGGCGTTGAGCCCGTCGGCCTCCATGCTGAGCACGAAGCCGTAACAATCGCCGGGAAACCGCAGCAGTTCGCCGAGCCGCGCATCGGGCAGGCCCGAGACAAAGGCGATGGTGTCAGCAGTGTGTTCGACGCGCCCGAGCGCCTCCGCGCGCGGACCGACGGCGGCGCGCGCGACGCGATCCGATTCGCGTGCGAGCCACTCGCCGGCGCGGTCACCCGTCATGGCTCAGCTCCCGGGCGATCCGGTCGAGATCGGCGCGCAGGCTGTTGGTCGCGACGGCGTGCGGTCCTTCGAGTTCGACGCCGGCAAGGACAGCGGGATCGACGGTCACCGCCGGCGTCCGATCGGTGGCGAGCTTCGCCGAGACGAGGTCGTTGAGCTGCGCGGTTTCACTTTCGTCCAGGGCACGCGGCACGCGCACCATAAGGTCGGCGCTTGCCAGCGCGGCGCGGCTTTCCTCGGGCAGCGCGTCGATCGCCTCGCCCAGACCCGGCAGAAACGGCAAGACCTGCATCGCGGCGGGCAGCCGATCGAGCAGCCGGCGCGCAATGGCGACTGCGAGCCGCGCCGCCTGTCGCCGGCTCTCGCGATCGGCCTCGTCGCGATGCTTCTCCCGCTCGGCGGCGGCGGCCTGTCTCAATGTGTCGGCTTCCGCCTTCGCGGCGGCGACGAATTCTTCGCGCGCCTTCGCCGCTTCGCCGGTCGCCGCGTCGAGCATTGCTTCGCGCTTCGACGCAACGTCCTTGCGTAGGGCCTCGGCAGCGGAACGCTCGCTTTCCGCCTGCGCGCGCGCGGCATCGGCATCGGCGAGCAGCTTCGCCGCAGCCTGTTGCCGCGTGGCAATGATCGCGGCGACCGGACGGAACAGGAAATGGCCGAGCAGCCAGATCAGGACGATCGCGTTGACCGCCTGCAGTCCCAGCGTCCACCAGTCTATCCGCACCGCCGCTCGCTCCGCCGATCAGTGGACGAAGGGATTGGCGAACAGCACGAGCAGCGCGACGACGAGGCAGTAGATCGCCATCGTCTCGATCATCGCCAGCCCGACGAACAGCGTTCGCGAAATGGTGCCCGCCATTTCGGGCTGTCGCGCGATCGCGTCCATCGCGGCAGCCACCGCCCGCCCTTCGCCGAGCGCCGGGCCGATCGCGCCGAACGATACCGCGAGCGCGGCGGCGAGGATGCTGGCGATCTGGACAAGGTCGGTCATGTCGGTTCCTGCGAATGAGTGTCGGGGGAAGAAGGAGCGGATTCGCCGATCGCGGCGCCGATGAACACCATCGCCAGCACCGCGAAGATATAGGCCTGGACCGCGCCGGTGAGCAGGTCGAGCGCCATCAGCGGGATCGGGACGAGCAGTCCGGCGAGCGAGAGCAGGATGCCGATGACGAACACCCCGCTCATCACGTTGCCGAACAGGCGCACGATCATCGAGAAGGTGCGCGTGATCTGCTCGATCAGGGTCAGCGGCGCCATGAACCAGACCGGCTCGGCGAAGCTCTTGAGATAGCCGAGCGCGCCGCGTGCACGCACGCCTTCGCGGATCATCGCCGCGAACACGATCGCGGCAAGCGCCGCGTCGGTCTCGATATGGGCGGTCGGCGGCTCGACGCCCGGGATCAGCGCGGTCCAGTTGGCGATCAGGATGAACACGAACAATCCGCCGATCAGCATGCGGTGGCGCGCCGGGTCGGCCTGCATCGTGTCGCGGATCTGGCTGTCGATCGTCGACACCAGCAGCTCGAGCGCGACCTGCGCCTTGCCCGGTTCGATCCGCAGCCGCCGCGTCAGCAGCGCCGCGCCGCCGACAAGGACCAGTATGATCCCCCAGGTGACGAGCACCGGCATGGTGATCGGCACGGAACCGAGCTGGAACACGGGTTCGATCGCGAGCGGCGAACCGATCATGGCAGGTCCGCGAAAGCCGGTGGAGCAGCAGCAGTCGCGTCGCGATCAGCGTTACCACCGCCGCGACGAGCGTCGCCGCCCCCAGCTGCGCCAGCGCGAACAACGCCGCGGCGAGCAGCGCGAAACGAACGAACTGCAGCAATACCGCCGCCGCCGCCCGCCCTTCGGACATCCAGCGCACGCTGGGCGAAAGCGTGCCGAGATGGAGCGCGGCGAGCGCGATTCCACCAAGCGCGCCGAGAAGAAGCTGCAGCGTGACGCTCATGACCGATGCATCCAGCGCCACGCCGACCAGAAGCCGATCGACACGCCGAGCAACAGCAGTGCCGCCGTCATCATGATGCCGCTGTCGAACCGCCGGTCGACGAGGCGGCCGATCGCCACTCCCGCCAGCGCCGGGAGGACGATCATCCAGCCGAGCACGCCAATCTGCGCCAGCCGCGCGGCGAGCGAGGGTTCGGGGGTCCGTGCACCTCTTTCCGCGCGGCGCCGCGCGACATGCGCCGCATCGGCCAGCCGGTCGGGCGGTGCGGAGTCGCGATCGGTCATATGCCGATCTCCGTCGCTCCAGGCGCGCGCAGATGCGCCACCAGGCTGCGCACCGCACGCGCGTGCAGCCGCATCGCATCGACTCGTTCGCCGCGCGCGCGTTCCTTCTCCTCGGTGCGCGCCGAGGCGATTTCCCGTTCGAGCCGGGCGAGATCGTCGCCGCAATGCGCCTCGCGCGCCGATACTTCGACTTCCTCACCGTCGCGCACGACGAACAGCGCGCCGTGCACCGCGCAAAATCGCTGCGGGCCCTCGGCCTCGGTGCGCCAGCGCAGCACCGCGCGCTGCATGACCGTCAGCATGTCGAGATGCCCCGCCATAATGCCGAAGCTGCCCGATTCGTCGTCGCCGCGCACCAGATACACAGGCCCGCGCGGCACAGCGATTTCGGTGGGCGTCGCGATGGTGAGGTACAGCGTCATGCCGCCGCGCTTTCGGCATGCGCCTTTGCCTCGGCTTCGTCGATACCGCCGATCATGTAGAGCGATTCCTCGCTCCAGGCATCGCAGTCGCCGTCGAGGATTCGCGCGCATCCGGTGATCGTGTCGGCGAGCGGCACCGATCTGCCTGCCATCCCGGTGAACGCCTCGGTGACGGCGAAGGGCTGAGTGAGGAAGCGCATCAGCCGCCGCGCCCGGCCGACGACGCGCCGGTCCTTCGCCCCCAGTTCCTCGACGCCGAGCAGCGAGATCACGTCCTGCAGCTCCCGATATTGTTCGATCGTCCGGCGCACCTCGCGCGCGATGCGGACATGCTCCTCGCCGACGACGAGCGGGTCAAGCAGTACCGATGACGACGCGATCGGATCGACCGCAGGATACATGCCCTCGGCAGCCATGTCGCGCGAGAGCATGACGGTGCTGTCTACATGCGCGGCGATCGCGGTAACGGCGGGATCGGTGAAGTCGTCGGCGGGGACGTACACTGCCTCGATCGCGGTCACCGCGGCGTCGCCGAGCGAGGCGATCCGCTCCTGCAACGCGGCGACTTCGCTCGCCAGCGTCGGCTGATAGCCGACCCGCGAGGGAAGGCGGCCGAGCAGCCCGGACACCTCCGCGCCCGCCTGTACGAAGCGAAATACATTGTCCATCAGCAGCAGCACGTCGCGACGCGCCTCGTCACGGAAATATTCGGCGATGGCGAGTGCGGTCATGGGGACGCGCCAGCGCGCACCGGGCGGCTCGTTCATCTGGCCATAGACCAGCGCCGCGCGGTCGAGCACGCCCGACCGGCGCATGTCGAGCAGGAGCTCATGCCCCTCGCGCGAGCGTTCGCCGACACCCGCGAATACCGACAGGCCCTGATAGCTTTCGGCCATCGCGTGGATCAGCTCCATCACCAGCACCGTCTTGCCGACGCCCGCGCCGCCGAACATCGCCGCCTTGCCGCCGCGGCTGAGCGGCGCGAGCAGGTCGATCACCTTGATCCCTGTCGCGAACAGTCCCGACGATCCCGCCTGATCGGCAAGCGCGGGCGCGGGTCGGTGGATCGGACGGCGCGGCGTGTCGGCGGGCAGGGGCCCGGCATCGTCACCGATCGCCCCGGTGACGTCGAGCAACCGTCCGAGCACGGCGTCCCCCACCGGCACCGTCAACGGCCCGCCCTCGGCGGTGACCGCCGCGCCACGCCGCAACCCCGCGGTGTTGCCCAGCGCGACCGCGCACACCGTATGCGTATCGAGATGCGCCTGCACTTCGGCGCGCACCGTCCGATCGCCGTCGGCGATCGTCAGCGCTTCCTCGATCGCGGGAAGGGGCCCGTCGGCAAAGCGCGCGTCGAGCACCGCACCGCGCACCGCCACCACGGTCCCGCAACCGGCCACGGGCGGCGCCACCCCGATCAGTCCGCCCCGGCGGCCGTCTCGGCCTGTGCGACGGTGGCGATCGTCTTCACGAAGCTGTCGGGATTAAGCGAGATCGAATCGATCCCCTGTTCGACCAGGAAACGCGCGAATTCGGGATAGTTGCTCGGCGCCTGGCCGCAGATGCCGACCTTGGCGCCGCTCTCGTGCGCGCGGTCGATCACCTGCGCGATCATCGCCTTCACCGCCGGATCGCGCTCGTCGAACAGCGGCGCGAGCATCGCCGAGTCGCGATCGATGCCGAGCACCATCTGGGTGAGGTCGTTGGATCCGATCGAGAAACCGTCGAAGCGCTGCGCGAACTCCTCGGCGCGCAGCACGTTTGCGGGGATTTCGCACATCACATAGACCTGCAGTCCGTCCTCGCCGCGCGTCAGCCCGTTCGCCGCCATTTCGGCTAACACACGATCGGCTTCGTCCGGCGTGCGGCAGAAGGGAACCATCACGATCAGATTGTCGAGCCCGATCGTCTCGCGCACGCGCTTGAGTGCGCGGCATTCGAGCGCGAAGCCTTCGCGATAGCGCTCATTGTAATAGCGCGAGGCGCCGCGAAAGCCGAGCATGGGGTTTTCCTCATGCGGCTCGAATCCCGCACCGCCGAGCAGATGGGCATATTCGTTGGTCTTGAAATCGCTCAGCCGCACGATCGCGGGATGCGGATGGCAGGCGGCGGCGATGCGCGCCACGCCGAGTGCGAGCGTTTCGACGAAATAGTCCTTCGGATCGGCATAGCCGCGCGTCAGCGCCGCGATCTCGCGCTTCGCCGCGCGATCGGTGACGCGTTCGGGATGGACCAACGCCATCGGATGGACGCGAACCCAGTTGCTGACGATGAACTCCATCCGCGCCAGCCCGACGCCTTTGGCGGGCAGCCGCCACCACGAAAAGGCAGTGTCGGGATCGGCAAGGTTGACCATCAGCTGCGTGCGCGTGTCGGGGAGCGCGGCGACGTCGATATCCTCGCTCGAAAAATCGAGCGTACCGGGATAGACGCGCCCCTCGTCGCCCTCGGCGCAGGACAGGGTCACGGCGTCGCCGTCCTTGAGCAGTTCGGTCGCATTGCCGGTGCCGATGATGGCGGGCACGCCCAGCTCGCGGCTGACGATCGCCGCATGGCTGGTCGTGCCGCCGTGATCGGTGACGATGCCCGATGCCTTGCGCATGATCGGCACCCAGTCGGGATCGGTCATTTCAGTGACCAGCACCGCGCCGTCGCGGAACTGCGCGATATCGGCCGGGTCGCGGATCAGGCAGACCTCGCCCGCGGCAATCGCCTGGCCCACCGCCGCGCCGGTGACGATCGGCTCGGCAGCGCCGCGATCGAGGTGCCAGCTGCGCAGCGGCGCCGAGCGCCGCGCGGCCTGCACCGTCTCGGGCCGCGCCTGGACGATATAGAGCTCGCCGCTGCGCCCGTCCTTGGCCCATTCCATATCCATCGCGCGGCCGTAATGGCGCTCGATCGCACAGGCCCATCGTGCCAGCGTCAGCACTTCGTCGTCGCCCAGCACCAGCGCCTGCCGCTCGGCGGCGCTGGTATCGAGCGTCTGCGTGCGCGCGCTGCCGCCGCTGGCATAGACCATCTTGCGCGCCTTGCGCCCGCGCTTCTTGCCGATGATCGGGCGCTTGCCCGGCACGTCGAGCAGCGGCTTGAACACGCTATAGGCATCGGGATCGACCGCGCCCTGCACTACCGTTTCACCAAGGCCCCAGGCGGCGCTGATCGAAACGACGTCGGGAAAGCCGGTATCGGGATCGAGCGAGAACATGACGCCCGATCCGGCCTCGTCCGAGCGCACCATATGCTGCACGCCGATCGACAGCGCGACGGCGAGATGATCGAACCCCTTGGTCTCGCGATAGGAAATCGCGCGATCGGTGAACAGCGAGGCATAGCAGCGCCGGCACGCATCGAGCAGCGCGACCTCGCCGCTGATGTTGAGGAACGTCTCCTGCTGCCCGGCGAAGCTCGCATCGGGCAAATCCTCAGCGGTTGCGCTGGAGCGTACCGCGACGGCGGCATCGGCCTCGCCCAGTTCCTCGCACAGCGCGCGATAGGCGTCGCGGATCGCGGCGACCACGGCGTCGGGCAGCGGCGCCTCCAGCAAGCGGCGGCGGATCGTCTCGCCGGTCTGCTGCAGCGTCAGGCTGCCGTCGCGCATCCCCGCGATCGCTTCGCGCAGCGGCGCTTCCAGCCCGGCATCGGCGATCGTCCTGCGATAGGCCTCAGCGGTGGTCGCGAAGCCATCGGGAACGCGCACCCCGCTCGCGCCGAGATGCTGGATCATCTCCCCCAGCGAGGCATTCTTGCCCCCGACCCGCGGCACGTCGGATATGCCGACCGCGACAAAGGGGAGGACATAGGGCTCGGTGCCGTCCGCTCCCTGCGGGGCGGCGGTACGAGCGGGCGACGCATCGGGGGCACTGGTCATGCCCCGAATATGTCGCACCGCCCTCCCGGTTCCGATTCGCAATGTTACGGAGCGTGCCGCCGCTGCGACGTGCCGCGTCGGTCAGGCGGCAAGCGCCTTGTCGATCGCGGCGAGCAGCTCGGGGTCGCTCGGCGGCGTATCGGGAGCAAAGCGCGCGGCGACTTCGCCGTCGCGGCCGATCACGAACTTCTCGAAATTCCACAGCACTTCGGGCTTGGGATGGATCGGAATGTTCTTGCTCGACAGGCGTTCGCGCATCGCTTCGCCATTGGGACCCTGCGCTTCCGGTTCGGCGGCGACCAGCGCCGAATAGAGCGCGTGGCGATCCTCGCCCGCGACGCTGATCTTCGAGAACATCGGGAAAGTCACGTCATATTCGGTCGAACAGAAGGTCGCGATTTCCTCCTCGGTGCCGGGCTCCTGCGCAAGGAAGTTGTTGGCCGGGAAGCCGAGCACGACCAGACCGGCATCCTTCTTGGAGCGATAGAGCGCTTCGAGCCCTTCATATTGCGGGGTGAGGCCGCATTTCGAAGCGACGTTGACGACGAGCAGCACCTTGCCGGCATAATCGCCGAGGCTGGCATCCCTGCCATCGATGGTGCGGACCGGGACGGTCTGAAGTTCGGTTGCCATAATCTCTCTTCTTTCGCTTGGAGGGAGGATCAGTAGGTGATGCCCTTGGCGGCAAGGCGTTCGTGCAGCGCGGGCTCGACTGCGTCCTCATGCGCCTTGCGCAGCTGGACGATCGAGGCAAGCGGGCATTCGACATAGTGGATCGCGCGCCAGCCATCGGCCTTGCGCCGCAGCACCATCGAAATCCGCACCGGCCCGCCAAAGGGCCGCGGATAGAGGCGGTTGCCTGGAATATAGGTGCTCCAGTTGGCGTGGAAGAACGCGATCGCGACATCGTCGCTCGCCCGGGTCGCATGCAGATCGTGCCAGCTCACCAGCCGCTCGGACTGGGAACGGTCGACACCCCAATAGCGGTGCACCGCGTCCCATCCGTGATGCGGTTCCGCCTCTTCGGCCAGATAGGTGACATCGGGTTCGTCCGCGTCCCACAGTGCCTTCATCGCAGGGACGTCATAGCGGTTCCATGCTTCGAAATAGGCATCGAGAAATTCGGTCAGTTCTTCGTGCAGGCTGGCCATCGGGTCAGGCTCCCAGCTTGGGCAGGGTGAGCGGGCGGCGCGGAATGCTCACCGTCTTCTGCCGGGTGTAGAAGGCTTCGGCGGCGCGGCCGCCCTCGGCGCCGACGCCCGATTCGCGATAGCCGCCGAACGGGGCGTGGAGATCGCGGATCATCGGGGTGTTGCACCACACGGTGCCGGCGAAGATGCGCTCCTGCCCCTCCATGATCTTCGCAATGTCCTGCGACCAGATGTAGCTGACCAGCCCGAAGCGCGATTCATTGGCGATGGCCCATGCCTCCTCGGCGGTGTCGAACGGCATGATCGCCGCGAACGGGCCGAAGATTTCCTCCTGACACAGCCGATGCGTGTTCGAATCGACCTCGACGATGGTCGGCTGGAAATAATAGCCGCGCTCGAACCCTTCGGCGCGGCCACCGCCCACAAGGATACGGGCGCCGGCATCCTCGGCGGCGGGGACGAAGCTCATCACATGATCGTAATGCGCCTTGGTCATCAGCGGGCCGACTTCGGTGGTCGCTTCGCGCGGATGGCCGACACGGACCTTCTTCGCGCGCGCCACGAATGCCTCGACGAAACGGTCATAGATGCCGCGCTGGACGAGGATGCGCGATCCGGCGAGGCATTGCTGGCCGTTATTGGTGAAGATGCCGACCAGCGCGCCATCGACCGCCTGTTCGAAATCGGCATCGTCGAAGATGATGTTCGCCGATTTGCCGCCCAGTTCCATGACGGACGGTTTCAGCATCGCGCCGGCGGCCTCCATGATGATCTTGCCTGTCCGCGTACCGCCCGTGAACGAAACGCCATCGATCAGCGGGTGGCGGACCAGCCGGTCGCCGCTTTCCACGCCCAGCCCGTTGACCAGATTGACCACGCCCGGCGGCAATCCGGCGCCCTGCATCACCTGAGTCATCATCGTGAGGCCGAGCGGCGCCTGCTCCGCCGGCTTGATGACGCAGCTGTTGCCGAAGGCGATGGCCGAAGCGATCTTCATCGACCCCAGCGCGAGCGGCGAATTCCACGGCGAGATGAGACCCGCGACACCCAGCGGCTCGCGCCGGACATAAGTGAGGTAATTGGCCTCCTGCTCATAGAGCTCGGCGGTCATCTGGCCGATATAATCGGCGAAGAAACGGAAATTGTCGGCTGCACGGCCGACCTGCCGCCCGCGCACCTGATGATAGGGCAGGCCGGTATTGGCGCATTCGATATCGGCGATGTCATCGGCCGCCGCGTCGATCGCGTCGGCCGAATCGCGCAGCACCTTCTGCTTGTCCGCGACGGGCAACAGCCGCCAGTCGCCCTTTTCGAAGGCGGCGCGGGCCGATGTGACGGCGCGGTCGACCAGCGCGTCCTCGGCGCCGGGGATCGTCGCGATCACTTCCTCGCTGGCGGGATCGACAACGTCGAACGGAGTGCCGCTGCCGGTGACCGGCTGGGCGTCGATGATGGCGGTCGGCGTGTCGGTCATGGGGCAAGTTCCTTCGGGCTGGTGGCTTGGGCGAGGCGCGCGACCCATTGCGAGCGGTCGAGCGCGGGCAGCCCCGCGACACGGCAGAGCTGCGCGGCGAGGCAATAGTTGGAGGAAAATATGGCAGGGCCGTCCTCGGCTTGCGCGAGCAGCGCGAGCGACGGCATGCCAGTGCCGCTGAGCAGCACCGCGTCGACATCGAGCTTCGCCAGTTCCTGCGCGACCGGCCGCGCATCGGCGCTGCCCAGCGTATAGATGCCGCGCGTATCGGCGATGCCGGTGTCGATCCGCCGTACCGTCGCGACATCGAACCCGGCTTCGCGCCAGAAATCGGCCGCCGCGTCGGAAAGCGTCCCCGGATAGGGCGAGGCGAGTGCGATTCGCTTCGCCCCCGCCAGGTCCAGTTCTGCGGTTATTGCGTCGGTGGCGGTCACGATGGGAAAGCCGAACTGCCGCTGCAGCCGATCGAGCAGCAGCGCCTGATCGTTCGCACGCACCAGATAGGAAGAACCGGTGCAGGCGAATCCGAACGCCGCCGGGCGCAGCGTGTCATAGCGTTCGAGCGCGGTTTCGAGACCGAGCAGATAGTCGCGCAGCCGATCGTTCGACGCTTCCGCGCCGCTGGTGAGCCGCACCGTCTGAGTCAGCACGGTCGGATCGAACAGGATGCGCATCTCCGCCTCGACCGTGGGGTTGGCCTGCGGCGTACCGATGCCGATGATCCCGGCGCATCCGTAATCGTACCGGCCGCTCATGCGATTTCCGCCGCGCGGGCGAGGCCCGTGTACATCGATGTGCGCAGCAGATGCGCGCGCGCCTTGTCGGGATCGGCGGCGATCGCCTGAAGCTCGGCCAGCATTTCGCGGCGACGCGCGGGATCGCGCTCCTGCATCCGCGACCGGTTGCGATCGGCCTGTTTGAGTATCTCGTCCTCGGCGATCGGACGGCGACGGCGCGTATAGCGATCGAGCAGGTCGGGCGACACGCCGTCGATCACCTGTTCCAGCGTGTTCACCAGCTCGAACGCGTCATGGATGCCGCCGTTCATCCCCATGCCGCCCGAAGGCGAATTGAGATGCGCGGCGTCGCCGGCCAGCAGGATGCGGCCGTTGCGATAGCGGTCCACGATCCGCATGTGGATGCGATAGGGCCGGATTTCGTCAACGATATGCGGCGTATCGCTCGGCGCGATTTCCTGCAGCTTGCGCGCGATGCTTTCGGGCCGCACCGCATCCTCGATGGTCTCGTCGCCATCGGGATAAAGACTGCACCGCCACAGATCGGGCAGCCGCAACAGGCTGAACGTCCCGGCGTCCTTCCAGACATAATTGACGTTGGACAGCCCGGGCAGATGCTCCTCGAACGGAAAGCGAGTCGTCGCGAGGATCGTCGTTTCGGGATAGGTCTTGCCTTCGAAACTGGTCGCGACTTCGCCGCGCACGCGCGAGCGGGCGCCATCCGCCCCGATCAGCCAGCCGCCTTCGAAGATTTCGGTCGATCCGTCCGCCGCCTTCGCCGTGACACGGACGCCATTGTCGTCCTGTTCGATCGCATCGGCCGCCATGCCCATCCGCACATCGCCGCCGCGCTCGCGCACCTGCGCCAGCAGGATGCGGCACAGAGTCGCCTGCGTGCATTGCAGGCGATAGGGGTGGGCTGTGTCGTCCGCGATCGCGGCAAGATCGAACAGCGCCTTCTCGCCGCTCGGGTGCAGGCGAATCTGCCAGGTGCGACCGATCAGCCCCTGCGCGATAAGCGGCGCGCCCGCGCCCAGCGTATCGAGCATTTCAAGCGTCGGAGGATGAAAGGTGGAGGCTCGCAAATCCTCAGAAAGCTGCTCCGCGGCCTCGATCAGGACGAAGGGAATCCCCTTCTCCTGCATCAGCCGCGCGGCGGTCAGGCCCACCGGCCCCGCACCCACGATCACCACCCGTCTCTTATCCGGTCCCACAGCGTCCCCTTGCGTTTCCATTTGTACTAGATATAAGACTATTCAACAGGCGTAAACGCTCCAGAGCGGCACGAGGTCAAGCGAAAAGCGTCCCAGCCGCCGCTCGGCAGTCGCCAAGGACGGAGGTGCATCATGGCCGTGGACACGACATCGGATCGCCAGAATTCCGCCATCCCGGATATCGAATCGCTCGCGCATCCGACGCTCGACGAACGCGGGCGCCAGCGCTTCGCCAGCGCGCTGCGTCGCTATGCGATTCAGGATATGCCCGAAGCGGTTCACGACGATTTCGAATCGCGGATACGGCCCGCCGCCGAAGCGCGCGGCACCGTGTTCGATTCGGCCCGCGCGATCGACGCCGCGATGGAAAAAGAACCGAGCTACCAACTCTACAGCGCGCTTCGCTACAATGCGCAGGAAATGTGCTTCCTGTCGGTGCAGGACGAAGTCGAGCGCGCCCTGCCCGAGATGATTGCGGTTGCCCGCGACGCCGCCGAGCGCAATCCGGCGGGCGGGTCGCTGCGGCTCGACCCCGATCTTGAAATTCCGCGCTATGTCACGGCGCTCGACGTGCATCTGACGCCGGGCTGTTTCCATTCCGAATGGATCGAGGACGATGTCGCGCAGGGCGCGGTCGTAAGCCTTGGCGCGCGCGTCTTCAGCGCGAGCATGAATTTCCGCAGCTGGGGCGGCGTCGCGCGCGTGATCAGCCGCTGGATCAAGCACAAGCGCCCCGATTTCCGGCCGCTGCGCATCCTCGATCTGGGCACGTCATCGGGGAAGAACTTGATCCCCTATGCCGATGCCTTTCCCGAGGCCGAAATCCACGGCGTCGATGTCGGCGCGCCGCTGCTGCGCTGGGGCCATGCGATTGCCGAGCACATGGATGTGCCGATCCATTTCAGCCAGCAGAATGCCGAGCAGCTCGACTTCCCCGATCAGCATTTCGACCTGATCGTATCGAGCTTCTTCTTCCACGAAATTCCGGTCAAGGCGACGCGCAACGTGCTCGCCGAATGCCGACGCTTGCTGCGGCCCGGCGGACTGATGGTGCATCAGGAACTGCCCGCGTCGAACCTGGTCGATCCGTGGGAAGACTATTTCTGGAACTGGGATACCGAGCACAATAACGAACCCTTCTACACTGCCTTTCGCGCGCAGGATCCGATTGCGCTGTGCGAGGGAGCCGGGTTCGATGCCGGGCGCAGCTTCGCGCATATCCTGCCCGACGTGAACAGCTATCCCGATCGCCACAGCGAGTTCGACTGGGACGAACCGGGACGTCCGCGTCACGGCAAGGGCGGCTGGTACGTGTTCGGCAGCAGCCTGCCCGAATAAGCGTCGGGCGACCGGGGGAATTACCAACATCACCGGCGCCTGAAGCCGGTCAGAGCAGGGGAAATATGTGACGAGCGAACCCAAGAGCACGGCCTATCGCTGGTATGTCGTCATACTTCTCCTGCTGGTATTCATCCTGTCCTATTTCGACAGGTTCATCCTTTCGCTGGTGGTGGGGCCGATCAAGGAATCGCTCGGGCTTACCGACTTTCAGATCGGGTTGCTGCTCGGTCCGGCCTTCTCGCTTTTCAATGTCGCGGTAACGGTGCCGCTCGGCGTGATGGCGGACAAGACGAGCCGCAAATGGATGCTGATCCTCGGCATCTTCATCTGGTGCACGATGACGACGATGAGCGGCTTTGCCATGTCGTTCCTGCCGCTGCTGCTGCTGCGCCTGGGTCTCGGCATCGGCGAAGCGGTGGTAAGCCCCTGCTCGGTCTCGATCATCAGCGACTATTTCAAGCGCGAGGGGCGCGCACGGGCGATCAGCCTCTATATGGCCGGTCCCTATCTCGGCGCCGGACTCGCCTTTCTGGTCGGCGGCATGCTGGTCGCCGCGCTCCATGACGTCGGGCATGTCACCATCCTCGGTCGGGAATTCGCGCCGTGGCAGATGACCTTCCTGCTCGTCGGCGTTCCCGGCTTCATCTTCGGGCTGCTGATGCTGACGGTGAAGGAACCCAAGAAGCGCGACACGATCAGCGCGAACGAGGAAGAAGCCGCCAAGATGAGCGCCGTGCGCTACATGCTCGACCGGTGGAAGGGCTTTGGCGTGCTGATCGTCGGCGGAACCTGCAACTTCGCAATGAGCACGCTCACCGTCTGGAACGTGCCGCTGTTCGAGCGTGTCTGGGGCTGGGACGTCGCCACGATCGGCGCCGTGACGGGCCTGTTCTACTTCACTGCCGGGCCGCTCGGCACCGCGCTGGCGCTCTGGGCAGGCAAGTTCCTCGGCAAGAATGCCGATCTGGTCGGCATGCGCACACTGATGCTCGGCCTGTGCATCACCGTGCCGATGAGCGCGCTCTATCCGATCCTGCCGACGCCCGAACTGGCAATCGTCGCGATGTTCCTGGCATTCATCGGCAAGTCCGCGGCGACCGCCGGCGGCCCCGCCGCGCTGCAGATGATCACGCCCGGCGAAATGCGCAGCCGCTCGGTGGCGATCTTCAATGCGATCATCACGCTGGTCGGCCCGCTGATCGGCCCGCCGCTGATCGGCGCGGCGACTGACTGGTCGGGCAATCCCGCATCGATCGGCGTCGTGCTGTGCGGGTTTGTGCTGCTGGTCGGAATTCCCTCGATCCTCACGGTCTTCCTCGGCTTCCATCACTATCGCAAGCTGGCCGAGGAGATGGCCGCGAGCACCCGGGCCGAACCGGAAGACACGATCGACCCCACCCAGACGCCGGGAGCGGCGCCCACGCTGGCGTAACACGGGCGCTTCCCGGCGGGTCAATCGCCCGCCGGGGCGCTTCCGTCCGCAACCTCGCCGACGAACCGGGCGGCGAGCCGTGCCCAGCGCGCGGGGTCGATCATCATCGCATGCGCGCCGCCTTCGGAAAATTGCGTGTAGCCGAACCACGGCTTCAGCGCAGCGGCACGCTGATCGTTCACATGGAGCGAATCCTGCGCGTCGGAAAAGATCATGGTCGGCGCGATCACGCGGTCCAGATCCTCGCCCAGATCGTGCAGATACACCGCTTCGTGCGCGACATCGGCGACGCCCGAAAGCCACCAGGTGATCGTCGACCAGTTGGCAGTGATCCTGGTGCGCGGATTCGGCCCGGCATAGTTGCGGATATAGGCGTAATATTCCGACAGATGACTGCCATCCTCGCTGAGGTCGCGAGTGCGGTGCGTCCCGGATAGCCGCGTCTCGCGCTCGGCCCGGCTATAGAGCGGCGTGCCGTGCATCAGCAGGCCCGCCGTGCGGTCGGGATGTCGCGAGGCGAAGGACGCGGCGATGCTCGCCCCGGTATGGTGGCCGGCCAGGATCACGCGATCGAGCCCCAGCTTGTCGAGCACGGGAATCAGATTGTCCGCATATTGCGCGATCGTCGGATGCCCCCCGGGCATGTCGGACATGCCATAGCCCGGCGTATCGATCGCCAGCGACCGCACGCCGCGTTCGGCGAGGCACGCCTGCACCTCGGCATATTGCACCATCGACCAGGGCGTCTGATGCAGCAGCACGATCACCGGCCCCTCCCCCTCACCGGCCAGCCGATAATGCACCTGCCCCATCGGCGTGTCGGCATAGCCCTTGCCGCCGTGGAGCTGGCTCAGCCCGATCCATTCGGCGCTGGCCGTGCCTTCAGCCGGGCACGCAGTCTGTGCCTGTGCGGCGGGCACCGTACCGATCATCAGGGCCGCGGAACACGCCAGCAACTGCCATTTCTGCATTTGAAACATGGATTTTTCTCCCTTTCGAAAATCGGGTTCGGAACCGGCTTGATTTCAGTCGCAATGCCTGATTTGATATAAAGATAGAACATTTAAGATGGTAACGTGCAATTTGTTTCAGGGCATGGAGTGAGCAACGGGATGGCAAGCGAGCACGATCTGGGCGGCCGTTGGGACATCGCCATTGTCGGCGGCGGATCGGCGGGGCTGCCCGCGGCGATCTTTGCCGCGCGGCGCGGCGCGCGCGTGCTGCTGCTCGAATATGCCGACCAGCTTGGCGGGTCGCTCTGGGTCGCCACCGGCCAGATGAGCGCGGCCGGGACGCGGCTGCAGCGCGAACGCGGGATCGAGGACAGCGCCGAGCTGCATTACGAGGACGTAATGCGGATCAGCCGCGGCACGGCCAATCCCGACATCGTCCGCCTGGCCGTGGAAAACGCCGCCGAAACCTTCGACTGGCTGATGGATGAAGGGTTCGAGCCGCTGCCCGAACACCCGGTCACCGGCTTCGGCCACGAAGCCTATCGCCTGCCCCGCTATTACTGGGGTGCCGAGGGCGGGATCAGCGTCAAGGACGTGCTGATCCCGATCGTCGATCGGCTCGTCGCCGAAGGCAAGTTGACTGTCGCGCTGCGCCACGAAGTCACCGGCCTGACCACCGACAATCTGGGCGCCGTGACCGGCCTGGTCGCGCGCGATGCCGATGGCGATACGCACCGGATTTCCGCCGCTGCGGTGCTGCTCACCTGTGGCGGCTATGCCGGCAATCCCGAGATGTTCGAGCAGCGCAACGGCTATCCGCAATATAATGCTGCCCCCTATCAATGGTCGCGCGGGGCGGGGCTGATGCTCGGCGAATCGGTCGGCGGCTATGCCCGCGGCGAGGAAAATCTGTTCGTCAATTTCGGCACGCTGTTCGACACCGACGATTTCCCCGCGCGGATGACCGGCCGGATCGAACATTTCCCCGAGCGTCGAAAGCCGTGGGAAATCTACGTCAACAGCAACGGCGCCCGCTTCGTCCGCGAGGACGTTGAAAGCGTCGACGCGCGCGAAATGGCGCTGCTGTTCCAGCCGAAGAACCGCTACTGGATCGTGTTCGACGACGCGATCCTGAACGAAGCGCCGCCGATGATCGTCGGCTGGTCGCGCGACGACATCAGGGCCGCGTTCGATCGCGGCGGCCCCGCATTCCTGTGCGCCGACAGTATCGAGGCACTGGCCGCGAAGGCGGGAATCGATGCCTCGGGCCTTGAAACCTCGGTTGCCGGCTTCAACTACGGCGTGCTGACCGGCAATGACTTTTTCGGACGGCAGCACGCGCCGCTGCCGATTGCCAAGGGTCCTTTCTACGCCATCCGCATGCAGGCCAGTTCGATCTCGAGCGCGATAGGCCTCGCGGTCGATGCGCGGCTGCGCGTGATCCGTCACGACGGCAGCGCCATCCCCAATCTCTATGCCGCGGGCGAGATTCTCGGCTCGAGCCAGACGATGGGCAAGGCCGCGTGCGGTGGCATGATGGTGACGCCGGCGATGACCTTCGGCCGGCTGCTCGGCGAAGCGATGATCCCGATGGGAGAACCGGCATGACGCTGCCGATCATGACGGCACTGCCGGGCGAACGTCGCGGCTATGTCGACGGGCCGGACGGCCAGCTTCACTATCGCAGCATGGGCGAAGGCCCGGCGGTCGTGCTGGTGCATCAGGCCCCCTGGTCTTCGATCCAATTCCGCCACGCGCTGCCGCTGATCGCGCGGGCCGGGTTCCGCGCGATCGCGATCGACCTGCCCGCGCACGGCATGTCCGATCCCCCCACGACCCCGTCGATCGAAGCCTATGCGCAGGCAACAGCCGCGCTGATCGAAGCGCTCGACGTCGCGCCCGCGATCGTGCTGGGCCATCGCGGCGGCGGGCTCGCCGCGGGCAAGCTCGCTGCCGACCGGCCCGAGCTTGTTCGCGCGCTGATCCTCGACAATGCGCCGTTCATGTCCGCCGAGGACCGCGCCGCGCGCATCGGCCGCTTCCCCGACAATCAGGAAATCGCGCCCGACGGCAGGCACATCAGCGACCGGTGGGAATGGGTGAAACGCGTCGGCGACAAGGACTGGAGCGACGAAACCGTTCATATCGGCGTCGTCTCCTATTTCCTGCATGGTCCGTGGAAGGAACATGGCCATTCGGTGATCCCGCTGTTCGACTTCGAAGCCGAAGTGCCGCGCATTTCGGCCCCGACGCTGATCATCGGCAGCCGCACCGATGCGGTGTTCCCGTCCGCCGCCCGGCTGCGCGAGGCGCGCCCCGACTGGAACTATGCCGAGTTGCCCGGCGGCCCCGGCATGGTGCTTGACCGAATCACCGAATGGTGGGTGCCGGTCGCTACCTTTTTGAACAGTGTTGCCAAAACGGCACAGTCGGAAACCATCGACGGGAACACGGCATAACCATCTGTAACAACTGTATTTATTTTTTTGCCCAATCGGCCTTCAAAGCACCGAAAGACTATGGACAGCCGGCCTTAATGATATAAGACTATAACAAATAAATGACAACGCACACCGGGTCGCGCGCCGGACAGTTCGTTGCAAATTTCCGCAGGAAACTGACTCCAGAGCATTAAGGGGAGCAACATGGTCCAGCGTACTTCTAAACTAGCGTTCTTCGTCGGCGCGGTATTGCTTTCGAGCGCTTCCGCCCATGCCCAGACAACTACCGGTGCGAGCGATCCGCAGGATACGGCCGCCGGCATGGCCAATGAAATCGTCGTTACCGCACAGCGTCGCGAAGAGCGGCTGCAGGATGTTCCGATCGCAGTCAGCGCCTTTTCGGCCGAAGACCTGGCCGAGCGCCAGATCACCAACACGCTCGATCTGGTGAACTATGTTCCCAACCTGATCGGCCACAACAACACGTCGGTCGGCACCGCCAACGCCTATGCGATGCGCGGTCTTTCGAACACCGAATCTATTTCGACCTTCGATCCGCCGATCGGCTCCTATGTCGACGGCATCTACATCGCACGCCAGGGCGCCAACAACTTCTCCTTCTTCGATGTCGAGCGCATCGAAGTGCTGCGCGGTCCGCAGGGCACGCTGTTCGGGAAGAACACCACCGGTGGCGCCATCAACGTCGTCATGCGCAAGCCCAGCGACGAATTCACCGGGTTCATGGAAGCCGGCTATGGCCGCTATGATCGCGTCCAGCTGCGCGGCTCGGTCGATCTGCCGATCAGCGCCGATGTGCTGACCAAGGTTTCGGCCTACTACATCTCGGCTGACGGCTATGTCGACAATCTGACGACCGGCGAAAAGCTGAACGGCGAGGAAAGCTATGGTTTCCGCGGAGCGGTCCGTGCCTATCTGACCCCGGACGTGACCTGGGACGTGTCGGCGGAATATGTCAATTCGTCGAACAACAACCTGCCGCACTTCTACGATGCCGAAAACGATCGCCGCATCAGCTTCACGCCGCTGCGGACCGACGAGGCGATCGGAGCGGACCTCGTTTCCGAGGAACTCGCGGACAACACGCTCGGCAACACGGCCGAATCCTATGCCCTGGCGTCGGATTTCGAAGTCACGCTGGGCAGCAACGCCACGCTGAACTTCATCACCGGCTATCGCCACCTCTATCAGGAATTCCTGACGGACAGCTTCGCCGGTGTCAGCAGCTCCTCGCTGGTGCTCGACGGCATC
The DNA here is from genome assembly GCF_011057975.1 of Sphingosinithalassobacter tenebrarum. GTDB lineage: Bacteria > Pseudomonadota > Alphaproteobacteria > Sphingomonadales > Sphingomonadaceae > Sphingomonas > Sphingomonas tenebrarum. The sequence goes on along the minus strand of NZ_CP049109.1, from coordinate 585,585 downwards.
AACTATGTCTCTTCGTCGCGCGGTTTCTCGACGCCGCTGGCGAATGACAGCTGGCACAAGCAGTTCAGCCAGGAAATCAAGGTAACCGGTTCGGCGTTCGGCGGCTTTGTCGATTACGTGGCGGGCGTCTTCTACTTCAACGAGACGAACGAGACGAATTTCGTCAACAGCCTGCTGCCGCTTTCGGGCCGGGCGAATGCCACCCGCAGCGCCGACCGCACCGTCTTCAACGACATCGAGGACTTTGCCGGCTACGCCCAGGGCGACTTCCATTTGACTCCGGCGCTGACCTTCACCGCCGGTATCCGCTACACCGACGAAACCAAGGACGTTGCCTACACGCCGAACGACAGCCCGCTGCCCGCCGGCAACCCGCTGTACGTTCCGTTCAGCACGCAGGACCTGATCGACGCGGGTATCCCGGTCGAGCAGAAGTCGAAGGAATGGACGCCGCGCTTCGCGCTGCAATATGAGTTCAATCCCGACCTCAACGTCTATGCCTCGGCCACGCGCGGCTTCAAGGCGGGCGGTTGGAATGCCCGCGCCTATTACGCCACCGGCATCCAGCCCTTCAGCCAGGAAACCATCTGGTCCTATGAAGCGGGCGTCCGTTCCGAATGGTTCGACCGGATGCTGCGGGTCAATCTGACCGGTTTCTACTTCATGGATTATGACCAGCAGCTTCCGGGCGGTGGTCTCGATCCGACGACGGGCACGATCACCTATCTGACGCGCAACGTCGCCGACCTCGAAAACTATGGTCTGGAAGCCGAAGTCACCGTTTCGCCGGTGCGCAACCTCAACATCTACTGGTCGGCCGGCCTGCAGCATGCGACGTACAAGAACGTCAATGCCGGCACGCTTGCCCAGCAGCAGGACTGTCTGAACGGGGTTGCCGGCAGCTGCAACAACAGCATCGTCACGCCGGACGGCGAGATCGCCGATCCGACCCGCGCGCCGGACTTCACGTCCACGCTCGGCTTCAACTACACCGCCGAGCTTGGCAGCGGGTACAGCATCACGCCGTCGGTGAACTGGCGCTATGTGTCGGACACCTGGGTGTCGACGTCGAACGACATGCGCGGTTTCCAGGAAGGCTACAGCATCTTCAACGCCGGCCTGACCTTCCGCATGCCGTCGAACGTGTCGCTGACGCTCGAATGCTCCAACTGCTTCGACGAAGTCTATCGCACTTCGTTCCTGATCTACCCGTATCTGAACCAGCCGGGTAGCTGGATGGCACGCGCACGCTACGACTTCTGATATCGTAGCGAACCCGAGTCGGCGGGGGGCTTACCGGCCTCCCGCCGCTTTTTTTTGGAAAGGTTTTCGAGCATGGCCGGTCAGGACGAACAGGTGAAACTGCCCCGCGCCGCCAAGGGCAAAAGGTCGCAATTCTACGACGATCCCGCAGTCGACCAGATGATGACCTTCCTGCTCGAACTGATGGCCGAAACCGCCGCGCTGCGCGAACGCGTCGACACGATCGAGCGGCTGCTCGACGAAAAGGGCAGCGTCAGCCGCGACGAGATCGAGGCCTATAGCCCGAGCGCGCAAACCGAGGCGGAGCGCTCCGCCTGGACCCAGCAATTCCTCCGCCGGGTGCTGCGCGCGCACGAACCGCGCTGATCCGTGAGCGCCTATCCGAATCTCTTTTCCCCGGTGCAGGTGGGGCCGCTGACGCTGGCCAACCGCATCGTCCATGCGTCGACCTCGACGCATTATGCCGACAAGGGCCGCGTCACTGACCGGCTGATATCCTATTACGCCAATCGCGCGCGCGGCGGCGCCAGCCTGCTGGTCAGCGAGCCGATGGGCATGCTCCACTGGCAGACGCTTCCGACGCGTCCGCACATTCTTTCGGGCGTCAACGCCGACACACTGCCCCGCTGGGCCGAAGCCGTTCGGCAAGAGGGCGGGCATATGCTCGGCCAGATCCAGGATAATGGCCGCGGCTTTCGCGCCGGCTTCCGCAATCTCGACGCGCATGGCGCCAGCGCGCTTCCCGACGATCTGAGCTGGACGGTCCCGCACGCGCTCGAAACCGATGCGGTGGTGCGGATGATCGACGAATTCGTGCGCTCATCCGCGCTACTCGCCGAAGCGGGCTTTTCCGGCGTCGAGATTTCCGCCGGGCACGGCCATCTCTTTCACCAGTTTCTCTCGCGCCGGTCGAACCGCCGCGAAGACGGTTATGGCGGCAACCTGACGGGCCGAACGCGGCTGCTGCGCGAGCTGATGGCGGGCATCCGCGCCGAATGCGGCGCCGGCTTCCTGATCGGCCTCAAGCTTCCCGCCGAGGACGGCATGCCCGACGGCATCGACCAGAGCGAGGCGGCGGAGATCACGCAGATCCTGCATGCCACCGGCCAGATGGACTATCTCACCTATTGCTGGGGCAGCCATTCGGACACGCTTTACACCCACCTGCCCGACAATCACGGGCCGCGCATGCCCTATGTCGACACGATCGAGAGGCTGGGCCGCGCGGGCGCGCCCGGGGTGCCGCTCGGCGCGCTCGGCCTCATCACCGATCCCAATGAAGGCGAGCGGCTGATCCGCGACGGCAAGGCGGACCTCGTAATGCTCGCCCGCCCGCTCGTCACCGATCCGGCCTGGGGGATCAAGGCGCGCGACGGGCGCGAAGCGGAGATCCGCTACTGCGTTTCCTGCAACAGCTGCTGGAGCATGATCGCATCGGGCCGCGGGCTGCTGTGCGACAACAACCCGCGCGTCGGCGCGGCGGACGAGGCCGACTGGAAGCCGCCGCTCGCCGACGCGAAGAAGCGCGTCGTGGTCGTCGGCGCGGGCATCGCCGGGATGGAGGCCGCCTGGGTCGCCGCCGCGCGCGGGCATGAGGTTCATGTCTTCGGCGCATCGGACGAGGTTGGCGGCAAGGCGCGCATCCATGCCGATCTGCCCGGCGGCGAAGGACTGAGCAGCATTTACGACTATCAGGCTCTGGCCGCCGCACGCCACGGCGTCACGCTGCACATGGGGCAGCGCGCAAGCGCCGGGGACATTCTGGCGCTCGAACCCGATCATGTCGTCCTCGCCACCGGATCGACGCCCGCCTGGCCGGATTTCCTGCCGCCCGAATGGCGCGAGGAAGGGCTTGTCCCCGATATCCGGGAAGCCGCCGTCCTGCTGCGTCCCTATGAGACGCGGATGGAAGGCACCGCCGTGATCTGGGACATGGATCATGGCGCCTTCACTTATGACGCCGCCGAGTTTCTGATGACGCGCTTCGAGGCCGTCACCATCCTCACGCCGCGCGAACGCATTGCCAGCGATGAATCGCTGATGGTGCGGCAGGGCGTTTACAAGCGGCTCTACAGCCAGGGCGTGCGCATCGTCACGTCGGTACGCCCTCTGCCCGCGCCGCGCATCGAGGATGGCGAAATCGCCTATGCCAATGTCTTCAGCGGCGCCGAAGCGACGCTGACCGGCGTCGCTTTCCTCACCTATGCCACGCCGCGCATCCCCGATGATGCGCTCGCCGCGCCGCTTCGCGCGGCGGGAATCGACGTGCGACTGATCGGCGACTGCAAGGCGCCGCGCATCACGCTTTCGGCGACGAGCGAAGGCTGTCGCGCCGCAATGGACCTGTAAGGAGTATGACCATGTATCCCGATCTGGAAGGCAAGGTGGCGATCGTCACCGGCGCCGGGCGCCGCAAGGGGCTGGGCGAAGCCATTGCCCGCAAGCTGGCCGAGGACGGCGTCAAGCTGGTGCTCCACGACCTGGGCGAGACCAAGGGCGACATGGCGCCTGCGCACGGAGTCGGCGCGAGCGAGGAAATGGCCGCGGTCGCCGAGGACCTGCGCGCGATCAATCCCGACGTCACGACCTTCCAGGCCGATATGCGCGAGGAAGCGCAAATCGAGGCGATGGTCGCCCATGCCGTTGCCAGCTATGGCAAACTCGACATCCTCGTGAACAATGCCGGAGTCGGCTATCTGTTCGGGCCGCTGGTCGATGCGACGCAGGAAATGTGGGACACGGTCCTCAACGTGAATCTGCGCGGCGCCTTTTTCGCGATGAAGCACGCCGTTCGCCAGATGCAGAAGCAGGATATCGTCGAAGGCTGGGGCCGTGGCCGCATCGTTTCGATCGGCAGTCGCGGGTCGAAATCGGGTTCGGCACTGACATCATCCTACATCGCGTCGAAGCACGGCATTGTCGGCCTCACCCGCTCGGCGGCGATCGAGCTGGGCCCCGAACAGATTACCGTCAACGCAGTCTGCCCCAATCACGTCACCACCGGGCTGGGCAGCTGGCAGAACGAATATATGGCGAAGGCGCGCGGCCAGACGCTCGAGGAATATCTTGCGGCGATGCGCGGCCGTATTCCGCTCGGCCGCGTCGGCGAGCCTTCGGATACCGCCAATGCCTGCGCGTTCCTCTGCTCCGGCCAGGCGCGCTACATCACCGGCGAGGCGATGAACGTCTCGGGCGGCGAGGAAATGCACTGATCGTCAGCCGCGCCTTTGCCCGATTGCCCGAGCCGCTGCGCATCCCGCGCTTCCGGGCGATGTGGGCGGCGACGATCGTTTCGCAGTTCGGCACTTTCATCCAGGTCGTCGCGACCAGCTGGGCGATGGTCCAGCTCGAGGGGTCGGCGACGATGGTGTCGCTGGTGCAGACGGCGGCGAACCTGCCGACGATGCTGTTCGCGGTGTCGGCGGGCGCGCTTGCCGATATCTTCAGCCGGCGCAGCGTGATGCTGGGCGCGCAATTCGCGATGCTGCTGCTTTCGGCGCTGCTGGCGGCCCTGGCGGCGCTCGGCGCGCTGACGCCGATGCTGTTGCTTGCGCTCACCTTCCTGATCGGATGCGGCACCGCCGTCCACTGGCCGGCATGGCAGGCCTCGGTCGGCGAGCTCGTCCCGCGCGCGCAGATATCCTCGGCAGTGGCGGCCAACATCGTCGGCAACAATGTCGCGCGCAGCCTGGGCCCGGCGATCGGCGGCGCGATCGTGCTTGTGGCGGGCGCCACGCTCGCCTTCCTGGCCAATGCCCTGTCCTATCTGGCGATCATCACCGTGCTCTGGCGCTGGCGCCCCGAAAAGTCCGAACGCCGCCATAGCGGCTATTGGGCCGTGCTGGCGGAGGGATTCCGCTATGGCGTCACGCACCGGCACACGCGGGCATTGCTGATCCGCGCGGCGATGTTCAGCCTCAGCGCCGCCGCCATCTGGGGATTGATGCCGGTGGTGGCGGTGCGGCTCGACGGCGGGCCGGATCTGCTCGGCATCCTGTTCGGCTGTTTCGGCGTGGGCGCGATGGGCGGCGCCGTCGCCGCGGTCACGCTGCGCGACCGCTTCGGCGCGGAAGCGGTGCTGCGCGGCGGCATCGCGATATTCCTGCTCGCCATCGCCGCGCTGGGGCTGACAAAGTCGATTCCGGTCGCGGTGATCGCGCATCTTGCGGCGGGGGCGGGATGGGTTTCGACTTTGTCGACCTTCAACGTCACGCTGCAGCTCGGCACTCCGCGCGAGCTGGTGGGCCGGACCATCGCACTCTACCAGACCACCACGTTCGGCGGGCTGGCGATCGGATCGCTGATCTGGGGCATGGCGGCCGACCGGGTCGGTGTCGGCCCGGCGCTGACGATCTCCGCCATCTGCCTGGCATTGGGGCTGATCGCGGGAACGCGGCTGCCGCTCCCCCGGCAACAGCCGCTCTGATCGCCGCCGATGGACTCAGAGCGCGGCGAGCGCGGCCGCGGCGATCGCCCCGTCCTGCTCGGGCGTGCCTCCCGAAATCCCCACCGCCCCGACGATCGCATCGTCGACACGGATCGGAACGCCGCCGGCCATCGGCAGATAATCGGTAAGCGCCAGCAGCGCCGGATCCTGCTTGACGCGGTCCTGCAGCACCGCACTGGGCGCGCGCAGCAGCGCCGCGGTCCGCGCCTTTTCCATCGCGACCTTGCCGGTCATCAGCCCCGCGCCGTCCATGCGCTGCAGCGCGAGCGGATAGCCGCCATCATCGGCGAATGCGATGCTCATCGCGTGACCGGCTGCCTCCGCCGCCTGCCATGCGGCATCGAGCATGCGGCGAATGTCCGCAGCACCAAGAACGGGTTTCGTATGCATGAATTCATCCCTATGACTTGCTGATTGATCGGAAGGATGCGTGGTCGCAAGAAAGCCATCGGCTTCCAGCAATGATGGGGACAGGGTTGACGACCATCGAAAGCGATGAACCGGTCGCGGTGGACCGGATGCAGGCGGTACCTTTGTACCACCAGATATTCCTTCAGCTTCGCGAGGAAATCACGAGCGGCGAACGCGCGTTCGGATCGCGGCTGCCGACGGAACAGGAATTGTCCGCGCAATTCGGCGTTTCGCGCATCACCGCGCGCCGCGCGCTGGACGAGCTTGCCGAGAATAATCTGGTCGAACGCAAGCGCCGCGTCGGCACCACCGTCATCTTCCAGTCGCCGGCCAAGCCCTTTCAGGGCAATATCGAGCAGGCGCTCGAATCGCTGCTGAGCTTCGGCCGCACGACTCGCGTCAAACTGCTCGAGGTCGATACGGTCCCCGCGCGTGCGCCGATCGACGAGGCGCTGCAGATCGAAGCCGGGTCGCAAGTGCTGCGGATCAGCCGCGTCCGCTGGCTGGAGGACAGTCCGATCGGCCATTACATCACGTTCCTGCCGACCGATATCGGCGCGGGCATGACGCGCGCCAAGCTCAAGTCGACACCGATACTGACGCTGATTTCCGAAGCCGGCGTGCAGATCGGCCATGCCCGGCAGACGATTTCGGCGACGCTGGCCGATGCCACGCTTTCGTCGATCCTTCAGGTCGATATCGGGTCGCCGATCCTGCGCGTCAGCCGCACGGTGGAAGACATTAACGGGCGCCCGGTCCAGCACATCCTGGCGCAGTTCCGCCCCGACAAATATCAGATCACCCTTGATCTCAATTCTCCGTCCGGGGAAGTTCAGCTGCTCTGAAGGGCGACCGCCCACCAGCTTAATTTGCTATAGATATATAACAAAAGCAAGCGTACACCCTTCGCCGCGTGACAACCCACGCGCGAAGGAGAGCATGTGAGCGACTGGACCACGGACACCCAACCGGGACTGCTGCGGATCGCCGCCGTCACCACCGCGACGCCCGACATGGCCGCGTCCGAACGCGCCTATTGCGACTATATGGGCTATCGCGTGGTCGAACGGAGCACGGTGCCGCAATCGCTGGCGGAAAGCTGGGACGCACCCGCCGCTGCCGGCGCCGCGATGGTGACGCTGGCGCCCGAAGGGGAAACCGATGTCTTCGCGCGGCTCGTCGAAACCCCCGCCCCGCCGGGCTATCGCCCGCTCACCACATTCGGCTGGAACGCGTTCGAGATCATCGTCGACGATGTCCATACGCTCGCCGAAAAACTGACCGATTCCCCCTTCGAGATCATCGGGCCGCCGCGCCCGCTCCAGTTCATGCCTTCGATCGTCGCGATGCAGGTGCGCGGTCCGGCGAATGAATGCCTGTATTTCACGATGGAAAGCGGCGATCGCGAAAGCTCGATCCTGCCGCCGCCCGCCGGATTCGTCGGACGCACTTTCATCGTCGTCGTGGCGGGGCGGAACTTCGACGCGCTGCTGCGCTGGTATGTCGACAAGTTCGAGCTGCGCGAACGCCCGGTCCGCCAGAGCAAGGTCGCGGTCATTCAGGCCGCGCAGGGACTTTCTCCCGACCAGACCGTCGAGCTGAGCGCGATCGGCATGCGCCAGCGCGGCAATCTGGTCGAGCTCGACGCATATCCCACCGGCCCGGGCTTCCCCGCCGCGGAACGGCCGGTGATCGCCGGCCATCTGCCGCCGGGCAATGCCGTCGCGACATTCGAAGTCGAGTCGATCGATCCGTTTGCGGCGGAAGCGATCCGCTCGCCCGGCACGCGCGACGAGGCGGTGTATCGCGGCCGGCGCAGCTGCGTCCTGCGCGGCCCTGCCGGGGAGCTGGTTGAATTGATCGAAGTGCGATAATTGTCCTACTTCTAGAACAAAATGCTTGCGCCATGCCCGCGAGTATGATCTTTTTCCATCACAAGGCACGGAGTTGGTGATGAAGGTTCGCGACGTCCAGCACGCGGTTCTGCCCCAGGCGACCGCAGAAGAGCGCAGCCGCCAGGAGGCGGTCGTGATGCTGCGCAAGCTGCTCAACGCCAAAGTCCGTTCGAAGAATGTCGAGCGGTACGAGGAAGAGGCGCGCCCGGCTTTCATCGCGAAACACGGCCGCCTGCCCCAATCGCCGCGCGAAGTGCAGGAAGCGTTCTTGATGTCGCCCAGCTATCGCCGCTGGAGCGCCGCCAATCGCGCCGCGCAGGAAATGATCTGGGTGTCGGTGGGCGAACCGATCTATCGCGACCTCGATCGCATGACCAAGGCGACCGCCGAGCTGATCGACGCGCCCGAAAAGCTGGGCAGCCTGACGCTCGATCCCGCCTATGATCCGTCGCCCGAAGTCGCCGATGTCGATATTCATCTTCAGCCCGGCGGCTATGCGATGAACAATGGCGACCATGATGTCGTCGCCGGCGCGCTCTACGAATGCGGCGGCAATGTATTTTCCTTCGGCCAGGGTATCGGCCGGGGCGACAGCAAGGCGGGCGTAATCCTCCGCCTTCTGGAGGAGCATTTCGACGGGTTCGTACCCGACAAGATGCTCGATATCGGGTGCTCGGCGGGCGCGGCTTCGGCCGCCTATGCCGCGCACTGGCCGCAATCCGAAGTGCACGCGCTCGATATCGGCGCGGGCATGCTCCGCTACGCGCACGCGCGTGCGGAGTCCCTCGGTGTCGCCGTCCATTTCCATCAAATGGACGCGTCGGAGCTCAAGTTCGAAAAGGACAGCTTCGACCTCGTGGTCTCGCACAACCTGATGCATGAAATCGGAGAGGAGAAGCGTCGCAAGATGATCGCCGAATCCTTCCGCGTCGTGCGGCCGGGGGGGATCGTCATCCATCAGGATGTCGCGATCCGCAACCAGCCCACGATAGTGCATCAGGTTGAGCGTGACTGGGACACGCATTTCAACGGCGAAGTGCACTGGAACACCTATGCCACCGCCGATCTCCGCGCGGACATGATCGCCGCCGGCTTTCCCGAAGACAGCGTGATCGAGCATGACCTTGCCGCGCTGCAGGGCTTTGCCAATAATCGCTGGTACGCGATCAGCGGGCGAAAGCCCGCCTGATGGCCAGCCGTACCGAAGCGCTTTCGGCGCTGATCGCTTCCGCACGCGGCCCGCGCCCGTTCAGCCTTGCCAGCCGCGAGGCGGAGGAAGTGCTCAACGTCACGCTGGCGCTGACCGTCGAGCTGGCGGTTTCGAACGACCGGATCGATCGGCTCGAGCGGCTGGTCGCAGAACTGCGCGGCGAACCGGTCGAGCAACTGCGCGACATTCGCTATGACGGCGACATCGCACAGGAACGCCACGAATCGACCGAGGCGCTTTTGATGCGCGCGCTGCGCGTCATCCTCGATCCGCGCGGCCAGGACGCCGAGGCGGAAACCGCAACACTCTGATTTTATTGCTCGACGCCCGTTCGGGCTGAGCCTGTCGAAACCCTGTTCTTCTCCTCCTGCGGGGTGAAGGAACAGAGCAGCGCTTCGACATGCTCAGCGCAAACGGGGATATTTGGCCCTTCGGACGCAGACCGGCTCAGACGGCCTGGGGCTTCCATGCGTCGACCAGTTGCCCCGCGCTCGCGAACCAGGTCGCCTCGTCGCTCGCCATCCGGCCGAGCAGCGCTTCGAACGCATCCATGCGATAGGGCAGGCCAGTGATGTACGGCGTCAGCGTGAAGGGCAGCACACGGCCCGCGCCATATTGCGCAGCCTCGGCCTTGAGCCAATCGAGCGCATCCTCGATCTGCACCGCGACGCTGTCCATCGAATGCTGCTGAACGGCGATCATCTGCCGGTCAGACAATTCATGGTTGAACGGGACCGAGGTGATCGTGCCCGCATCGGTCGTCGCGACCCAGGGCAGATCGTCATTCACCCAGTCGCACATATAGTCGAACCCCGCTTCGACGAGCAGCCGCGGCGTATCGAAGCTCTGCGACCGCGCGATCGACTGCCAGCCGCGCGGCGCCTTGCCCATCACCTGCGCCAGCGTGTCACGCGCTTGCGTGATGATGGCCCGTTCGGCGTCCTCGTCGAGCGTCGAGGCAATCGTCGCGTTCATGTCGGTGGCATGCGCGATGATCTCGTGCCCCGCGCCCAAGATATCGGCGATGATGCTCGGATAGCGTTCGGCGATTGCCGAATTGACTGCGATCGTCGCCGTCACGCCGGCCTTGGCGAAGGCATCGAGCAGCCGGTAAAAGCCCACCCGCGTGCCATATTCGCGCGCGGTATAGTGGCGGAAATCGGGATAGGGCGTGACCATGTGCCCCGGCGCGCGGAACGGCTTGTCCTCCGGCGTGATCGGAAACCACTCCAGATTGACCAGCAGCGTCACCGCCACCGGCTTGCCGCCCGGCCAGGCGACCGGCTTTCGGCTGGGCATCGGCGAGGGCGTATAGAGGCCATGATCCATACCCTCGTGCCGCTTGGGATATTCGAGATAGGCGGAGTCGAGGCTCATGCGTCTGCCTTTGCGTAACGGGCTGCGTCGGCGGCGACAGCGTCATATCCGCCGCTCGACAGGAAATGATCGGCGATGTCGCCCGACCGGGTGATCCAGGCGCGACCGTCGGCAGCGATGTGGCGCAGCACATCCTCGAACGGGCCGATGCGATGCGGCTGGGCGATCAGATAGCTGTGCAGCGGAATGCACATCACCGTGCCGCCGGGGCCGTCCCTCGCCTCGGCTTCGGCGGCGAGCCGATCATATTGGCGCATCAGCGTCTCGGCATATTCGCGCGGGGACATGTTGTAGACGAAGAAGCCGTAATGATCGTTCACTTCGATGCTGTAGGGCATCGAAACGAGCTTGCCCGATTTCACACGCACCGGCGCCGGCTGATCGTCGTGATAGAGATCGCAGGTATAGGTCATGCCATATTCGGCGATCAGATCGAGCGTGCGCGGCGTGTGGGTGAGCGCGGGGGCAAGCCAGCCCTTGATCGTCTGGCCGGTGGCATCGCGGACCGTCCGAATCGAATCCTCGATGATCGCGCGTTCCTGCGCTTCATCCATGCCGTAGCTGTAGCGGGTATTGTAGATGCCGTGGCTGAAGAACTCCCAGCCCAGGTCATTGGCATTGGCCACCACGTCCGGGTGATGCTGGCACAGCGCGACCGACAGCGACACCGATCCCTTGAAGCCGTGCTTTTCCATCACTTCGGCCATGCGCCAGTGCGCGACGCGATTGGCATAGTCGCGATGCCCGTATCCGACGATGTCGGGATGCGGCTTGGGCCAGCTCTTGCGATGCGGATTGGCTGGCGGGTCGATCTCGTAGAATTCGAGATTGGGCGACACCCAAACCGCGACTTTCTTGCCGCCCGGCCATTCGAGCTTCGTCCGGTCGCGATACGGCCGGAAATCATAAAGGCCGGGGTCCTTTTCGCCTTCGCGCATCAGCGTGCCTCCAGCCAGTCGATCACCGTCTGCACCGGCTCGACATCGGCATATTTGAGCTGAAGGTCGGTGAGATTGGCGAAGTGATAGCTTTCATGCTTGTCGGCGCAGGTTTCGATCGGGACGATCGTGCGATAGCCGCGGCTGAGGCTATCGACCGCAGTGGCGCGGATGCATCCCGAGGTCGAACCGCCGGTGATCACCAAAGTATCGACCTTGTGCCAGACGAGCAGGCTCTGCAGCGGCGTTTCGAAAAAGGCCGAGGGCATGCGCTTGGTGTAGATCGCATCCTTGTCGTGATCGATTTCGCAGCGATCGTCGAATGCGTGGCGGCGCGAGCCATATTTGATGTTCTGCAGCGAATCGGGGGTGTCGGTGCGCGTGCCCCAGACGCCGGCATCGCTCGCGTCCTTCATGTACGCGACATGGGTCCAGATCACCGGCATCCCCTTTTCGCGCGCCAGTCGCGAAATGGTGTTGGCATATTCGATCTGGCGCGGATCGGTTTCGTACGCGGTCTTGAATTCGTCGATCCGCGTATAGGCGTTCTGGAAATCGACATTCACGATGGCAAGCTTATCGCCGAACCCGAATTTGGTGCGCGCGGGATTGGCCATCACGTCGTCGAAAATCTCGCGCGCGGTCCGGTCGTCACGCACCATCTTCGTTCCAATCGTCATTCGGCGGCCTCCAGTCTGGCATTGGTCTTTTCGGGGATGAAGCCGAGCGGCAGCCCGGCGTCGGGCGTGAAGCCGTACAGCGGCTCGCCGGGCAGCGCATCGGCGACGATTCCGCGCACTTCGAGCAGCCTGGGCAGGTCGATCCCGGTCTTCAGCCCCATCGCCTGGAGCATGAACACCAGATCCTCGGTGACGATATTGCCGCTCGCGCCCGGCGCGAAGGGGCAGCCGCCGATCCCGCCCAGCGACGAATCGACCGTTTCCAGACCGGCGTCGAGCGCGGCGAGCACATTGGCGAGCCCGAGGCCGCGCGTATTGTGCAGATGGATGCCCGTGACGGCATCGTCGCCCACGGCGCCGCGCACCGCGCGAATCATCGCCTTCACCGATGCCGGGTCGGCATAGCCGGTCGTGTCCGAAAGCCCGACCTCATCGCAGCCGGCTTCCATAAGCTGCTCGGCGAGGCGCAGGATCTGCCCCTGCGGAATCGCGCCCTCGATGGTGCACCCGAACACAGTGGAGAGACTTCCTTCGAAATGCGGACGATCTTCCTCGGGCAATTCGGCGATGGCAGCGGCGATGCCGCGCGCTTCCTCGATCACCTGCGCGTGGGTGCGCCGCAAATTGGCCATGCTATGCGATTCGGAAACCGACAGCGGAAGCGTAAGCTTATGCGCTTTCGCGGAAATCGCCGCCTGGGCACCGCGCAGATTGGGCACCAGCACCGCGACCGTCAGCCCGGCTATGCCGCGCGCGAAGGCCACGATTTCGGCCGTGTCGGCAAGCTGCGGCAACAGCTTTGCGGGAACGAAGCTTCCCACCTCGATCTCGCGAACGCCGGCGGCGGCTTCGGCCGCGATCCAGGCCTTTTTCGCCTCGGTCGGCATGACCGTCTTGATGCTCTGCAATCCGTCGCGCGGACCGACTTCGCTCACCAGAATGTCGCTAGCCATCAAACCTCTACTTGCTTTATTGTCCTATCTCTATATCAAATCACGACACGTTGTCGAGGCACGGCGTACGTCAGAAATGCGTTGGGGGGATATGGAATCGCTTCCGCTTGAAGGGCTCAAGGTCGTTGAATTCAGCCATATGGTGATGGGGCCGTCGATCGGTCTCATCCTTGGCGACCTGGGAGCCGAAGTCATCAAGATCGAGCCCGAGGGCGGCGATCACACACGCAAGCTGCTCGGTTCGGGCGCGGGATATTTCCCGATGTTCAACCGCAACAAGCGCAGTGTCTGCCTGAACCTCAAATCGCCCGAGGGCCATACCGAGGCACTGCGACTGATCGACGACGCCGATGTCGTGATCGAGAATTTCCGCCCCGGCGCGCTGGCCAAGCTGGGGCTGGGCGCGGAGGATCTGCGCGCGCGCAATCCGCGGCTGATCTATTGCAGCGCCAAGGGCTTCCTTACCGGCCCCTATGAAAATCGCACCGCGCTCGACGAAGTCGCGCAGATGATGGGCGGCCTTGCCTATATGACCGGCCCGCCGGGACGCCCGTTGCGCGCGGGCGCATCGGTGATCGACGTGACCGGCGCGATGTTCGGCGTGATCGGCATCCTCGCCGCGCTCGAGCGCCGGCATCGCGATGGCGAGGGCGCGAGCGTCAAATGCTCGCTGTTCGAAACCACGGCGTTCCTCGTCGGCCAGCATATCGCGCAATATGCCGTCACCGGCCAGCCCGCCAATCCGATGCCCGCGCGCATCTCCGCCTGGGCGGTGTACGACGTGTTCGAAACGAAGAATCCCGACGAGCAATTGTTCGTCGGCGTGGTCAGCGACGGACAGTGGAAGGATTTCTGCGCCGAGCTGAACCTCACCGAATTCGCCAGCGACGCCGAGCTCGCGCAGAACAACAATCGCGTGCTCCAGCGCGACCGCATCCTGCCGGTGCTGCGCGAGCTCTTCGCCGGCATGACGCGCGAGGAGCTGGTGGCGCGGCTCGGCGCCATCGGCCTGCCCTTCGCTCCGATCGTCCGTCCGCAGGAACTGCTCGACGATCCGCATCTTCAGGCCGAAGGCGGTCTTGTGGAAGTGACGCTCGAAAACGGGACCAAGGCGAAACTGCCCGCGCTGCCGATCGAGATCGACGGCGCGCGCATGGGATTGCGGCACGACCTTCCGAAGCCCGGCGAGGACGGCGACGCGCTGCTCGGCAAGGCGGAAAGCGGAGCGGAAAGCCGTTGAAGCGGACGATCTTCGAAAAGATCTGGGACGGGCATCGGGTTTCGGCTCTGGACAACGGCGCCGACCTGATCCTGATCGACCGCATCCTGCTGCACGAACGCACCGGGGGAACCGCGATTCGCCGCCTGCTCGATCGCGGCCATGACGTGATGGCGCCCGAACAGGCGTTCGCGGTGATGGATCATATCGTCGACACCTTTCCCGGCCGCAGCGACGATACGCGGATGCCGACGGGCAAGGCGTTCATCACCACCACCCGCGAGGCCGCACGCGCGGCGGGCATCCGCCTGTTCGATCTTGACGATCCCCTGCAGGGCATCGTCCATGTCATGTCGCCCGAGCTGGGCATCGTCCTGCCGGGCACGACGCTGATCTGCCCGGACAGCCATACCTGCTCGCAGGGCGCGCTCGGCGCGCTCGCCTGGGGCATCGGCACGACACAGGCCGAACATGCGCTGGCGACGTCCACGCTGCCGGTCCGCCGCCCGCCGCAGATGCGCATCACCATCGACGGCGAACTCGCGCCCGGCGTGACCGCAAAGGATCTCGCGCTCGCGCTGCTGGGCAAATTCGGCGTCGGCGGCGGATCGGGGCATGTCGTGGAATATGCCGGCAGCGCAGTGTCCGCGCTCGACATCGAGGCACGGCTGACCCTGTGCAACATGGGCACCGAATTCGGCGCCTTCACGGCGATCATCGCGCCCGACGACAAGACGATCGACTATGTCGCGGGCCGCCGTTTCGCACCCGAAGGACCCGACTGGGACGCCGCCGTCGCGCAATGGCGCGACCTGCCGAGCGACGACGGCGCCGAATATGATGTCGAGCTGCATTTCGATGCCTCGACTCTGGTGCCGCTGGTAAGCTGGGGCACGAGCCCGCAACAGGTGATCCCGGTCGACGGCGCGGTCCCCGCACCGGGCGCCGTGCCCGAACAGGGCAATGAAGACAGCCAGTCGCGCGCGCGGACCTATATGGGGCTGGAACCCGGGGAGCCGCTGACCGACCTGGCGATCGATGCCGCCTTCATCGGTTCGTGTACCAACAGCCGGATCAGCGACCTGCGCCGCGCGGCCCGGCTGCTCGAAGGCCATCGTGTCGCGGCCGGAGTCAAGGCGATCTGCGTCCCCGGATCGACCAGCGTCAAGCGCGCCGCCGAGGCCGAGGGGCTCGACCGGATCTTCCGCGACGCCGGGTTCGAATGGCGCGAGTCGGGATGTTCGATGTGCTTCTTCGCCGGCGGCGAGAGCTTCGGGCCGCAGGAACGGGTCATCTCCTCGACCAATCGCAATTTCGAAAGCCGGCAGGGGCCGGGCACCCGCACGCATATCGCTTCGCCCGAAACCGTTGCCGCTTCGGCGATCGCCGGGCGCATCGCCGATCCGCGAAAGGTGGCAGGCTGATGGAACCGTTCACCACGCTCACCGCCGTCGCCGCGCCGCTGCTGCGCGACAATATCGATACCGATATCATCATCCCCTCGCGCGAAATGCGTGATCCGCTGGGCCGCGGCCTTGCCGAGGGGCTGTTCGCCGGGTGGCGCTATACCGCCATCGGATCGCGCGATCCCGATCCCGATTTCGTGCTTAACCGTCCGCGTTATGCCGATGCCGGAATCCTCGTCGCCGGGGCGAATATCGGCTGCGGGTCGAGCCGCGAGCATGCCGTGTGGGCGCTTGCGCAATACGGCTTTCGCGCAGTGATCGCGCCGTCCTTCAACGCCATCTTCCGCGGCAACTGCGTCGCCAACGGGATCGTTCCGGCGGCCGTCACCGCGGCGGCGGCCGCCGAGATCGCGGCGCTGCTGGAATCCGCCGCCGAACCGATGCTGACCGTCGACCTGGAAAGCCGCACCATCACCACCCCGTCGGACAAGCTGTGGCGCTTCGAAATCGGCGACGAGGCGCGCGAGGCGCTGATGCTCGGCCTCGACCCGATCGGCCAGACGCTGTTGCTGCGCGACCGGATCGCTGCATTTCGCGAGGCAGACCGGGAACGTCGCGGCTGGGCCTATTCGGCGCTCGCGGACACGACGGGCCCGGCGCAGTAACAGCGGCGATCAGGCGGGCATGGCGGGCCCGCCCATTCGCGTCCACATCGCCTCGTGCATCCAGCAATATTCGCAATAATGGCCGAGCGTTTCGCGCATATCGAGGTACAGGAAGCGCAAGTGATCGCTGCCGCCTTCCAGCACGATCGGATAGCGCTGGGTGTCGACGCGCGCTCGAAAATCCGTCCAGTCGGGCACCCGCATGCAGATATGGTGGAATTGCAGCGCGTCGCCTTCGGGAAGCGCATCGGCATAGATGCCGACATCGCCGCCCACCGGCTCGATCAGCTCATATTGCAGCCCGCCGATCCAGATGAAGGCAAGCCTGCACGTCTGCTCGCCGGGGCCTTCCGGCGTCATCACCGGCGTCGTGCCTTCGTGAGTCAGGATCGTGTCGGCAGTCGCGATTCGCGGAAACCGCTCGAGCCATTTGTCGCGATTCCGCGTGACATAGGCATTCTGATAATGGCGCCCTTCCAGCATTCGCCTTTCTCCGCTCCTTGCCAATCGCCGTTGCGATTGGTGGGGCGGCAGGATCGACCTTGATCGGCAAAGCGGTCAAGCTGTCGCCGAATACATCGCCACACAGAAGGGCAGCCATTGCCCCGGCGAAATGAGAGAGGACGGGTCATGAACGCACCGCTTACCGGAAAGGTCGCGCTGGTCACCGGCGCGAGCCGGGGGATCGGCAAGGGGATCGCGCTGGTCCTCGCCGAGCAGGGCGCGACCGTCTACATCACCGGCCGCACGGTGAACGAAGGCGACTATTATCTGCCCGGCACCGTCGGCGGCACCGCGCGCGAATGCGACGAGCGCGGCGCGGAAAGCGGCGGTCGCGGCATCGCGGTCGCGTGCGATCATGGCGACGACGATCAGGTCGCGGCATTGTTCGCGCAGATCGACAAGGAACAGGGCCGGCTCGACATCCTGGTCAACAGCGCGACGCAGCTTTCGGAGGATCTGCTCGAACCCAAGCCCTTCTGGGAAAAGCCGCTCTCCAATCTGGAGATGTGGCGCGTCGGCGCGCGCTCCTATTATGTCTGTTCGTGGCATGCCGCGAAGATGATGGCGCGGCAGAAATCGGGGCTGATCGTGATGATCAGCGGCTATACCGGCGTCACCTATACCTATGGCGTGGTGTTCAGCGCGACCAAGGCGCTGGTCGACCGCATCGCGCGCGACATGGCGATCGAGCTCGAGCCCTATGATGTCGCCACCGTCTCGCTGTGGCAGGGGCTGACGCTCACCGAAAAGGCCAAGGACAATCTTGCCAAGATGAAGGGCAAGATGACCAATTCGGTCGCCGGGCAGACCGGCAGCAGCGTCGAGCATCCCGGCCGGGTGATCGCGGCGCTGGCGACCGATCCCGACATCATGGACCGATCGGGCGGTACCTATATCACCGCCGAGATCGCCGATGAGTATGGCGTCGTCGATATCGACGGCAGCCGCATCCAGTCGATGCGCGAAAAGCGCGGCGCGCCGCTGTGGCAACCGATCCGCAAGGTCGATTATCGTGGCAAGTGAGCGCGCGCCGGGGAGCGCCCGGTGATCGCGCTCGACGAATGGCGCCGCCACGGCGCGATGGTGCCTGCCTGCCTGTTGGGGATGAGCATCGTCGCGGCGCATGCCTATGCGCTCGGCGTGATGTTCGCGCCGCTCGAGGCGGAATATGGCTGGTCGCGCGCGCAGATTTCCGCCGGGCCGCTGGCGACGTCGATCGGCACGCTGCTGCTCGCGCCGTTCGGCGGGCGCGCGGTCGACCATTTCGGGCCGCGCCGGATCGCACTGGTCGGCGTTCCGATGTTCGCCGCGTGTCTCGCGCTGATCGGCACGGCGGAGTCGAACCTCGCCTGGATCGCGCTGCACGTGCTGCTCGCAGGGGCGCTGATCCTGATTTACCCGACCGTCTGGACGGCCGCGATCGCCGAGCGTTTCACGGCCAATCGCGGGCTGGCGATGGCGATCGCGCTGTCGGGAACCGGGATCACGGCGGCAGTAGTGCCGGTGATCGTGTCGCGCCTGCTCGAAGCCTATGGCTGGCGCGGCGCCTATGCCGGGCTCGGCGCGCTGTCCTTCGTCGTCGTCTATCCCGCCGTCGTGTTTCTCTTTGCACGCGGAACGACGCAGGCGGGACGCGAGCGCGCGGCCCCGGCGGCGCAGCGCGAGCGACCGCCCGAAATGCGTTCGGGGAAGTTCATCCGGCTGGCCGGCGCTGGCCTCATCTATTCGATCTGCGTGACGATGCTCGGCATCAATGCCGTACCGGTGCTGATGGCGGACGGATTCGACGTGCTGGTCGCGGCCGAAATCGCCGGGCTGCTCGGCGTGGGCACGATCATCGGGCGGCTCGCGGGCGGACTGCTGCTCGACCGTATCGACGGGCGCTGGGTGGCGATCGGCAGCGGCATGGGCGCGCTCGGCGCCGCACTTATCCTGCTGTTCGTGACGCAGAGCCCGTTCGCCGCCTCGCTGGCCTGTTTCAGCCTGGGGCTGGCGGCGGGCGCCGAATTCGATGCCTGCGCCTATCTGACGACGCGGCACTTCGACCGGCGCAATTTCGGCGCGCTGTTCGGCACGATCGGCGGGCTTTCGGGGTTCGGATCGGGCGTCGCGCCGTTCATCGGCAGTGCGATCTACGACGCCAGCGGCGGCTATGATCTGGTGCTGCTGACGATGCTGCCGCTGCTGGTGATTGCCAGCGCGCTCTTCTGGTCGCTGGGGCGCTATCCCGATGCGCCGGATATCGCCCCGAACTGATGCGGCGCGCTACAACGTACCGACGAATACCGACATGGCGGCAAGGATCATCATCGCGGCCAGGCCGGTGCCGAAAAGCAGTCGTTCGTCGCGACGGATCAGGTTGATGCTGCCGCCACGGGCGTCGCGCGCGGAGATATGCTGCGCATCTTCCTGCGCGCGCTTCTGATGTCTCTCTGTGCGTTCCATACCCGAATCAATGCCGGGCGGCCCATCTGGTTCCCTGATCGGCGGGGCTCCGGGGCTCCCGGGCTCAGCCGCCCAATATCCGATGGTACAGGGCGATATATTTCTTCGCCATGCCCTCCACGGTGAACCGCTGTTCGACCGACGTCCGGCATGCCTTGCGGCTGATCTCGCCGATCTGTTCGAGCGCCTCGACCGCTTCGTCGCCATCATGGACCAGGAAACCGGTCACGCCGTCGGTGATCAGTTCGGGCATGCTGCCGCGGTTGATCGCGATCACGGGCGTGCCGCACGCCAGCGCCTCGATCACGCTCAGGCCGAAGGGTTCGTCGAAATCGATGAGGTGCAGCATCGCGCGAGCACTGCCCAGCGCCTTTACGCGTTCCTCGCCGCCGACCGGCCCGTGCCAAACGATCCGTTCGCCATCGACCTGCGGTTCGATCTCGCGCTCGAAATAGCCCTTGTCCTGGACGATGCCGTAGAGGTGCAGCCGCATGCCCGCCGCCTTCGCCACGCGGATCGCCTCGGCCGCGCCCTTGTCGGGATGGATGCGACCGAAAAAGAGCAGGTCGTCGCTGCCGCGCGGATCGAAAGCGAAATCCTGCACGCGGATGCCGTGATGGATCGTTTCGGCATAGCGCAGGTCCTTGCGCCGGTCGGCTTCGCTGATCGCGACATAATGGACGCGATTTTCGAACGGCTTGAACATCGGCAGAATCTTCGCGCTGGAAAAGCCGTGGATCGTCGTGACCATCGGCGTGTCGACCAGCGGCGCGAAGGCATGGGCGGGGAAATCGGCGTGATTGTGAATCAGGTCGAATTCGCCCGCGCGCGAAAAGACATGGCTGAGATGGCGATATTCCCACACCTTGGCGTCGAGGGCGCGATCCTCTTCATAGCCGCGCGGCACCACGCCATCGAGCGTCCCCGACGTTTCCGAATCCTGCGTCGCGAACAGCGTGACGTCGACGCCCTGTGCCACCAGAGCTTCGGTGAGCATGCTCGTCACCAGTTCCCACGGGCCGTAGTGGCGCGGCGGGGTGCGCCACGCGATCGGCGCGATCATCGCGACTTTCATCCCAGGATCATTCCCTCGTTGCGACGCAGCTGGGCCGGGTCCCCGTCGCCATGCGTCGAAAGCAGCACGCGCAGCCCCCGCGCCCATTCCGGCAGGTCGGGGCGCTGCGGCGTGTCGGTAAGGTTGAGCAGCACCATCAGCCGGTCATCGCCGTCGCGGCGTTCATAGGCAAGCACCGCGTCGCTTCCCGTCACCGGCAGCCAGTCGCCCACAGACAGCGCGGGATGGCGGCGGCGCAGCGCGAGCAAGTCGTGATGCAGCCGCCACATCGATCGCGTCTCGCGGCGCTGCGCGGCGACGTTGCGCGTCTCCCAATCCGCGTGGACCGGCAGCCAGGGATCGCCTTGGGTGAAGCCGCCATTGGGCGAAGCGTCCCACGCCATCGGCGTGCGCACCGGATCGCGGCCCAGCCCCTTGCCGGGTTCGTTGAGCTCGCGCGGGTCATGGATGCGCTCGCGCGGGATATCGACATCGGCCATGCCGATCTCGTCGCCGTAATAGAGAGTCGGCGTGCCGCGCAGCGTGAGCAGCAGCATCGCCGCGACGCGCGCCTGATCGGGGCCGACGCGGGTGGCGGCACGCGGCCGGTCGTGATTGCCCAGCACCCAGTTGGGCCAGCCCCCCGGGGGCAGCGCGGCTTCGTAATCGGCGATGAGCCGCGCCAGCGTGTCGGCTTTCCACGGCGCTTCGATCAGCTGGAAATTGAACGGCAGATGCACTTCGGGCTCGCCGCGCCCGTAATAGTCCATCAGCTTTTCGACCGGCAGATAGATTTCGCCGATCAGCACGCGTTCGGGCGTGTAGCGATCGGCCAGGCGGCGCATGTCGGCGGCGATGCCGTGCACTTCGGGCTGATCGGTCGAATTGCGCTGGAGGACCCTGGCCATGTCGGCCATTGCCGGGGTCCAGGCCGGATTGGGCGGATTGTCCGGGAAATCGGCGTGTTTCACCATGTGCCACAGCACGTCGATCCGAAACCCGTCGATGCCGCGATCGAGCCAGAAGCGCAGCACGTCCAGCATCGCCGCGACCACTTCGGGGTTGCGCCAGTTGAGGTCCGGCTGCTCCTTCAGATAGGCGTGGTAATAATATTGGCCGGTGGCCTCGTCCCATTCCCAGGCCGATCCGCCGAAATCGCTGATCCAGTTGTTGGGCGGGCAGCGATTGCCCTCGGCGTCGATCACCGGATCGCGCCAGAGATACCAGTCGCGCCTGGGATTGTCGCGGCTCGACCGGCTTTCGAGGAACCAGGGATGCTGGTCCGACGTGTGGTTGGGCACGAAATCGAGCAGCAGCTTCAGCCCGCGAGCATGGCAGGCGGCGATCAGCGCATCGAGATCCTCGAGCGTGCCGAACCGCGGGTCGACATCGCAGTAATCGGCGACGTCATAACCGAAATCGGCCATTGGCGAGGGAAAGATGGGCGAAATCCAGATCGCGTCGATGCCCAGCGCCACCAGTTCGTCGAGCCGCGCCGCGATTCCGCGCAGATCGCCGATCCCGTCGCCGTTCGAATCCTGGAAACTGCGCGGATAGACTTGATAGATCACGCCGCGTTGCCACCAGGCGGGCTCGGTCATCGGCTCATTCTCCCTTCGCACCCGCAGCATATCGCGGGGTGCATGGAGAGGGAATCCCGTATTCAGGCAAATCGTTCCTTCGCGATACGCGTCATGCGGCAGGCCAGGTCGGCCTCGCCCGATACCACGACATAATGATCCCCCGCATCGGCAAGCCCGGTGGTGAAGACGACGGGGGTCGGCAGGTACATCTGCTCGGAGATCCCCGCGGTCAGCCCCGGATCGGCCTCCATCAGCGGCACTTCGTCCTCCTGGCGCAGGATATGCGTCGGGTCCTCGCGGTCGAGCAACGCCCAGAAAGTGCGATAGACGCCCACCGAATCGCGCCGCTCGACGCCGTGATAGAGCATCAGCCACCCCTGCGGCGTCAGCACCGGCTGCGTCCCGCCGCCCACGCGCAAGGCGGAAAGCGAGCCCTTGCGCGCGCGCAGCCCCGGCGCATCGCTCGGCTTCCAGTGCAGCCCGTCGGGCGACGTCGCGAACTGGATCGCCGGGCCGCCCGCCCAGGGACTGTCGGGCGCGGGCAGGAAATAGCATTCGCCAAGCGGCCGGGTGAGCGCCATGAACGCCCCGCCCGGCTTGCCTTCGAAAAACACCATGTCCTTGTTCTGATGGTCGAGAATGATGCCGAGCGGCTCGTAATCGAGTCCGTTGACCGATCGATAGAGCAAGGTGCAGTGCCGCTGCGAGGATACCGCGCAGACCGTCATCCACCAGCATCCGCCGACCAGGCTGATCCGCGCGTCCTCCAGCCCATATTCCATATAGGGCGCGCTCGGTGCGACGGCCTTGTCGTAATGGATCCTGACGACCTGCCGCGCGTCGCCGCTCAGCTCCACCGGCAACAGCCACGAAAGCGACGTCAGCCCCAGCAGCGGCGGCCGCCGTCCGGCGAGCGCGAACTGGCGCGGATCGTCCATTTCGATGTCCGCCATCGGGTGGCGATCGAGCACATAGCCGCGCTCGCTCCAGCGGATCGTAAGCGCATTGTTGCCCGCCACCGGCTCGCACAGCGCCTCGGCGACGCGCACCATCATCAGAAGGTTGCCGCCCGGCAATCGCGTCAGCCCCGGGTTGAACGCGCCGAGCACATAGGTCGGCACGTCGAGCGACGCGCGCAGCGGCGAACGCGCCAGATCGACGTCGTCGGGAGAAAAGATCAGCCGGTCGTCATCGCCCATCGCTTCGCTCCCGCAGGCAGAGGTCTAATCCTCGCGCAGCCTCTCATGATGGCGGATCACTTCGTCGATGATGAAACGCAAAAATTTCTCAGAGAATTCGGGATCGAGATCGGCATCCTCGGCCAGCTTGCGCAGCCGCTCGATCTGCCGCTTCTCGCGCCCCGGATCGGCGGGCGGCAGGCCCGATTCGGCCTTGTGGCGGCCCACCGCCTGCGTGACCTTGAACCGTTCGGCGAGCAGATAGACCAAGGCGGCATCGATATTGTCGATGCTCTGGCGATAGCGGTCCAGCATGTCTTCGCTCATTGCGGTTCCCCCTTGCGGCGATAGCCCGCCCTTTCGCCCGCCGCGCCCGCCGACGCAAGCCCGAGCCATGCCGAAAGCACGCTTTGACGCTACGATCACCCTTGCCTTCCACGCGGTTAATCGCCAGAGGACAACGCAATGTCCGCTACCATTCATCGCATCGGCGCGCGCCCGGAACCTTCGCTGGAACCGATGATCAAGATGGTCGCCGCCGACATGAATCTGGTCAACAGCGTCATCCTCGATCGCATGCAGTCGGATGTGCCGCTGATCCCCGAACTTGCCGGGCACCTGATCGCGGGCGGCGGCAAGCGGATGCGGCCGATGCTGACGCTCGCCAGCGCCAAATTGCTCGATTATTCGGGCAATCGCCATCACAAGCTCGCCGCCGTCGTCGAATTCATCCACACCGCGACATTGCTCCACGACGATGTCGTCGACGGATCGGACCTGCGCCGCGGCAAGCGCACCGCCAACATCATCTGGGGCAATCCGGCGAGCGTGCTGGTCGGCGACTTCCTCTTCAGCCGCAGCTTCGAACTGATGGTCGAGGACGGCAGCCTGAAGGTGCTCAAGATCCTTTCGAACGCCAGCGCAGTGATTGCCGAGGGCGAAGTCAATCAGCTGACGTCAGTGCGCCGGCTCGACCTGACCGAGGAACGCTATCTCGACATCATCGGCGCCAAGACCGCCGCGCTGTTCGCCGCCGCATGCCGCATCGCGGCCGTTGTCGCCGAACGCAGCGAGACCGAGGAAATGGCGCTCGACGCCTATGGCCGCAATCTCGGCATCGCCTTTCAGTTGATCGACGACGCGATCGACTATGCCTCGGACGCGGCGACGATGGGCAAGGATGCGGGCGACGATTTCCGCGAAGGCAAGATGACGCTGCCCGTCATCCTCGCCTATGCGCGCAGCGAAGGCGAGGACCGGCATTTCTGGCGCGAGGCGATCGCCGGGCGCAAGATCACCGACGCGGATTTCGCCCATGCCATCGAGCTGGTGCGCAGCACCCGCGCGCTCGACGACACACTCGCCCGCGCGCGCCATTTCGGCCAGCGCGCGATCGACGCGCTCGGGATTTTCCCGGCAGGCGACGCCCGCGACGCGATGGTGCAGGCAGTGGAATTCGCGGTAGCGCGGGCGTATTGAGCGCGCGGAGCGAAAGACTCAAGCGTCGAAGAAGCCCCAGCCGTCCGAGCATCCACCATGTCGCCCGGCAAATTCAGACAATTGTGCCTCGACATCAGTGATGTTCCGGCAACTCGGCTCCATCACCCGCGAAGCCGTCACATCCCATCGACCGGGCTCGGGCTCATAGGATTCCACGCGCATCGAGAAGCCCTGACCTTGCGCGGCAAGCGCAAAGGTGTCGGCCGATGCCCGATCGTCGAACAGGTGCGAAAAATCGACCGCGCGGGGCCGCGCCAGGTCATGCCCCTCGGCTTTCAACGCGGCGAGGATGGCCGCATTTTCTTCAAACAACGACATGACAGCCCCCGAAACCTCTCTCCCCTTCAGGGGAGAGAAGCGCCGGCCCCTCACTCGTCGATCTCGTCCTCATCCGCTTCAACCGACAGCAGATCGTCATCGTCGCGCTCCAGCTCTTCGGCGATCGCATCGGTGATCAGATCGAGCTGGTCGTAGCTCGCGACGAATTCGGACGTATCGCCATCCTCGTCCTCGAGCATCAGTACATAATCCTCGCCGGTGCGCGAGATGGAAAAATGGGCAAGCAGCTTGGCCATCCTCGACTCCTTCATCAGCTTCCCGACCGCAACGCACGCCGCGCCAAGCGGTGCCATGTAAATTTGCGGAAAGGTCTCGATTTGCGATGACCGCAAATTCCTCCCCCGAAGGGAGTGGCGGGTGAAATTGCCCCCGGCAATTTCAGTTCGTCGCGGGGCGACGAACGACCCACCACTGGGACCGCCGAAGGCGGTGGAGGGGTATTGGCCACAAGCGGCGACGTTGCCGGAACTTACCCCTCCGTCAGGCTTCGCCTGCCATCTCCCCTTCCAGGGGAGGAATTGCTCGCCAAACAAAACCAATCCCCGCTGTCCTACAGGACCGCTTCTGTGTCATGGCGTGCGTGAAACGCGATGTTGTGCTGCTCGACTCTTCTCCTCCCGATTGACGCGGCGCCCTTCCCGGAGCGGGAAAGGGAGGGGGGACGTGGTGTCTCTTTTGTCTCCTTTGGACGGGCAGGACGATGAGCGCGCTGCCGATCCACGCCGTCCTTCCGGCCTTACTCGATTCGCTGCGCGCGGGGAGCAGCGCCGTGCTCGTCGCGCCGCCGGGCGCGGGCAAGACCACCGCCGTTGCCCCGGCGCTGCTGCACGAAAGCTGGTGCACCGGCGAAATCCTGCTGCTCTCGCCGCGCCGCCTCGCCGCGCGCGCGGCGGCCGAGCGGATGGCGGCGCTGGCGGGCGAGCCGGTCGGCAGAACCTTCGGCTATGCCACGCGGATGGACACCAAACGCTCGGCGGCGACGCGCGTGACGGTCCTCACCGAAGGGATTTTCGTCAATCGCATCCAGGCCGATGCCGAACTGGCGGGCGTTTCGGCGGTGCTGTTCGACGAAGTCCATGAGCGCAGCCTCGACAGCGATTTCGGACTCGCACTCGCGCTCGACGCGCAGGCGGGGCTCCGCCCCGATCTGCGCATCGTGCCGATGTCGGCGACGCTCGACGGCGCGCGCTTCTCGGTGCTGATGGGCAACGCCCCGGTCATCGAGAGCGAAGGCCGCAGCCACCCGCTCACGCTCCACCATATCGGCCGCAACGCCGAAGCGCGCAGCGAGGACTCGATGGCCGCCGCGATCCGCCAGGCGCTCCGCGAGGAAGCGGGCGGCATCCTCGCCTTCCTCCCCGGCGTCGGCGAGATCGAGCGCACCGCCGAACGGCTCGATCCGCCGCCCGGCACCATCCTCCACAAGCTGCACGGCAGCCTCGATCCCGCCGCGCAGCGCGCCGCGATAGCCCCCGACCCGGAGGGCCGCCGCAAGATCGTGCTCGCGACCAGCATCGCCGAAACCTCGCTGACGCTCGACGGTATCCGCGTCGTGGTCGACAGCGGCCTCGCCCGACGCCCGCGCTATGATCGCGCCGCCGGGATGACCCGGCTCGTCACCGAACGCGCCAGCCAGGCATCGGTGACGCAGCGCGCCGGCCGCGCCGCACGGCAGGGGCCGGGGGTCGCCTATCGCCTCTGGGAAGAAGCCGCGACGGCGGGACTGCCCCGCTTCGACACGCCCGAAATCCTCGAGGCCGACTTGTCGGCGCTGACGCTCGATTGCGCCCTGTGGGGCGTATCCGATCCGCGCGAACTGCAATGGCTCGATTCGCCGCCGCAAGCCGCGATCGCCGAAGCCCGCGCCCGGCTGACCACGCTGGCAGCGCTCGACGCCGATGGCCGCCCGACCGATCACGGTCGCGCCATCGCCGGGCTGCCGCTCCCGCCGCGCCTCGGCCACATGCTGGTGCGCGCGAGCGAAACGGGCCTCGCCCGCACGGCCGCCCAGGTCGCCGTCCTGCTCGGCGAACGCGGCCTCGGCGGCAACGACCCCGACCTCGACCTGCGCCTGCGCCGCTGGCGGAGCGAACGCGGAAAGCGCGCGGAAAGCGCAAGGAAGCTGGCGGAACGATGGGCCCGGCTCGGGACAAAGCCCCCGTTCGTCCCGAGCGAAGTCGAGGGACGTGCCACAAGCGCGACTCAAGGATTGGCCACCTGCATCGCCCTCGCCTTCCCCGATCGCATCGCCCGCCGCCGCGATTCCACCGGCGAAAGCTGGGCCTCGGCGGGCGGACGCGGCTTCCGCCTCGACCCGACTTCGTCACTCGCCAGCCATGAATGGCTCGCGGTCGCCGAAACCCAGGGCATGGCATCGGGCGCGCGCATTCTTTCCGCCGCACCGATCGACTTCGCCACCGTCGAAACCCTGTTCGCCGACCGCATCGAAACCCGCCGGACCGTCCGCTTCAATGCCGCCACCGGCGCAGTCGAGGCACTGCGCGAACGCCGGCTCGGCGCGATTCGCCTGTCGAGCGGCCCCGATTCGGCCGCCGACGCAGCCGAGATCGAAGCGGCCTTGCTGAAGGGCGTGCGCAGCGGCGGCCTGTCGCTGCTCCCCTGGCGCGATTCGGCACTCGCGCTGCGCACCCGCGCGGCCTTCGCCTTCGGCGAGGCTGAGAACCCGATCGGCGATGCGGCGCTAACGGACCGCCTCGACGAATGGTTGCCGCCGCTGCTCACCGGCAAGCGCCGCCTCGACGCGATTGCCGCCGACCAGCTTCATGGAGCCTTGCAGGGCCTGCTCGGTTGGGACGGCATGCAGACGATCGACCGCCTTGCGCCTGCCCGCTTCGAAACCCCCGCAGGCTCCAGCCACGCGATCGATTACGGCGCCGAAGGCGGTCCGCGAGTCGAATTGCGCGTGCAATCGCTGTTCGGCCTGTCGGAACATCCCGCGATCGGCGCCAACCGCGTGCCGCTCGTCCTCAGCCTCACGTCTCCCGCCGGTCGCCCGATCCAGACGACGCGCGACCTGCCCGGCTTCTGGTCGGGAAGCTGGGCGGCGGTGGCGAAGGAAATGCGCGGCCGCTATCCCAAACACCCCTGGCCCGACGATCCCGCGAGCGCCAATGCAACGCTCCGCACCAAAAAAGCCGATGCAAGAGGCGGCGGCACACGATAAGGAAGCGCCAATGGAGGCAGCCCAGTGAACAGCGCACGTATCTATCAGCGTCCCAAAAACGCCATGCAGTCCGGCCGCTACCGGACCGACCAGTGGGTGCTCGAATATGACCCGCTCGAGCCGCAGCGCCCCGATCCGCTGACCGGCTGGCCGGGTTCGGGCGACACGCGCAACCAGCTGCGCCTCAACTTCCCGAGCCTCGACGCGGCGAAGGCCTATGCCGAGCGCGAAGGCATCCCCTTCCATGTCGTCCCCGCGCCGACTCGCAAGCTGAAGCTTCAGGCTTACGCCGACAATTTCCGGTGAGCCCCGACGCGGTCCTCGATAGCTGGATCGCCGCGTTCAATGCCGCCGACGCCGATGCGCTGGCGGCGCTCTATGCCGAAGACGCGACCAATTTTCAGGTCGCGCTTGAGCCCGTAACCGGCCGCGAGGCGATCCGCGCGATGTTTGCCGCCGAATTCGCCGCCGCCGACATGCGCTGCATTGTCGAGAACCGGCTGTCGGACGGCGACTGGGTCGCGATGGAATGGCGCGATCCCGGCGGCCTGCGCGGCTGCGGCTTTTTCGAGATCCGCGACGGCCTGATCCGCATGCAGCGCGGCTATTGGGACCGGCTGAGCGCGCAAGGCGGCTAGGCCAGCCAGTCCTGCGCGAGCAGCAGCAACAGCTTCACATCCATCGCCACGCCCGCATCGCGCTTGGCAGCGACGAAATCGGCGATGTCGGACAGCGCGACGCGGTGGACCTTGATGTCCTCCCCCGCCACGCCGCCGCCGGGGCCGATGCGCGTCAGGCCGCGCGCGCGCAGCAGGGTGAAGCCTTCGCTGACCATGCCGGGGGAGCTGAAAAACTTGCCCAGCACTTCCATCCGCTCGGCCTGATAGCCGGTTTCCTCCTCCAGCTCGCGAATCGCGGCCGAATGCGCCGTATCGCCTTCATCCTCGTCACCGATCAGCCCGGCCGGGAGTTCGAGGCAGCGCTGCCCCAGCGGCACGCGATATTGCTCGACCAGCAGGACATGACCGTCCTCGATTGCGAGGATCACCGCCGCCTGAATACCCCGGGCCCGGCCGACATATTCCCAGCGGCCCTGCCGTTTGGCGACGATCCACTTGCCTTCCCACATCGTCTCGACGGGGGCGTCGAAATCGGGCGTGGTCGTCACAGCTGGATCAGCCGGTCGGGGAGTTCATTCTCGTCGTCGTCGGTCTTGGGCAGATGTTCGGCAAGGATCGAACCGATCTGCGCCACCGCATCGGCCATGCCGTCCGCCGCGTCGCCCGCGCGCACCTTGTCGATCAGCGCCGCCATCGCGTCGCCCCAGCGCTCCATCGGCACGGCGCCGTGGATCGCTTCGTCGGCAATGATCTCGGCGCGATGTTCGGCGAGCGAGAGATAGAGGAGAATGCCCTCGCGCGCCGCCGTCCGCTTTTCGGCGCTCGCGCGGAACAGCGCGAGCGCGCGGCGCTGCACCCGGCGCGACTTGGTCGCCTTGGGCGTCAGCGCCATCCGCAGCGGGCGATATTCGAGCCCGTAGCGCACCAGCAGGAACGCCACGACCTGCAACAGCATCGTGACGAAGATCAGCAGCCCCGGCGCGACGGCATCGATCCAGCCGCCATGCCCGAGCGTCACCAGCCATTCGGGGATCGCGGGCAAAAGCCCGCACAGCCCGCCGACCAGCAGCATCGCCGCGACCGCATAATGAAGCGCGACGTCGCGATAGCTGTCCGACTGATCGGACAGGATCGTGACGATCTCGCCATTCGTCCCGCGCTCCGCCTCCGCCGCTGCGGCAGTGACGCGCGCATGCCCTTCGGCGTCGAGTTTCCAGCCTGCCATCCTACCAGCTCCCCGATGCGCCGCCGCCGCCGAACGACCCGCCGCCGCCGCCGAACCCGCCGCCGCCAAATCCACCGAAGCCGCCCGACGAACCGCCGCCCCAGCCCGAGCCGTGATGATGGCCGCCCATGCCGCCCCAGATGATGACGGGGCCGAGCCCGCCGCGATAGCGCCGACGGCCACCGCCGCCGCCTCCCCCGCCGCCGCGACCGCCACCGATCGCCGCGAAGAGGATGAACAGGATGACGAGGATCCAGAAGGCGATGAACAGCGCCGCGACTGGATTGCCGCCATCGCTCTGTTCGGCTTCCTGCGCTTCGAGCGCGCGCTGTTCGGCGGCTTCGAGCGGCAATTGCATCTGTTCGGCGATCGCACCGGCGCCCGCCATGATCCCGCCCGCCATGTCGCCGTCGCGGAAGCGCGGGAGAATTTCGTTGCGGATGATCCGGTTCGACAGCGCGTCGGTCATGATCGGTTCGAGGCCGTAGCCGACTTCGATCCGCACCTTGCGCTCATTGGGGGCGACGATCAGCAATATGCCGTTATTCGCGCCTTCCTGTCCGATTCCCCATTCGCGGCCGAGCCGATAGCCATAGTCCTCGATCGGATAATCCTGAAGATCGGGAATGGTGGCGACCACGAATTGCCGCGAACTCGCCGCCTCGACCTGCGCCGACATCTGGCTGAGCTGCGCCTCCTGCTCGGGCGAGAGCAGGTTCGCCGCATCGACCACCCGGCCGCTGAGCTTGGGGAAATTCTGCGCCAGCGCCGATTGCGTGCCGATAAGCAGCATCAGCGCGGCTGCGAACAAGAGGGTCAGCCGTTTCACGTTTCGGGTCCGATCTCCGTTTCGATTGACGCCGCGCCCGCCGCGATACCGGCGGGAAAATCGCCTTCGCGAAAGGCGGGCAGGATGTGCTGCGCCATGATGTCGGCAGCCTCTTCGTCGGTCAGCGTTTCTTCGAGACCGCAGCCGACCTCGATCCGCACCTTGCGCTCATTGGGCGCGACGATCAGCAACACGCCATCGTCTTCCTTTGCGCGGCCGATGCCCCATTGGTTGCCGAGCGCGATGCCGTAATCCTCGATTGCATGGGCGCCGAGCGAAGGCACCGTCACGATCACGAACTGATGTCCCGTCTCGCGCTCCAGCGCCGCCGAATCGGCTGTGAGCCGAGCCTCCTGCACCGCGTCGAGCAGGTCGGCCGCATCGACCACGCGTCCTGTGAGCGCCGGAAAATCATAGGGTCCGGCGGCCTGGGCGCGGGCGATATCGGCCTGGCCTTCCGGCGTGGCGCAGCGCCCCTGCTCGCAATCGCTTGCCGAGGCGCAGGCGGCGAGGAGCAATGCCCCTGTCACCATCGCCGAAACCGGCGAAAGGAGACAAAAGAGACACCACGTCCCCCCTCCATCTCCCTCCGATGCGCCCGCACGGAGGCGAGGCGAAAGGAGGCGTGCGCGCGTCATGCCGTCTCCCTTCGCATATTCGCCCCTGTGTAGGACAGGCATTTCGCGCCTCCGCCGCGGCACCCGCCGCGGATCAGTTGCCGAAATCGACCGTCGGCGCGACGTCCGATCCCGCCTCGGCCTGGAACGGCGTCATCGGTTCGGCGCCGTAAAAGACCTTGGCGCCGATCGCCGAGGGGAAGGTGCGGATCGTCGTGTTATATTCCTGCACCGCCGTATTGTAATCGCGGATCGCGATGTTGATCCGGTTCTCGGTGCCTTCGAGCTGTTCCTGCAGGTCGGCGAAACGGCCCTGGCTCCGCAGCTCGGGATATTTCTCGACCGTCACCAGCAGCCGGCTGAGCGAGCCGCCGAGCCGGCTCTGTGCCGCCTGGAACTGCTCCACCTTGGCGGGGTCGGTCAGATCGTCGCCGCTCAGCTGCACCGAGGAAGCGCTCGCGCGTGCCTGCGTCACTTCGGTGAGGATTTCGCCTTCCGATTGTGCCGCGCCCTTCACCGTCGCGACCAGATTGGGAACCAGATCAGCACGCCGCTGATAAGCGGCCTGAACATCCGCCCAGCGCGCCTTGGCATTTTCCTCGGCGGTCGGAACGCTGTTGAGCCCGCAGGCGGAAAGCAGCACCGCCGACATCAGCACGAGTGCAGCGCGTATCTTCATCGATCCCTCCAAAAAGCGTGTATCGCCCTTCTACGACAGCTGAGATAAGGACGAAAGCCGTCGTTTCGAGAGGGAAACCAGCATGCTCAAGGAATTCCGCAAATTCGTGATGCGCGGCAACGTGATGGATCTCGCCGTCGGCGTGATCATCGGCGGCGCATTCGCCACCATCACCAAGTCGCTGACCGACGATGTCATCATGCCGGTGGTCGGCTGGATCTTCGGCGGGTTCGATTTTTCGAGCTATTTCATCCAGCTCGGCCCCGTACCCGAAGGCTATGACGGGTCGCTCACCAACTATGCCGCACTCAAGGAAGCGGGCGTGCCGATCCTCGGCTATGGCGAGTTCGTCACTGTGATGATCAACTTCCTGATCCTTGCCTTCATCATCTTCCTGTTCGTCCGTTCGGTGAACCGGATGATGGAAGCATTCGAGGAGGAAAAGCCCGAAGTCGCCGCCGCCGAGCCGACCGATGTCGTGCTGCTGCGCGAGATTCGCGACGAGCTTCGCGCGAAACGGGGCGGCAGTGACGGCTGACGCAATCACGCTGCGTATCGGCGGGCCGGAGGATTTCGAAGCGCTGGGCGCGCTGATGTTCGACGCGGTCCGCACCGGCCCCAGCCCCTATAGCGAGGGCCAGCGCGCCGCCTGGGTGCCCGAACTGCGCAAGGGCGCGGAATGGGACGCGCGGCTGCGCCCGCAGCATGCGGTACTGGCTGAGGACACCGCGGGACGCCTTCTCGGCTTCATGACTCTGGCGGGCGGCGGCTATATCGACTTCGCCTATATCGCGCCCGCTGCGCGCGGGATGGGGCTGTTCCGCCGGATGTTCGATGCGGTGGCGCAAGAAGCGCGGCGGCAGGGCGTATCGCGGCTATGGGTGCATGCCAGCCTGATGGCGGAGCCCGCCTTTGCGGCGATGGGGTTCACGGTCGTGCGGCGCGAGCAAGTGACGATCGGCGCGGAAACACTCGATAGGTGCGAAATGGCGATGGGGATTTAGAACGAAGATTCCTCCCCCGGAGGGGGAGGTGGCAGCCTGAAAGGCTGACGGAGGGGTAGTTTCCACACGCGTCGCGACTACGGCCAATACCCCTCCACCGCTTCGCGGTCCCCCTCCCCCTCCGGGGGAGGAATTGGGTAGCCCCCTCAGGCCGCCTCCAGGTCCTCGGCATTGGCGTCCGACAGGCTGGTGCCGTCCAGAATCCGTGCGGTTTCGTCGCGCACGCGGGCCATCGCCGCGCGGATCGCGCAGGTCGCTTCGTCCTTGCAATCCTTGCACGAGCGATAGGCAGTGCGCGAAACGCACGGAACCAGCGCCAGCGGCCCTTCGATCACGCGAATGATCTCCCCCAGCGAAATCAGATGCGTCGGGCGCGACAGGCAATAGCCGCCCATCTTGCCGCGATGGCTGTGCAGCAACCCGGATTCGCGCAGATCGGCGAGGATGAGTTCGAGAAACTTGCGCGGCACATTCGCTTCGGCCGCGATACGCGTCATCGGGATGGGGCGCCCGCCGGCGGGCTGCTGCGCCAGGAACAGCATCGCGCGGAGGGCGTATCGGGAACGCTGAGTCAACATGCCAGTCTCATGCCAGTTCAATGTGGCGCCGTCATGGCGCGGCACCACTTTTCATTTAGGGAATCAAGCCTATATTGGAAGGCGTCGGTTTCGGCCGACTATGGCGATAAACTGTGGCGTGCAATAGACGCAGCGGACCCGGGGGCAGTACCCGGCGGCTCCACCATAAATGGTGGTGTATCTGGACACCGTTTCTGACGGGGCCGAACCAGGATCGACGTGTGTTGAAAAGCGCTGTTTTCGCTCGGAATGGGACCACCGCAACGGCCCATTTACACAAGTGCCAACGATAACGAAGCACTCGCTATTGCGGCGTAACCCCACGGCCTAACGGCCAAAGGTTACTCTAAAATGCGCGGTTGGACCGCACCGGGCAACAGAAGCGGAATCCAGCGGTACGGGAGGCACCGGGCAACAGAAGCCTCCCACTTTCCCCGCGTCGCGAAATCCGGTGCCGTTCAGGCAGCTTCGCCCGAGCGCGCGCCGCCCTGTTGCAGGCTGATCGCCACGAGCAATTCGCCTTCGAGCCGCACCCTGTCGCGCAGCCGCGGCAGCATTGCGCGCGTCGCGCGGACGAAACCGTCGCGATCCTCGGCGATTTCCGTCGCGGTCCAGACGCGCAGATAGCGCCCCCAATTATCCTTCAGCGTTTCGAATTCGCGCTGCACACGCTCGACGCTGCCCGCTGCCATGCCCGGCGTGGCGCGCATCGCCAGGTCGTAGATGGTCGCATCCTCGCGATCGAGATGGTCGGCCACCGTCTTGGCGAGCCGCGAAAGCGCTTCGGCAAGCTTCGCCGGCGGGGCCTCGGTTTCGATCAGCCGGGAAAGGTCGCGGGCAAAGCAGTCGATCATCGCATGATCGAGCGCAAGTTCGGCGTTGGTCGGTGCGGCCATTACGCAGACTCTTAGCTGTTGAAGCGTCAGGTTACCGCTTAACCGCCACGTGCGCCACGATTTTTCGATTCGATCATGCCGGCAGTCGCAACCGCGCCGTAGCACCATCGCCGCCGATCAGTTCGAAGCTTCCGTTCAGCTGCCGTGCCAGCATCGCGGCAATACGCAGCCCCAGGCTGCCGCTTGCCTCGATGTCGAACCCTTCGGGAAGGCCGTGGCCGTCGTCGCGCACTTCCAGCCGCACAAGCTGCTCGCCTTCGCGGACCAGTTCGACATCGATCGATCCCTCGTCCCGACCGGCAAAGCCATGTTCGATCGCGTTGGCGACCGCTTCGGCGACGATCAGCGCGAGCGGAATCGCCGCGTCGGGCGCCAGCAGGGCGTCGGCGGCGGCGTTGACCGTGCAGCGAATCCCCTTGCGCCCGCTGGCATCGACGACATCGGCGCAGAGCGGCTCGAGAAATTCGCGCATCGTCCGAGTCGCACCCTCGGCATTGTAGAGCTGGCGGCTGATCCGCCCGATCAGCGCGAGCCGACGCGAGGCTTCGTCGAGCGCATGGCGCGCGCCCTCGTCCGCCACGCCGCGCTTCTGCAGCGTAAGCAGCCCCGCGGCGACCTGCAGATTGTTCGACACGCGATGCTGCAACTCGCGGAACAGCAATTCACGGGTATGGGCGAGCGCGCGGCTGACCTCGCGCTCGCGCGCCAGATGGCCGTTGGCGCGCTGCAGCCAGTGAATGATGACGATATCGGTGCCGACGACCACGCAATAGAAGCCGAGCGCGATCATCGCAGTGAGATTGACGGTGAAGGCATCACGCTCGCCGATGAAGAAATACCAGCTGAGCATGCCGCAGATCACGCCCGCGGCGCCGCCGATCCGCACGCCGAACAGGAAGGACGAGATGATGACGGCGGGAAAGAAGGTCACATAGGGAAACCCCGATGTGAGCCACGGGTCGGCGGCGAAGCGCACTGCCAGCGCAACCACGCAGATGGCCAGCATCGCCGCAACGGCGAGCGCCGGGCGATCGCGGGCGATCGGCAGCCGTTCGAGCCAGCGCCCGGTTTCGACTGAAGTCTGCTCCGCCATGAAAACGCGTCTTTCCCGGAAAGAGGGAACCTCGGGACGACCCCGGTTCGAAGCCGGTATATCCATCGGAAATTCAAACGAAAAGAGGGCCGGAACACTCCGACCCTCTCTTCTTTCCATCGCGCTGATCCAGCGCGTCGATCAGTCCTCGGTGATGAAGGAAGGCAGACCAATGTCGGCGCCGTCATCCTTGTCCCTGGACTCGCTCTTTTCGCGACGCGGGCCACGATCGCCGCCGCGGCCACCACCGCCGCCACGACCGCCACGACCACCGTCACGACGACGATCGCCGCGCTCGCCCTTGTCACCGCGCGGTTCGCGCGGCGGGCGGGTGTCTTCCAGCTCCTCGCCGGTTTCCTGATCGACGACGCGCATCGACAGGCGGACCTTGCCGCGCTGGTCGATCTCGAGAACCTTGACCTTCACTTCCTGCCCTTCGGACAGGACGTCGGACACCTTCTCGACACGCTCGTTCTTGATTTCGGAAACATGGACGAGACCGTCCTTGCCGCCCATGAAATTCACGAACGCACCGAAATCGACGAGATTGACGACCTTGCCGTTGTAGATCTTGCCGACTTCGGCTTCCTCGACAATGCCTTCGATCCACTTCTTCGCGGCTTCGATCTGGTCGAGGTCCGACGAGCTGATCTTGATCACGCCTTCGTCGTCGATATCGACCTTGGCGCCGGTGGTGGCGACGATCTCGCGGATCACCTTGCCGCCCGTGCCGATGACGTCGCGGATCTTGGTCTTGTCGATCTGCATCGTTTCGATACGCGGCGCGTGCGCCGACAGCTCGGTGCGGGTTTCGCCCAGCGCCTTGGCCATTTCGCCGAGGATGTGCGCGCGGCCGGCATGTGCCTGCTTGAGCGCAGTCTTCATGATCTCTTCGGTGATGCCGGCGATCTTGATGTCCATCTGAAGGCTGGTGATGCCTTCGCTGGTGCCCGCGACCTTGAAGTCCATGTCGCCGAGGTGATCCTCGTCGCCCAGGATGTCCGAAAGAACCGCGAATTCCTCGCCTTCGAGGATCAGGCCCATCGCGATGCCCGACACCGGACGCTTGAGCGGCACGCCCGCGTCCATCATCGACAGCGAACCGCCGCACACCGTCGCCATCGACGACGAGCCGTTCGACTCGGTGATGTCGCTGGTGACGCGGATCGTGTACGGGAATTCGTCATGGCTCGGCAGCACCGGGTGCAGCGCGCGCCATGCCAGCTTGCCGTGACCGACTTCGCGACGCCCGGGGGCACCGAAGCGGCCGACTTCACCGACCGAATAGGGCGGGAAGTTATAGTGCAGCATGAAGTGCTGATAGCTGAGGCCGCCCAGGCCGTCGATCATCTGCTCGCTGTCCTTGGTGCCCAGCGTCGTCGTCGCGATCGTCTGGGTTTCGCCGCGGGTGAACAGCGCCGAACCATGCGCGCGCGGCAGGAAGTGGACTTCGCTTTCGATCGGGCGGACCTGATCGGTCTTGCGGCCGTCGATACGGCGACCTTCCTTGAGGATCGCGGTGCGGACGATTTCCGCCTCGAGCTTCTTGACCAGCTTCGACGCGACGAGCTGCTCCTGCGGCTCCTTGTCGGCCATCGCTTCCTTGGCCTTGGCGCGCGCATCGGCGAGCGCGACCTGGCGGGCCTGCTTGTCGGTCAGCTTGTAGGCCGCTTCGATATCGCCGCCGATCAGCTTCTTGAGCTCGGCCTTGATCGCGTCCTTGTCGTCGGAAACGCTGAGTTCCCACGGCTCCTTGGCGGCCTGTTCGGCGAGCTTGATGATCGCTTCGATCACGTCCTGCGACGCCTTGTGCGCGAACATCACCGCGCCGAGCATGACGTCCTCGGAAAGCTCCTTGGCTTCCGATTCGACCATCATCACCGCGTTGTGGGTGGCGGCGACGACGAGGTCGAGATCGCCTTCGGCAACCATCTCGTCGGTCGGGTTGAGCTGATATTCGCCGTCCTTGTAACCGACGCGCGCCGCGCCGATCGGACCCATGAAGGGCACGCCCGACAGCGTCATCGCGGCAGAAGCCGCGACCATCGCGAGGATGTCCGGCTCATTCTCGCCGTCATACGACAGCACCTGACAGATGCAGTTGATTTCGTTGTAGAAACCTTCGGGGAACAGCGGGCGGATCGGGCGATCGATCAGGCGGCTGACCAGCGTTTCCTTTTCGGTCGCGCCGCGCTCACGCTTGAAGAAGCCGCCGGGGATCCGGCCGGCCGAGCTGAACTTTTCCTGATAGTGCACGGTCAGCGGGAAGAAGTCCTGCCCTTCCTTGACCTTCTTGGCGGCGGTGACGGCGCACAGCACCACGGTTTCGCCGAGCGTCGCGATAACCGCGCCGTCGGCCTGACGGGCAACCTTGCCCGTTTCGAGCGTGAGGGTCTGTCCGCCCCACTCGATTTCCACTTTCTTGGCGTTGAACATGTATTTTCCTTTTCACCGGGCACCCTATGCGCCCGGGGCATCAGATCGAGCCGATCGCGGCTCTTTCGATTCCCTCCCAACCCGTTCGGGCTGAGCCTGTCGAAGCCCCGTTCTTCTTTCTACGTCCGAAGAAGTACAGCCCTTCGACAAGCTCAGGGCGAACGGAGAGGGTTTGTGTCGGGCGGGGTGCCGGATTGCACCTGTCCCGATAAACAAAACGGCCCCGCGAACGGGGCCGTTCCTTGTTACTTGCGAATGCCGAGCTTCGCGATGATCTCCGCGTAGCGCGAATGATCTTTCTTCTTGAGATAGTCGAGCAGGCTGCGGCGCTTGTTGACGAGCATCAGCAGGCCGCGACGCGAGTGATTGTCCTTCGCGTGGCTCTTGAAGTGCTCGGTCAGGTTCGCGATGCGCTCGGTGAGGATCGCGATCTGCACTTCGGGGCTGCCGGTGTCGCCGTTGCCACGGCCATGTTCCTTGACGAGCGCGTCCTTGCGCTCCTGCGTGATCGACATGTCTTTTCCTTCGACATCATGGCTTACAGATTGAACCCGCGGACGACCCGGACATTCCCGGCCTGAACCTCGGCAAGTGCGACCGGAACATCGTCCAGCATCGCAAACACCAGTCCATCGTCAGCGGTGGTCCCGATCACTTGCTGCCCCGCACGGAGCCGCCCTGCCTGATCGGGGGTGAGGGAAAGAGCCGGGATGTCGTCCAGCCCCGCCCTCAACGGCAGGAGTAGTTCTTCAAGGCGCCGCTCCTTAGCGGCATCGGCCAATTTGTCCAGCGAAATCGCCTGTTCCAGCCCGAACGGCCCTGCCTTGGTGCGCCGTAGATAGGTGACATGCCCCACCGATCCAACCGCGCGTGCGATGTCCCGTGCAAGCGACCGGATATACGTCCCCTTGGAGACATGGGCGGTGAGCGTGATTTCATGACATTCCTCCCCGAGTTCGCTCGGGGAGGGGGACCGCGCGACGCAGTCGCGGGGTGGAGGGGGCGGCGGTGCAACCGCCGCTGACGTGGCGGCCCCTCCACCAGCTTCGCGGGTCCCCCTCCCCGAGGCAAGCTCGGGGAGAATCTTGAGCGAATGCACCGTCACGCTGCGTGTCTCGAGGACCACTTCCTCCCCCGCCCGCGCCAGATCATAGGCGCGCGCGCCATCGACCTTAAGCGCGGAATAGGCGGGCGGTACCTGCTCGATCGGTCCGGTGAAGCGCGGCAGCACCGCCGCCACCTGATCGCGCGTCGGGATCATTTCGCTGGTGGCGATTTCCTTGCCCTCGCAGTCGAGCGTGTCGGTCTCGACGCCGAAGCGGATCGTGAAATCATAGACCTTGTCGCTGTCGAGCATCCGCCCGGCCAGCTTGGTCGCCTCGCCGATCGCGACCGGCAGCACCCCGGTCGCCAGCGGGTCGAGCGTTCCGCCATGCCCCACCTTGGGCATATCCTTCTTCTTCGGGCCGTAGCCGGCTTCGCGGAGCGCGCGTTTGACCGCGCTCACGCCCTGGGTCGAGCCCAGTCCCAGCGGTTTGTCGAGAATGATCCAGCCATGCATGGCGCGCGCCTCTAGCCGACGCGACACGCGGGGCCAAGCGGCGTCCCGAAACTCAGTCGAGCGTCACCACCGAATCCGAATCGACCTGCGGCGGCGCCTCGCTCGCGCGGATGCTGGTCACGCCACAGCTGATGGCGAGCTGTGGAATGCGCAGCATCGAATTGCGATCGAATCGATTGTTGATGCCCGTATCGACGATCGTGGTCATCGATTCGCGATACTGGTCGAGACAGCCGTGGCTGGTTTCGACGCGGTACCAGCGCTCGGTGCGATCGCGCAGGAACAGCACGTCGCCATGCCCCTTCACGATCTGGCGAATGCCGCCGTCTGCGGCGAAGGAAATCGTCGTTTCTTCGTCGCTGACGCCGGGCAGCGCTTCCTGCGCCGCTGCGGGCAGCGCCATCGCGGTGGTCAGCGCCGCGGCGGTGGTCAACAGAATGCGCATCATTGCTTCTCCTCGCCGGACCGGCCTTCTTCGGCGT
The DNA here is from genome assembly GCF_011057975.1 of Sphingosinithalassobacter tenebrarum. GTDB lineage: Bacteria > Pseudomonadota > Alphaproteobacteria > Sphingomonadales > Sphingomonadaceae > Sphingomonas > Sphingomonas tenebrarum. The sequence goes on along the minus strand of NZ_CP049109.1, from coordinate 545,314 downwards.
CGCCGCGACGGTCGTCATGGCCGGGCGGCGGCGCGCTGGTCTTCACGCTGACGACATTGCACCACTGGCCCGGAAAATCCGACGATGCAACGCGGGTTCGCGTATCGAAACTGCCCATCGGCCCGGTCTGATAGACAAGCTGAAAGCTGCCATGGTGGCTCATGCAGGGGCCGACCAGCTCGACGCGATACCAGCGACGCCGGTTATCCTGCACATAGAGCGCGTTGGAGCCGACCTCTCCGGCTTCCCAGTTGCGGATACCGTTATTGTCCGCAAAGGGGATGGAGGTTTCGACGCCGAGTTCGCGTGTATCGCGATCCTGCGCCACGGCGGGCGCGGCCAGCGAAAGTGCGAAGATCAGCGATAGGGTGGAGGCAATATGTCCCATGGTCGCACCTTATACGCGATGCGACCTGAACCTAGGCTGAGCCGCGCGCGCCGCGCAGCGCCTGGCGGAAATGGCGGCGGCACATCGCAACATAGCGTTCGTTGCCGCCGATTTCGGTCTGTTCGCCTTCACCGATGGGATTGCCTTCGCCATCGACGCGCAGGTTCATCGTCGCCTTGCGCCCGCAATCGCAGACCGACTTGATCTCGACCAGCGCGTCGGCGATCGCCAGCAGCCGCGCCGATCCGGGAAACAGCGCGCCCTGGAAATCGGTGCGCAGGCCATAGGCGAGGACCGGCACATCGTGCTCGTCGCACAGCGCCGCAAGCTGATCGACCTGCGCGGCGGTGAGGAACTGCGCCTCGTCGACAAAGACGCAGGCAAGCGGATCGGCCGCATGTGCCTGCGCAACGATGGCGTGGATATCGGTTTCCGCGCCGAACGGCGTCGCGCCCGCCTCCAGCCCGATTCGCGATCCGATCCTGCCCGCGCCGGAGCGATCATCGATCGCGGCGGTGAACAGCATCGTGCGCATGCCCCGCTCGCGATAATTGAAATCGGCCTGCAGCAGCGTGGTCGATTTCCCCGCGTTCATGCTGGCATAGTAGAAATAGAGCTTGGCCATGCCGCTTCCTTAGCAAGCCAGGCGGGCGATGCGATCAGCTTTCGGCGTCGCCGTCCAGATCGCGCGCCACATTCGGATCGCGCAGCAGCTTGTCGATATGGCTCGCTTCCTCGAAGCTTTCGTCGGCCAGGAATTTGAGCTTGGCCGCATATTTCATCTTCACGCGATGTGCGACTTCGCGCTGGAGATAGGCGGTGTTGGTGCGCAGCGCTTTCAGCACCGCTTCCTCGTCCTTGCCGAGCAAAGGCTTTACGAACACCGTGGCGTGCCGCAGATCGGGCGACATGCGCACTTCGGTGATGCTGACCATGTGCCTGGCCAGCACATCGTCATGCACGTCGCCGCGCTGCAGGATTTCGCTCAGCACATGGCGCACCTGTTCGCCGACGCGCAGCGTGCGGACGGAACGGTCTTCGTTGCTGTCATTGTGGCGCATATTGAATTTTTCGCAGTTTTTGCTTATAGAGAAGGACACTACAGCGGAAGTGTCCAAGCTTCCACCTTCTGAGCCCGGGCGTTGCAGCGCTCGGGCTCAATGCATTTTGGGCCTCCCGGCGTTGCAGCGCCGGAAGGCCCGCAGACGCTACTTGTGTTTCAGCTCAATGAGCTTCACCACCAGCCCGAGCAACGCGACAACGAATGTCGCGCCGCCCAACGCCACTACTACAGCATTGGTGTCCATAGGCTTCACCTCCTTTCAACCGCAGTTGCGGTCAAAAGGAGGCTTAGCAGAAAAACTACACTGCTAGATCGCCGGGTGTTGTAGAAAGCGCTTCCACAACAGCTGCACCAACTACAGCGTCCGTTCGCGCATCTCGACTTCGAAGGTTTCGAGATAGTCGCCCGGCTTGATGTCGGTGAAGTTCTGGCTGAACGTCACACCACATTCGAGGCCCGCGCGGACTTCCGGCACATCGTCCTTGAAGCGCCGCAGCGACGCAATTTCGCCATTGTAGATAATGACGTCGTCGCGGGTGATGCGTGCCTTGAGCGCCTTGCGGATCGCGCCTTCGGTGACCAGCAGACCGGCAGCCTTGCCGTGCTTGCCCGCCGAGAAGACTTCCTTGATCTCCGCACGCCCGACAACCGTTTCGAAGGCCTCGGGGCCCAGCTCGCCGGCCATGCCCGCGCGAATTTCGTCGGTCAGATCATAGATGACGTCGTAATATTTGAGCGCCACCTTGTTCCGTTCGGCGATTTCGCGCGCCTTGGCATTGGGACGGACATTGAAGCCGATGATCGGCGCGCCGCTGGCACCGGCCAGCGTCACGTCGCTTTCGGTAATGCCGCCGACGCCCGAATGCAGGATCCGCACCTTGATCTCGTCGGTCGAGATCTTGTTGAGGCTGCCGATGATCGCTTCCACCGTACCCTGCGTATCGCCCTTGACCACCAGCGGATATTCGATCGCCTGATTCTCCTTCAATGCGGAGAACATGCTTTCGAGGCTGGCGGGCGCCTGCGTCGTGCGCTTCTGATGGAGCACGCCCTGGCGGTATTCGGCGACTTCGCGCGCACGCGCCTCGCTTTCGACCACCTGAAGCGGATCGCCCGACATCGGCACACCCGACAGGCCGAGCACTTCGACCGGCATCGACGGACCCGCTTCCTTGATCTGACGCCCCTTGTCGTCGATCAGCGCGCGCACCTTGCCGCTTTCGGCGCCGACGACGAACACGTCGCCGACCTTGAGCGTGCCGCGATTGACGAGGATCGTCGCGACCGGGCCGCGGCCCTTGTCGAGCTTGGCCTCGACCACCGTGCCTTCGCCGTCGCGATCGGGATTGGCCTTGAGTTCGAGCAGTTCGGCCTGAAGCTGGATCTTGTCGATCAGATCATCGAGCCCGGTCTTCTTGAGCGCCGAAACCTCGACGTCCTGAACCTCGCCGCCCATCATTTCCACCTGCACGTCATGTTCGAGCAGGCGTTCGCGGATGCGCTGCGGATTGGCCTCGTGCTTGTCGACCTTGTTGATCGCCACGATCATCGGCACGCCGGCCGCCTTGGTGTGATTGATCGCCTCGATCGTCTGCGGCATCAGCCCGTCATCGGCCGCCACCACCAGCACGACGATGTCGGTGACATTGGCACCGCGCGCGCGCATTTCGGTGAAGGCCTCATGACCCGGCGTGTCGAGGAACGTGATCTTCGACTTGTCCTTCAGCGTGACCTGATAGGCGCCGATATGCTGGGTGATCCCGCCGGCCTCGCCGCCGGTCACATCGGTACCGCGCAGCGCATCGAGCAGGCTGGTCTTGCCGTGATCGACATGCCCCATGATCGTGACCACCGGCGGGCGCGGCTTGAGCGCCTCTTCGGGATCCTCGCTCGTGTCGAGCTGCAAGTCGATATCGGCATCCGAAACGCGCACGATATTGTGCCCGAATTCGGTGACGAGCAGTTCGGCGGTGTCCTGATCGATCGTCTGATTGACCGTGACGGGCATGCCCATCTTGAACAGCGCCTTCACCAGATCCGCGCCCTTTTCGGCCATGCGGTTGGCGAGTTCCTGCACCGTGATCGCCTCGGGAACGGTGACGTCGCGGACCTGCTTCTGCTGCGGTTCGCGCGGACCGCCCGAATGCGAGCGCTTTTCCTTTTCGCGGGCACGCTTCAGCGCCGCGAGGCTGCGCGCACGCGCCCCATCATCGCCGCCAAGCGCGCGATTGACGGTGAGCTTGCCCGACTGGCGCCGGTCATCGCGGCTGCGATCGCTGCGCGACGGCTTGTTCGCCGGCGCCGAATCGCTGCGCTTGGGCGCGGGGCCGCTCTTGCCGCCGCCACCACCGCCGGCATTGCCGCCGCCCGACGGTTCGGGCGCCGACTTGGCCTCGGGCTTCGGCTTGGGTTTGGGAATTTCGGGACGCTGCACCGGCGTGAAGCGACGCGGCGCGGGGCGGCTCGAATCGAGCGCCAGCACCTGCGGGCCCTGCTCGGCGGGCTTTTCCTCCGCCTGGGGCGCTTCGGCGGCGGGCTCTGCCGCATCCTGCTTGGGCGCTTCCTTGGCCTTCGCCTTGGGTTCGGCTTCAGCCTGCTTGGCTTCCTCGGCGGCCTTGGCGGCTGCCTCTTCCTCAGCCTTGCGGTTTTCCTCGGCGCGGCGGCGTTCCTCTTCGGAAGCCTCCTGCTTCTCGCGCTCCTCGCGACGACGCGCTTCCTCGAGCGCGGCCATGCGCGCCTCTTCGGCTTCGCGCAGCAGCTTCGCCTGCATCTCCTGACGGGAGAGCAGATTGTCTCCGGCCGGGCGCGGCGCGGGAGTCGGCGTGGGCTTGGGGGCCGGCGCGGGCGCCTTGGCGGCCGGCGCGGGAGCAGGCGCCGGCGCGGGCGTCGCGGCTTCTTCGCGCTGCCCGTTTTCCTCGCCCGGACGGCCGAGGACGCGGCGACGCTTCACTTCCACGACCACGGTGTTCGAACGGCCGTGGCTGAAGCTCTGCTTCACCTTGCCCGTTTCGACCGTGCGCTTCAGACCCAGCGGTTGGCGCGCTCCCAGTTTCGGCTTTTCCTTGTCCGTCGTGTCGTCCATGCGGCTACTTATTTCCTTCGTTCTTCTCGTCTTCTGCGGCGTCGGACGGTGCCAATGCCGTTGCGCCCTGCGAGTGCGTTTCGCAAGGCGCCGATACGCGATCGGGTCCGATAAAGTGCAGCCAGCGATCGAGCGCTTCGCTCACTCGCCGTGCCGCCTGAGCGTCGGTCAGGCCGGCATGTACCACATTTTCGCGGCCGAGGGCCAAGGACAATATGGTGCGTGGCACCGGCAAAGCCAATCCCCTGAGCCGCGATCCTTCGCGTTCCGATCCGACACGCCATGCCTGGGCGAGCTTGCCCGACCCGTCGGCACCTGCATCGGATGCGTGGTAGAGCGCGCGCAGCTTGCCCTGCCGGGCCGCGGTTTCGATACGTTCCGAACCCGTCAGCAGATGCCCCGCGCGCGATTCCAGACCCAGCCGATCGAGCGCGTTGCGTTGCAGCGCCGCCGCGACTCGCTCGGGCAAATCGTCGGGAATGACGATCGCCCCGGTCTTGAACGCACGCGACAGCGCGCCCTTCAATTTGCCCTTCACCTGCGCGGTTTCAAGCTCGGCCCGCGTCACGCCGATCCACGCCCCGCGTCCCGGCGCCTTGGCGCGGACATCGGGCAGCACCTCGCCGTCGGGCGAGAGCGCAAGCCGGATCAGCCCCTCGCGCGGCGATTCCTCACGTGAAAGGACGCAGGTGCGGACACTCCCCCCTCCCGCCTGCGGGAGGGGGTCAGGGGGTGGGCTCGCCTTATCGGCAAGCGCACCGCCTGCGGGAACCGGGTGCCCACCCCTCGATCCCCTCCCGCGAGCGGGAGGGGAGGAAGCAGTGCCGCTGTCGGTTAGCCGGGGCCTATCATTGTTCGGAGTCCGCAACAGCGTCCTCCTCGCCGGCGCTGCCGGCTTCCGCTTCGGCTTCCTCGGCCGGAACCGATTCTTCCTCGTCCGCGAACCAGTGGGCGCGGGCGGCCATGATGATTTCGTTACCCTGTTCGTCGCTCAGGCCATATTCGCCGAGCACGCCGCCCTTGTCCTCGGCGCGTTCCGAACGGGCCGGGCCGTTGTCATTGCCGCGGCGGCGCGGTTCGGCGCGCTTCTTCTGGACCAGTTCGTCGGTGGCGAGATCGGCGAGATCGTCGAGCGTCTTGATCCCCGCCTTGCCGAGCGTGACGAGCATCGCTTCGGTCAGATACGGCATCGTCGCCAGCTCGTCCTCGACGCCGAGCGAACGGCGTTCCTCGCGATTGGCTTCCTCGCGGCGATCGAGCGCTTCCTGCGCGCGGCTCTGCAGTTCCTGCGCCAGTTCCTCGTCAAACCCTTCGATCGTCGCCAGTTCGTCGAGTTCGACATAAGCGACTTCCTCGAGCGCGCCGAAGCCTTCGGCAACGAGCAGCTGCGCGAGCGTTTCGTCGACGTCGAGTTCGTTCTGGAACATCTCGCTGTTGGCGACGAATTCCTTCTGGCGCTTCTCGCTGGCGTCGGCTTCGGTCAGGATGTCGATCGCCTTGCCGGTCAGCTGGCTGGCGAGGCGGACATTCTGGCCGCGACGACCGATGGCGAGCGAGAGCTGATCGTCGGGCACCACGACTTCGATACGGTCATCCTCTTCGTCGATCACGACGCGCGCGACATTGGCCGGCTGCAGCGCATTGACGACGAAGGTCGCGGTGTCGGGCGACCAGGGGATGATGTCGATCTTTTCGCCCTGCATTTCCTGGACGACCGCCTGGACGCGACTGCCCTTCATGCCGACGCAGGCGCCGACCGGATCGATCGAGCCGTCATGGCTGATCACGCCGATCTTGGCGCGCGAACCCGGATCGCGGGCGGCCGCCTTGATCTCGATGATGCCGTCGTAGATTTCCGGCACTTCCTGCGCGAACAGCTTCTTCATGAAGTCGGGATGCGCGCGGGAGAGGAAAATCTGCGGCCCGCGATTTTCGCGGCGGACGTTGAGGATGATCGAGCGGACGCGATCGCCGACGCGGACGACTTCGCGCGGGATCTGCTGGTCGCGGCGGATCACGCCTTCGGCACGGCCGAGATCGACCACGACATGGCCGAATTCGACGCGCTTGACGACGCCGGTGATGATCTCGCCGACGCGGTCCTTGAATTCCTCATACTGGCGCTCGCGCTCGGCGTCGCGGACCTTCTGGAAGATGATCTGCTTCGAAGCCTGCGCCTGGATGCGGCCGAATTCGATCGGGGGCAGCGGATCGACGATATAATCGCCGATCTTGGCGTCCTTCTGAAGCTTCTGCGCGCCCTTGAGGTCGACCTGCTTGAAATAGTCGTCGACCGCTTCGACCACTTCGACGACGCGCCACAGGCGCAGGTCGCCGCTGTTCGGGTCGAGCTTGGCGCGAATGTCGTTCTCGACGCCATAGCGGTTCTTGGCGGCGCGCTGGATGGCGTCTTCCATCGCCTCGATCACGATCGCGCGATCGATCAGCTTCTCCTTCGCCACCGAATCGGCGATCGCGAGCAGCTCGGCCTTGTTGGCGGAAATGGCAGTGGCCATCGGTCTTTACCCTTCTACCTGTGCGTCGTCGGACGCATCTTCGCTGTCTTCAAATTCCTCGGCGCCTTCGGCCGAAAGCGGCACGGTGGCGGCGATCAGCCGATCGGTCATGACGAGCTTGGCGTCGTCGATCGCGGCGAAATCGAGTTCGTGGCGCACGCCCTGCGTATCGACGATGACGATCGTCTGCCCGTCGACGCCCGCCAGGTCGCCCTTGAACGCCTTGCGTCCATCGGCGTTCTTTTCGGCGAGGGTGATGCGCGCCTCATGCCCGGTCCAGTCGACATAGTCGGCGATCCGGGTGAGCGGCCGGTCGATCCCCGGCGAGCTGACTTCGAGCCGATAGGCGTAATCGATCGGATCCTTGCCCGCCTCTTCCAGAGCGTCGAGCCGGTCGGAAATGCGGCGCGACAGATCGGCGCAATCCTCGATCGTCAGCTGGCGCGTATCGGGGCGCTCGGCCATCACCTGCAGCGTCGGATCGCTGTCGCCGAACATCTTGACGCGCACCAGCGCAAACCCGAGCGCTTTCGCTTCGGGTTCGATGATGTCGGTCAATGCGGCGATATCGGCCATCCGGGCTCCTGAAATACATATGCGGCTTCGGCGCCGGAGCCCGAAGGGCCCCGACCTCGGCAATGTCACCAATGTCGAGAAAGCAGGAGCGATATAGTCCAAGCCGCGTCGCCGGGCAAGTGCGCATGCATCGATTTCGTCTGGTCCGCTCCCGCCGATGCCGGTTAGGGTCGCCGGCCCGCGCAACGCACCGACCCGCGACGCGTTGCGAAAGTAACGGAGCCATTATCGGAGATTCGCAGATGCGCCGCACCGCCACCGGCCTGATCGCCGCCACCGCCTTTACCCTGATCGCCTGTTCGGCGCAGCCGCCGGGACAAGGCGGCGCCACGCCGGGGCCCGATGCGGCGATGCTGCAATCGGGACGCCCCTTCACGATCGCCACCGTCGCCGATTTCGAATCGCCCTGGGCGATGGCTTTCCTCCCCGGGGGGCGGATGCTCGTCACCGAAAAGGCCGGATCGCTCTGGCTGCTTTCGTCCGACGGACAGACCCGCAGCGAAGTCACGGACATCCCCGCCGTCGACAATGACGGGCAGGGCGGACTGATGGACGTCGTCCTCCACCCCGATTTCGAGGCGAACCGGCTCGTCTATTTCAGCTTTTCCGAATCCGGGCCGGGCGGCAAGGGCGTGGTGCTCGCGCGCGGCAGACTCGACGAGGAAGGCGGCAGTGCGCGCCTCGCCGATGTCGAACGGCTGTTTCAGGCGACCCCCTATGTTTCGGGCGACGGCCATTATTCGGGGCGCATCGCCTTTTCACCCGACGGGCAATATCTGTTCTTCACCAATGGCGATCGGCAGAAATTCGATCCCGCCCAGGATCCGCGATCGACGCTGGGCAAGGTGCTGCGCCTGACGCCGGACGGCGAACCAGCCCCGGGCAATCCGCTCGCCGAAAAGGGCTTTCACCCCGCCATCTGGAGCTATGGCCACCGCAATCTGCTCGGCATCGCCTTCGACAGCAGCGGCGCGTTGTGGGAAGTCGAAATGGGTCCCAGGGGCGGCGACGAAGTCAATCGGATCGAAGCGGGGCGCAACTACGGCTGGCCGCTGGTTTCGAACGGCGATCACTATAGCGGCGAGACGATCCCCGATCACGACACCCGCCGCGATCTCACCGCGCCGGTCGCTTCGTGGAACCCGTCCATCTCACCCGCAGGACTGATCGTCTATTCGGGCAAGCTGTGGCCGCAATGGAAGGACGACCTGTTCCTCGGCGCGCTTTCGGGCAAAGCGCTGATCCGCGTCGAAGTGAACCCGGCCAGCGCGCCGCGCATCGAGCAATGGGACATGGACACGCGCATCCGCGATGTCGCGGAAGGCCCCGACGGCGCGATCTGGCTGCTCGAGGACGGGCGACGCGGCGCAGCCGGCAAGCTGATGCGGCTGACTCCGGCCGAATAGACGCATGACGGCGCCGCACCCGGGGGATTAGGTGCGGCGCCGCCCTTCGCGCGACGAAAGCGCTTACCAGTAGAAGTTGTTGTACACCCGCACGACGACGCCGCGACGCATGTCGATCACCAGCACATCGTCATAATGGCGCACATAGCGCAGATAGCCCGCGCGCAGCGGCGGCAGGTGATAGCGCCACGGATCGGCAATCACGAAGCGCGTGCCGTAATAAGCGGGCGCGATCCGCACGCCGGCGCGAAAGCGCGTATAGCGGAACGGCGCATTCCAGTGGCCACGCGCGAAATAGGCGCGGTTGGCGTTGCGATAATGCCGCCAGTCATTCTCCGCCCAGCGATGGGCGCGGTCGCGGCGATCGTCGCGGCGATCCCAGCGGGCATCGCGCCGGTCCTCCCGGCGATCGCGGCGGGCGTCGCGCCGATCGTCGCGACGGTCCTGGCGATAGTCGCGGCGGTCATGGCGATCGTCATGTCGTTCATACGTGCCGCGCGCCTGGGCACTCGCGACGCTCGGCACCGAAACGGCCGGAATGGCGATTGCGGCGATCAGTGCCGCACCGAAAAACCTGTTCATATTTCCTCCTCAGCAATGGTCGGCATTGCATCCCGGGAGGGGGCTGACCGCCGACAGACGCTGATTGGAGGATTCAGGCTGAACGCGTCGGGAACGCGCGCTTCATCTGTTCGCAAGCTAGGTTAACGCCGCGCGGCGGCGAAGGACTAGGGTCCGCTGGTGCCGCCGGTGGTGCCCGGCGCGCCGACCGTGCCGATATTGCCGAACAGATCCTCGAAGAAACCGTCGTTGCGGCCCAGCGTCGGTGTCGTCTTGCCATAGGGCTCGATCGACGCGATCTGCGATTCGTCGGTGCGGTTGATCGACTGGACCGTGCCGTCCGGCTCGAAGCGGACGATGATCGTCGACTGGCTTTCGGGCTGCGGATTGTTGAACGCCAGGTTCCGCGTCTTGCGCGAGATATAATACCAGGTGTCATTGGTGAATTCGCCGCTCAGCGTCGGATGGCCGAGCGTCTGCATCACCGAGTCGCGATTATCCACGCCCGGCTGAATCGCATTCACCAGATCGGGATCGACGACATAGCCCTGCCGCCCCCGGACCGGCGAACAGGCCGAAGCGAGCGCGGCCACCGCCAACAGGACGACAGGGAAACGCGGAAAAGACACCGACATTCGATTCTCCGGGTGAGCAACATTCATCGGCCGCGCAATTGCATCGCGGCGCAAAGCCATCAATATGCGCCATCGCCGCGTCAAACAAGGTGCGGCCGGAACCGGCGGGGCCGCGATGTCCCGCAAATCGCCTCCAACAGTGGAACCGGACGGAATGACATTGCTGAAACGGCTGCTGCGCCGCGACCGCAGCGAGGCGGCCGAACTCTATGCCGCGATCGTCGCGCGCGGGCGCCAGCCGCACTGGTATGCAGCGGGCGCGGTGCCCGATACGATCGACGGGCGGTTCGACATGATCGCCGCGATTCTGTCGCTCGTGCTGCTGCGGCTGGAAACGCAGCCCGAATCGGCCGCGCTCAACACCGCGCTCGCCGAGCGCTTCGTCGACGATATGGACCCGCAATTGCGTCAGATCGGGATCGGCGACCTGGTGGTCGGCAAACATGTCGGCCGGATGATGAGCATGCTCGGCGGGCGGCTCGGCGCCTTTCGCGACGGGCTGGCCGCGGGCGATATCGATACTGCGCTGCGCCGCAATCTCTATCGCGGCGAAGCGCCCGCCGACGCCGCGCTTGCCCATGTCCGCGATTCGCTGCTCGCCTTCCATGCCGGACTGGCGGCGACGCCGATGGACGTGCTGGCGAAAGGCGACCTGCCCGAATGACGACCCCCGAATTTTCTCGGCCTTGCCGGCTCGATCGCATCGGCGCCGGCGAATCGACCGAAACCGTCGAAGCGACGCCCGAAGAGCGCGCCGCGCTGGCGCGACGGTTCGGGCTGGCCGCGCTCGATCGGCTCACCGCCGAATTCCAGGTCCGCCGCCAGGACGAAGGCGTCGCCGCGCGCGGCCATCTGCGCGCCAGCCTGGCCCAGCGCTGCGTCGTCACCGGCGATCCGGTGCCCGCCACGATCGAGGAACGGTTCGACCTGCGCTTCCTGCCCGCACCCGAAGACGGCGATCCCGACGCGGAAATCGAATTGTCCGAAGACGAATGCGACACGATGTTCTTCACCGGCGCGGCAATCGATCTGGGCGAAGCGGCGGCCGAAACGATGGCGCTCGCGCTCGATCCCTATCCGCGCAGCGAAGGCGCGGCAGAGGCACTGAAGGAAGCCGGGGTGCTGAGCGAGGAAGAGGCCGGGCCGTTCGGCGCGCTGGCGGAGCTGAAGGACAAGCTGTCGGGCAAGAAATAAGGCGTGCGCCGCCCCGGCGCTATTCGCTGTCGGGAACGCCGATCCCGCGTGCCAGCATCGCCGCGACGGCATCGGCGACGTCGCCCGGCACCGCATCGTCGTCGCGCACGCCGTACCGCAGGCCGAGAAACACGTTCATTCCCATGATCGCCCAGGCATGGACCTCGCCGACATCGGCGCGGACCTCGCCGCGATCCGCCGCCGCGGCAAGGCGCGCGCGGATACGTTCGGCGGTACTGTCGTAATGAAGGTTGAAGCTTTCGGGATCGACGAACTCGGCTTCGTCGATGATGCGATAGATTTCCTTGTGATCGCGCACGAAGGCGATGAAGGATTCGAGCCCCGCGCGCTCGGCCTCGATCTGGTGTCCGGCGGCGCGGATGGCGGGCGTCACATGGTCGCGCACCTGCGCTGACATGTCGCGCACCAGCGCGCGGAAGACTTCGTCCTTCGAATCGAAATAGGTGTAGAAACTGCCCAGCGCGACGCCCGCGCGGCGCGTGATCCCGCTGACCGACCCTTCGTGAAATCCCTTTTCGCCGAACTCCTCGGCGGCGGCGTCCAGAATCGCGCGCAGCGTACGGCGGCCGCGTGCGGTGCGCGGCGCCTTTCCGGCACTCGCTGCATCCTCGGCGGCAGTGGCCGTAACCGCCGCTCCCTTCGGCGATGTGGCTTGCGCGCCACGCCCCGTCGCCATTTCCCGCTCTCCCATTTCTTTCCAAGTTGAAACCCGGTTCAGGTTTCAGTATAGGCTTGCGCGACCACATACAACCCGCGCCGTCGAAGCCGGGAGTTGCCTGGGGAGGAAAAGAAATGTCACGCATGATTCCGTCTGCCCGCTCGATTCTGCTCGCGGGTGCCACTGTTGCCGCACTGGGCGCCGCGCCCGCTTTCGCGCAGGACGTCACGACACAGGACGATGCGGCCACGACGCCGATCGCGCAGGAAATTGCCGGCGACGAAATCGTCGTCACCGCGCGCCGCCGCGAGGAAAGCCTGATCGACGTGCCGATTTCGCTGTCGGTCGTGTCGGGCGACCTGCTCGCCGAGCAGGGCGCGCCGGACATCACCGCGCTGCAGGATCGCACACCGAACCTGACGCTGCAGATCGCGCGCGGTTCGAATTCGACGATGATCGCCTTCAGCCGCGGCGTCGGCCAGCAGGACCCGCTGTGGGGCTTCGAACCCGGCGTGGCGCTGTATATCGACGATGTCTATGTCGCGCGTCCGCAGAACGCGATCCTCGACATTTTCGACGTCGAGCGCGTCGAAGTGCTGCGCGGTCCGCAGGGCACGCTCTACGGTCGCAACACGATCGGCGGCGCGATCAAGTACGTCACCAAGAAGCTGGGCAACGAATTCCACGCCACCGCGCGCGCTTCCTATGGCAGCTTCGACCAGATCGACCTGGTCGGCACGATCACCGCCCCGATCACCGATACACTGTCGGTCGGCGGCGCCTTCGCCTGGTATCAGCGCGACGGCTATGGCGAGAACCTGACGTCGGGCGTCGATCAGTATGACAAGGATGTCATGGCCGGCCGCGTCTCGGTCGAATGGCAGCCGACCTACAATGTCTTCGTTCGCGTCGCCGCCGATCGCACGCTCGACAAGTCGAATCCGCGCCACGGCTATCGCATGGAAGGCAATGGCGGCCTGCCCGCCTATGAGCCGCTCGACAGCGTCTATGACACGCGCGCGGGCGCGGGCGACGACAACCGGGTGATGAGCCAGGGCGTTTCCGCGACCGCCGAGATCGACCTGTCGAGCGAGCTGACCTTCAAGACGGTCACTGCATGGCGCAACGGCAACACCGACACGATCATCGATTTCGACAATACCCCCGATCCGATCCTCGACGTTCCGGCCTATTACGAGGATCGCCAGTTCACGCAGGAGCTGCAGCTTCTCTACAGCGGCGAACGACTGCAGGGCGTGTTCGGTCTCTATTACCTCAATTCGCGCGCATCGGGTGCGTTCGATACGGTGGCGGGCGCCTTCGGCCTCACCATCCTCACCGCGGGTACGGTCGATACCAAGAGCTATGCCGCGTTCGGCGACTTCAGCTACGACCTGACCGATCAGCTCTCGATCTCGGTCGGCGGCCGCTATACCAAGGACGACAAGACCGGATCGGTCTATCGCCAGAATTTCGCCGGCATCCGCAGCCCGCGCTTCGGCAACTCCGCCGCGGTTCCGGGACTGCTGCGCACCGATTACACCAATGACCGCAGCTTCGAGCAGTTCACGCCGCGCGTCTCGCTGAGCTATCAGCCGCGCGAGGCGCTCAACTTCTATGCGAGCTACGGCAAGGGCTTCAAATCGGGCGGGTTCGACATGCGCGGCGACGCGATCCTGACGCCGACCACGGTGAACGGATACGAACCCGAAACCATCGATTCCTACGAAATCGGCATGAAGGGCGCGTTCCTCGACAACACGCTCTTCTTCAATCTCGCCGGCTTCTATTCGGAATATAAGGACCAGCAGGTCACCATCCAGTCGCCCGCGGCGGGCGGCGGCATCGCCAGCTTCGTCGACAATGCCGGCCGCGCCGAAATCTACGGCTTCGAAGCCGAGGCGCGGATGGTCCCCTCGCGCCACTTCTCGGCGAACCTTGTCGTCGGCTACACCCATGCCGACTACAAGGAGTTCTTCACCTATATCGCGGGCGGCACCACGCCGGTCGACGTGTCCGATCAGCGCGTGTTCCAGAACACGCCGAAATGGACGGCGAACGCATCGGCCACCTGGTCGGAAGATCTGGCGGGCGGCACCATCGCCTTCACCCCGGCCATTTCGATGCGCAGCGACATTTCGATGTTCGAATATGCTTCGCCGCTCGATCAGGACAGCTACTTCCTCGTCGACGCCAGCCTCAACTGGACGAGCGCCGACGATCGCTACCGGATCGGCGTCGCCGCGCGGAACCTGACCGACGAACGCTATCGCGTCGGCGGCTATTATTTCCCGGGTGCGGCCTATGGCAATTCGATCATCGGCTATTACGGGCCGCCGCGCACCGTGACCGGCACGATCGAGTTCCGCTACTGATCGCGCTTCCGCAATCTGCCCGGGTGGCCTAGGCTGCCCGCAACAACGGGCCGGTCGCGCTCCCCCGCGAACCGGCCCGAATTGTCTGGAGAGAGAAAGCCATGAACGCATCCGGCGCGGCCATCAAACGGCCGAACAGCGGACTGGTGCTGGCGATGCTGCTGCTCGTCTACACCTTCAATTTTCTCGACCGGCAGATATTGGGCATCCTCGCCCAGCCGATCATCGACGATCTCCAGCTTACCGATTCGCAGTTCGGCATGCTCGCGGGCGTCGCCTTCGCCTTGCTCTATTCGATCCTCGGCGTGCCGCTTGCGCTGCTTGCCGACCGCACCAGCCGCAGCACGGTGATTGCCGCGTCGCTGGCGATCTGGAGCGGCTTCACCGCGCTGTGCGGCACCGCCACCGGTTTCGTGCAGCTCTTCTTCTACCGGCTCGGCGTCGGTGTCGGCGAAGCGGGCGGCGTCGCGCCGTCCTATGCGCTGATCGCCGATTATTTCCCGCCCGAAAAGCGTGCCCGCGCGCTCGCCATCTATTCGCTCGGCATTCCGGTGGGCCTGGCCGGCGGCACGCTGCTCGGCGCCTATATCGCCGCCGCCGTCGACTGGCGGATGGCGTTCCTCGTGATGGGTGTGGCGGGCATTCTCGTCGCGCCGGTGTTCAAATATATCGTCCGCGATCTTCCCCGCCCCGCCGACGAGGAGCGCAACGCCGCCCCGCTCGGCGCGGTCTTTCCGATTCTGTTGCGAAAGCGCAGCTTCTGGCTGATCTCGTTCGGCGCGGGGTTCAGCTCGCTGTGCGGCTACGGCCTCGCCGCCTGGGTGCCGACGGTGCTGATCCGCAGCTTCGGCTTCGATCTCGTCACCACCGGCCAGTTCATGGGCTCGCTGCTGCTGATCGGCGGCACGATCGGCGTGTTTTCGGGCGGCGTGCTGGCGGACAAGCTGGGGAAGCGCGACAAGAGCTGGTATCTGCGGCTGCCCGCCATCGCCTGGGCCATCACCATCCCCACTTTCGCGCTGGGGCTGCTTTCGCCCAATCCGTGGATCGCCTGGCCGCTGCTGCTCATTCCCAACGGGCTGAACATCCTCTGGCTCGGCCCGATCACCACTGCCGTGCAGCATCTCGTCCCCCGCCATATGCGCGCGACCGCTTCGGCAAGCTTCCTGCTGATCAACAATCTGATCGGGCTGGGACTGGGGCCGACGCTGATCGGCTTCATCTCGACCGGGCTGAGCGCGAGCTACGGCACCGAATCGCTGCGCTATGCCGCGGTCGGCTGTCTCGGCTTCTATGTGATCGCGACCGCGCTGGCGCTGCTCGCCGCGCGCACGCTCAAGCGCGACTGGGTCGACTGAGGTGCGCGGACGCGACGGGAAAGTCGATTAGGTAATCGTCCGTTTCCGTACGCGCACGATTCGGGGAAGCCCTGAATCGCCGCACCTGCGAAGGCGCGGTAACACCAGATCAATTCCGAGGGCGCCGCCTTTCGGGTCGCGTATGGCCGGACGATCGCTCCCCCCTGATCGTCCGGCCTTTTGTATTTTCAGGCGATGCGCGCCGACAATTCCTCCCCCGGAGGGGGAGGGGGACCGCCGCAGGCGGTGGAGGGGTATTGGCCCCAAGCGCAGCGCTCTTGGCACCTTACCCCTCCACCACCAGCTCCGCTGGTGGTCCCCCTCCCCTTCCAGGGGAGGAATTTTTGACGGAACGCCCTCTACCGCTCGCGCGTCGCGGCGAATTTCACATCGGGATAGCGCTCGGCGACATACCCCACTTCCCAGGCGGACTTGGCGAGGAACACCGGATTGCCGTCGCGATCCTTGGCCATCGCCCCGCGGTTGATCTCGGTGAAATTCTTGAGCGCGGCGGCGTCGCCCGAAATCCAGCGCGCGGTATCGAACGGCGCGGGTTCGAGCGCGGCGGCGACCTTATATTCCGCTTCGAGCCGCGAGAGCAGCACGTCGAGCTGAAGCTGACCGACCACCCCGATGATCCAGTTCGACCCAATTTCGGGATAGAAGACCTGCGTCACGCCTTCTTCGGCCATGTCGTCCAGTGCCTTGCGCAGCTGCTTGGTCTTGGTCGGATCCTTGAGCGCGACGCGGCGCAGGATTTCGGGCGCGAAATTGGGCAGCCCGGTAAAGCGCACATCCGCCTTCTCGCTCAGCGTGTCGCCGACGCGCAGCGTCCCGTGATTGGGAATGCCGATGATGTCGCCGGGAAACGCCTCGTCCGCCAGCTCGCGCTGCTGGGCGAAGAACATGATCGGCGAATGGATCGCGATCGGCTTGCCATGCCCCGTCGGCGTCAGCTTCATGCCGCGCTTGAACGTCCCCGAACAGAGCCGCATGAACGCGATGCGGTCGCGGTGATTGGGGTCCATGTTCGCCTGCACCTTGAAGACGAAGCCGGTGACTTCGTTTCGGGTCGGCTCGACCGGCTCGGGCTCGGCGGGCAGCGCGTGCGGCGGTGGCGCATGTTCGGCAAGCGCGCCGATCAGCGCGTCGACGCCGAATTCCTTGAGCGCGGAGCCGAAGAATACCGGCGTCAGGTCGCCGTTGCGATAGGCCTCGCCGTCGAATTCGGCATAGCCCGCCAGCGCCAGCTCGGCATCTTCGCGCAGCTTGGCGAGATTTTCGGGCGAGATGATCGCGTCGAGCTGCGGATCGTCGAGCCCGCTGGTCTGCACCACCTTTCCCTGGAACTCGCGGCTCGGCCCTTCGGGCAGCAGCAGCTTGTTCGTCCGCAGGTCGTAAATCCCCTCGAACTGGCCGCCCATGCCGACCGGCCAGGTCATCGGCGTCACGTCGAGCGCGAGCAGATCGGCGATCTCGTCGAGCGTTTCGAACACCTCGCGCCCTTCGCGGTCGCATTTGTTGACGAAGGTGATGATCGGGACGCTGCGCAGCCGGCACACCTCGAACAGCTTGCGCGTCTGGCTTTCGATGCCCTTGGCGACGTCGATCACCATCACTGCCGAATCGACCGCGGTCAGCGTGCGATAGGTGTCTTCGGAAAAATCCTCATGGCCCGGCGTGTCGAGCAGGTTGAAGGTGATCCCGTCGCGTTCGAAGGTCATCACCGAGCTGGTGACGGAAATCCCGCGCTGCTGCTCGATCTTCATCCAGTCGGAGCGCGCGCGCCGCGCCTGGCCGCGCGCCTTCACTTCGCCGGCCAGGTGAATCGCGCCGCCGAACAGCAGCAGCTTTTCGGTGAGCGTCGTCTTGCCCGCGTCGGGGTGGGAAATGATCGCGAAGGTGCGGCGATCGGGAGTCTGTGTCATCGCGCGCGCCTTAATGGGTTAGCGGCCCCGCGAAAAGCCGCGCGATGCGCCGCCATGCATTAAAAGGGATGGCCGGGCGCTCCCGATACGCCGGAGCGCCCGGCCCGGGTCACGCGGCCAGAGACACGGCCGCATCCCCGCTGCTCCGCGCAACCGCCGCAACGGCCGGGGGAAGCCGGAAGCGCGCGATGTCGCCGGTAAGCACATTGAGTTCATCGTTGATCCCGCGCGCGGCGGCCGAGCTCTGCTCGACCATCGCGGCGTTCTGCTGCGTCGATTGATCGAGCGTGCCGATCGCGATGGTGATTTCGCTGATCGTCGTAGATTGCGCGCGATTATCCTCGGCAAGCGCCGTCACCAGCCCCTGCACGGCGCCGACGCCGTCGGTGATCGCGGCGAGCGCAGTGTCGACATGCTCGACTGCCGCGACCGCATCGCCGATGTCGATCTGAGTCGCGGTAAGCTGCTCGCGCGCGGCCTGCGCTTCCTCCTCGGCACGCATCGCCAGCGCCGAGACGAGATCGGCGACCACCGCGAAACCGCGCCCGGCTTCGCCGGCCCGCCCCGCCTCAACCGCGGCGTTCATCGCCAGAACGCGCGTCTGGAATGCGATTTTGTCGAGTCCTTCGATCACCGCGTCGATCGCCTTGGCGCTCGCCGAAACCCGTGCCATCGCATCGTTGGCGCGCCCCGCAACCGCGCGGCCGTCGGCCACGGTGGCGATCGCGCTGTCGGTGCTGGTGGCGGTCTCGCTCGCCGCCTGCGCGCTCTGCCGCAGCCGCTGGTCGATCGTCGCCAGCGCCGCCGAGGTCTGCTCGATCGTCGCCGCGTTGCGCTCCGTCCGCCGCGCCAGATCCTCCGATGCTTCGGCGATCTCGCTCGTTCCCGAGCGGACCTGCAGCGATCGCGTCATGACCGATCCCATCAAGTCGCGCAGCTGCGCCACCGCATTGTTGTAATTGCGCGGAAGCGCCGCCAGCGGCCCTTCGAGACTGGCATCGACGGTTCGGGTGAGGTCGCCCTCGGCCAGCGCGTCGAGCCCCGCGCCGACGCCCGCGACGATATCGGCCTCCTGCTGCTTGCGCAGCGCTTCCTGCCGCGCGACTTCCTCGCGGGTATCGCGCAGGTTGGTGCGGAAGGCGCGAACGCTGTCGCCGACTTCCGCGAGTTCGTTGCGGCCCGAGGGCAAGTCGTCGCGTTCGGTGAGGTCGCCCTCGGTCATCCGGCTCATGGTCGCTTTGATCTGGTGCAGCGGGCGGACGATACTCCAGGCGATGAACAACCCCGCAGCCGCAACCACGGCGAGCAGCATCGCCAGCGCCACCACCGAGATGATCAGCCCGCGCAGCGCCGCATCATAGCGTTGCTGCGCGCGGGCGCGCATCGCCTCGCCGATCCGGTCCTCCAGCGTCTTGAGCGCATCGATCCGCGCCGTGGACGCGGCCCACCAGCGGCCGGCGAGGCCTTGCGGCGCCGAGCCGGTGGCGATGCTGCGATGCGCGGCGTCGCGAAGTTCACGCAGATCGCCGAAGACTCCGCTCTGGCGCAGCTTCGCGACCGCCGCGGCGTCGGCCTCCGACGCATGACGTTCAAGATCGTGGAAGCCAGCCTTCTGCTGCGCGATCAGGCCGACAAAGGTACGGTAGACCGGCATGGGGAACGCCCCCGCACCGAAGCCCTGCGCTCCCATCGCCCGCTCGAGACCCGCGGACTCCTTGATTTGCTGCAGCGTGATGAAGGTGGCACGCGCGCTGGCGTCGTTACGCGCCGTGCCGTGCGTGGCGAGCCCCTCGATGCCGTCCAGGCCATCCTCGATCATTTCGGTGAACAGCCCCGCAAGTTCGGGCACGGTGACCGCAAATCCGTCGATTGTACCGCGCAGGCGCGAAACCTCGCCGGTTGCCTTGAGCAACTGCGCGATTTCCGTGCTGCTCGGAAGCGTGGCGGCACCGCCCGCAGCGTCGACGCTGCGCGCCAGTGCCTCGCGCGCGCCGTCGGTGCGCTTGCGCTGCTCGCCAAGCGCGCTCGCGAACCTCGCGCCCCTGCTGGCGACATGCCCCGCCGACAGCCCGCGTTCGCGCTGCAGTTCGTGGACCAGATCGCTCATTTGGGTGGCGATCATGCTGTTCTCGACCAGCATCGCACCATCGGCGCGCTCATCGACGTGCATCTTGACCTGGCCTGCCGCAAGAAATGCAGCCACCAGCGTCGGAATTGCGCCCAGCAAGGCAAT
This sequence comes from Sphingosinithalassobacter tenebrarum, assembly GCF_011057975.1. GTDB lineage: Bacteria > Pseudomonadota > Alphaproteobacteria > Sphingomonadales > Sphingomonadaceae > Sphingomonas > Sphingomonas tenebrarum. Next base: position 525,320 of record NZ_CP049109.1, on the reverse strand, counting down.
TCGATGCAAGATCGAAACGTTACGCAACACGCGCTATCACTCCGTTTTACTTGGAAAATTCGTTGTACGGAGGACTTATAGGATCGATTGGCGCCTTGCGGTTAACCCGGATAGGGCGCCCTCCTGAGGAATTACGGAAAAATACGGAGGGCCGCGTCGCAGGAATTACATCCGTACCGGAAGTAACTACCTCCGCTTCGAACCCTGCGCCCGGCGCAGCGCGACTTGCATGGCGAAACGGCGCGTCTCGCCGGGGGCGAACCGCATCATCCCCGGCTTGTCGCGAAAGTCGCCGTCATAGCCGACGGGATCGGCAATGCCGTGCCACGGCTCGATACATACGAAGCGCGCACCCGGCTTGGTCCACACGCCCAGTTTCGACGCATCGCCAAACCCGATTTCGAGCGCCGGGCCGGCGTCCGCGCCGTAGCGCAGCCCGCGGCTCGCGATCGATTCCCAGACCAGTGCGTCGTTTTCGAACAAGGCGTCCGACAGCGGCAGGATGCGTCCGTCGAGCGGCGACGGCAGCGACGGCGGCATCGCCAGCCCCTCGCGCAGCGGGCTGAGCCGCGCGGGTTCGGCCATGTCGAAGGTCAGCTTGTGGTCCTCGCGCGCCTGCCCATAGGGTAGCGGCCATGCGAAGGCGGGATGAAAGCCGAAGCTCGCGGGCATCTCATCCTCGCCGCGATTGGCGATGCTGATATCGATATGCAGCACCGGCCCGTCGAGGCGATAGGCCGCCTCCAGCGCGAAGGCGAAGGGATATTGCGCGCGCGTCTCCTCATTGTCGGTCAGGCGAAACACGGCGCTGTCGGGCGCATGCGATACCAGCTCGAACGCCTGCCGCCGCGCAAAGCCATGCTGCTTCATCGCATAGTCGCGCTCGCCCAGCCGATAGCGGTCGCCGCTGAGCCGCCCGACGATCGGAAACAGCAGCGGCGCATGCCCGGTCCAGAACGCCGGATCGGCATCGGTCATCAACTCGCGCCCCTGCGCGTCGCGCAGCGACCAGAGCTCGCCGCCCTGCGGATTAAGCGTGGCGGCAAGATCGGGTGAGGCGATTTCGATCAAGGCTGATCCCAGGGTTCTTCGAGCGGCGGGTCGCCAAGGTCGCTGCAGTTTGGCTGGTCTTCAAAGCGAAGAACACTGCATGCGAGCGGCTGGAGCGGACCGATCTGAGCCAACTTTACACCCAAAACGGTCCGGCCCTCTGACGTATCGATAACGACGGCAGTGCCGGCCACCATTGATTTGAAGCTTCGACCGATACCGGGAAGCCGCATGATATGCCGCATAAAGTCTGGATCATCGGAGCCACGGGAGAGCATGGCCACAAAGGTCTCGGCGCAATCGACAGGTGCCAGATAATAGCCGTGCGGGTCGGCATTCACCCAATAGGCTTCACCAGAGATTTCGCGCCCCGCATATGCCTCGGGGTCCGCCGCTGCCTCGCAGATCGGCACCGCATCCTCCGCCCCGGCATCCTGCCCGACCGGCGCGCCGGTCAGGCCAAGAAGCGCAAGGGCGAAGGTCAGCGGATCAGCCACGCAGCTCCGCACCCAGCTTGGCCGCCGCGGCGACCACCTTATCGGCGATGGCCTTCAGCTCGGCATCGGTGAAGCTCTTCTCGCCCGGCTGGAGCGTCACTTCGATCGCGAGGCTCTTCTTGCCTTCGGGCACGCCGGTGCCGGTGAAGATGTCGAACAGCCGCGCATCGACGATATTCGCCTTGTCGGCGCCCTTCGCCGCGCGGACGAGATCGCCCGAAGCGACATCGGCATCGACGAGGAAGGCGAAGTCGCGCGTCACCGGCTGGAGCGCGGGCGGCGTATAGGCCGGGCGCATGAAGCCGGTGGCCCGCTTGGCGGGAATCGCGTCGAGATAGAGTTCCACCGCCGCGACCGCTTCGTCGAGATCGAATTCGCCGGTCACGCGCGGATGCACCATGCCGAACGCGGCGAGGACATTCTTGGGCCCGAGCCGCAACGTACCCGACTGGCCCGGATGCCAGACGTCGCCTGCCGCGCCGCCCTCGGCCTTGCCCGGGACAGGCATCACCAGCAGATTGCCGACCGGCGCGCCCGCCGCTTCGAGCAGCGCCAACGCTTCGGCCTTGGCATCGAAGCCGTCGAATTTCGTGGCCTTGCCGCTCTGCCAGCCGCGCGGGCTCTTTTCACCTGCGAGCACGACGCTCAGCGTCGGGCGCTCTCCATCGGCCAGATAGCGCCGCCCGACTTCGAACAGTCGCACCGATCCCGCGCCGCGCTTGAGATTGCGCTCGGCCGCCGCGAGCAGGCCCGGCAGCAGCGAGGGGCGCATCACCTTCATGTCCTCGCTGATCGGATTGGCGAGCGTCCATGCCCCGCCACCGAACGGCGCGGCTTCGCTTTCGGAAATGAAGCTCCAGGTGACGGCTTCGTGGCATCCGCGCGCGGCGGCGGTACGCCGCAGCTTGCGCTCGAGCTTCTGCTCAGGCGTCGCGGTAGGCTTGGCGACGCCGAGCATGCGCGGCAGCGGCTCGGACGGCACCTTGTCGATACCGACCATCCGCACGACTTCCTCGACCAGATCGGCCGGCCCTTCGACGTCGCGGCGCCAGTTCGGCACCACCGCCGACTTGCCGTCTTCGCTGATCACAAAGCCGAGCCGCGTCAGGATATCGCGCTGCGTCCCGGCATCGACTTCGATCCCGCCCAATGTGCGCGCCATTTCGGGGCGGAACGCCACGCTGCGCGGCGCCGTCGGCGCTTCGCCCGCGCGCGTGACTTCGCTCGGCGTGCCGCCGCACAGCGCCAGCACCAGCCGGGTGGCGATTTCGAGTCCCTGATCGAGGAACGCCGGATCGACCCCGCGCTCGAACCGCTGGCGCGCGTCGCTCGTCAGCATCAGCTTCTGGCCGGTGCGCGCGATATGATCGGGATCGAAATAGGCGCATTCGATCAGCACATCGGTGGTGCTTTCCGAGGCGCCCGAATCCTCGCCGCCCATGATGCCGCCGATATCGTGGACCTGCGCGTCGTCGGCGATCACGGTCATGGTCTCGTCGAGCACATAGGTCTTGTCGTTCAGCGCCAGCAGCTGCTCGCCCGGCTTCGCCTTGCGCGCCACCAGCCCGCCCGAAAGCTTCGCCATGTCATAGACGTGAAGCGGGCGGCCGAGCCCGACCGACACGAAATTGGTGATGTCGACCAGCGCCGAAATCGGTTTCTGTCCGATCGCGGTCAGCCGCCGCTGCAGCCATGCCGGCGACGGGCCGTTGGTCACGCCATGCACCGCCTGCGCGAAAAAGGCGGGGCAGCCTTCGGTGTCTTCGGTGCGCACATCGGGCCCGGCGCCCTGCGGCGCGATTTTCGGCAGCGACCCGACAATGGCTTCGAGCGGCTTGAGCGTCCCCAGCCCCGCCGCCGCCAGGTCGCGCGCGATCCCGCGCACGCCCATGCAATCCTGCTTGTTCGGCGTGATCGCGACATCGATGACGGGATCGAGCAGCCCGGCATAGACGGGATAGGAAAGCCCCACCGATCCTTCGGCATCCTCGCCCAGTTCGATGATGCCCTCATGGCTCTCGCCGAGTTCGAGTTCGCGCACCGAACACATCATGCCGTGCGAGGTGACACCGCGGATCGCCGCGACCTTCAATTCGAAGCCGGAGCCGGGAACATAGGCGCCCGGCGGGCCGAACACGCCGATCATCCCCGCACGCGCATTGGGCGCGCCGCACACGACCTGCAGCGGCGCATCGCCGCCGGCATCCACGCTCAGCACCTGCAGCTTGTCGGCATCGGGATGCGGATCGGCAGTCAGCACCTTGGCGACGGTGAACGCCGAAAGCTTCTCGCCCGGATTTTCGACGCCCTCGACTTCGAGCCCGATCCGAGTCAGCGCGTCGGTGATCGCATCGATATCGGCGTCGGTTTCGAGATGCTCCTTGAGCCAGCCCAGCGTGAACTTCATGCCCGCGCCTCCAGCGCCATCCGTTGATTTCGAGCGCAGGTTCGAGCGAAGCCGAGAACCGAAGTCGAGAAAGCGGTTCTCGACGGGCGCATCTCGATATCTCGACAAGCTCGATACTCGATGCTGCTCGAACCGAACGGGAGGGAATGGTGAAGCTGTCTCATGCCCCCACTCCCCCGCTCAGCGTGGGCACGTCGAGCGCGGAGAAGCCGTAATGGCGCAGCCAGCGCAGGTCGCCGTCGAAAAAGGCGCGCAAATCATCCATCCCGTATTTGAGCATCGCGAGGCGATCGATCCCGCAGCCAAAGGCGAAGCCCTGCCATTCCTCGGGATCGAGCCCGCAGGCGGCGATCACCTTGGGATGCACCATTCCCGAGCCGAGCACTTCCATCCAGCCTTCGCTGCCGCCGATCACGCGCTTGCCCTTCTCGATCGAGAAACCGACATCGACTTCGGCCGAAGGTTCGGTGAAGGGGAAATAGCTGGGGCGCAGCCGCAGCACGATGTCGTCACGCTCGAAAAACGCCTTGAGGAAGGTCTCCAGCGTCCATTTCAAATGGCCGAGCGTGATACCGCGATCGATCACCAGCCCTTCGACCTGGTGGAACATCGGCGTGTGCGTCGCGTCGCTGTCCGAACGATAGGTGCGCCCCGGCGCGATGATGCGGATCGGCGGCTTCTGGTTGACCATCGTGCGGATCTGCACCGGCGAGGTGTGCGTGCGCAGCAGCATCTTCTGCTCGCCATCTTCGCCTTCGGGAAAATAGAAAGTGTCGTGCATCGCGCGCGCCGGATGCGTGTCGGGAATGTTGAGCGCAGTGAAATTATGCCAGTCGTCCTCGATCTCCGGCCCGGTCGCGACGGCGAAGCCCAGATCGGCGAAGATTTCGGCGAGTTCGTCCATCACCTGGCTCACCGGATGGACGCTGCCCGGCGGCGTGCCGTCGACCGGCAGCGTCATGTCCATCGTTTCCTGCGCAAGCCGCGCTTCGAGCGCGGCGCCCTCGAGCGCCGCCTTGCGCGCGGAAATCGCCTCGGTCACCGCTTCGCGCAGGCCGTGAATGCGCGGTCCCTCGCTCTGGCGCTCCTCGGGGCTCATTTTGCCTAGCGTCTTGAGCAGGCCGGTGACGGCGCCCTGTTTGCCGAGCGCGTGAACGCGCAGCGCCTCGAGCGCGTCGAGATTCACCGCCGTGTCCACGGAGGCGAGCAGGTCCTGGCGAAGCTGATCGATATCGGTCGTCATGTCGGCGCCTCCAAAGCAAAAGGGCGCCGGTGGCGCAATGGCGTATTGGAGGGGGCAACGCCCGATCGGGCGTTCGGGTTCAGGGAATTGCCGCGAACAGGCTCGCGCGCAGTGCCTCGATACCGCGCGCGTCGTTAAGATCGGCGGGCGCGGAAAGCGGCGAGACGACCCAGACATCTTCCCCGGCAACCACCGGCGCGTAGATTTCGGCGGCATGTTCGGCGATCAGGCGTGGCAGCCCCGGCGGCACAGCGGAGAAGCGCACCAGCGACGCCGGCTCCGCCCCGGTCGCACCATAGCCGAGCCGGGGTATCCGCTGCATCGCAGTCGCGAATCCCGCCTCTTCCGCCAGTGCGGCAAGCGCATCGGCGTCGATCGCATTGCCGAGCTTCAGCCCCTGCGGCGTGATCGCGCCATAGGAGAGGAACCAGAGATCGCCGTAGCGCACCTCGACCAGAAAACCGCCCTGTGCGGGCAGCACGCCGAACGGCTGATCGGGCAGGCCGGTGACGCGCAGCGGCATGTTGGCGCGGCGATCGTCGGCAAGTGCCTGCGCCGAGCCGGTATCAAGCCGGGTCAGCGCGCCGCTCGACATCAGCGCCGAAAGGTCGATCAGCCCCTTCTGATCGATGAAATGCGCGCGATAGCGCGGCACGCCCTCCCCCGGCTCGCGCGTGAAGAACAGCGCCAGGCCCAGACGGGGATGGACATAGGCGGTGCGCAGCCCCTGCGGCGCGATATCGCCCGGCGCCTCCGCGATCAGCGGGGCGGGCAGCACGATCCGCGTCATGCGCCGATCGGCCATCGCCGCATCGTCGGCGTCGAAACGCAAATCGCACGCGCCGAGCAGCAACAGCGGGATCAGCAGGGCGAGCCGCAGCCTCATGCGCTTTCCACTCCGGCAATCCATCCCCCGCGCAGCGTGCCGCCGCGCGTCAGCCCCTGCCGCACCGATTCCCGCAGATAGGCATCGAGCGCCGCCGGGCTGAGCGGCACGATGCGGCGCTGATGCCCGTCGAGCGCGAAACCGCGTGCCGAGGCGAAGGCCGTCAGCACCATCGCGGTGCACCCGCCCGCGATATGATGCGGCACGCGCGCCGCGGCGGGATCGAATCCGCAAAGCGGCTCGGGCGCGACCTGCGTTGTCGCGAAGGCGAGCGGATCGACCAGCGGGCCGAGCGGCACGGCCAGTGCATGGGCATTCGGGCCGATCAGCGGCACCCCGCGCAGCTTCACAACGATCGCGATGTCGTGCACTGCTTCGCACCGGCGGTCGGGGTGGCGGCAACTCGCGCTTGCCGGGACCGATGTCAGCACCAGGTAGATGCCCTCGGCATCGGCTTCGCCCAGCGTGGCGGGCCGCCCCTGTGGCGGCGCGGGGACGCGCGCGGTACCGCCGGGAAAGATCGCGTCGCGCAATGCCCGATCGAGCCCCGAAGCGACGCGGGCCGCGGGCACCAGATAGCGGCGCAGCACCGGCCCGTTCCCGTCGGCGGGAGCGATGGCGATGCCCGTACCGCTCTCGATCGGCGTCACGCGGGCGCCGTTTTCGGCCGCGAAACTGCCGTCGAGCGGCAACCGCACGGCATTGGCCGCCGCCCAGCGCGCGAGCAGGTCGGGCGCGACGCGCCCCCGCCCGGGCAGCATCGAATTGCTCGGAAACGCCAGGGCGACAAGCGCGATCAGCACCAGAATCAGGCGCAATTTTAACACCGCGAAGCTCCCCCCTGCGCGCCGGAAGCTAGGCGGACGTCATGACGTCATCAAGGCCAATTGCCGTCCCGCAGCGGGGCGCGCCGCTCCCAAAGCGGCTAGTTCGCCAGCTCGCCCTCACCGCGTTCGATCGCCGCGCGGACGCGCTCCACCCCTGCACTGTCGGCCGGGCCGGCGGGCGGGGCGATTTCGCCCAGCAGCGTCCATTCATGCGATTCGCCCGAAACGTCACGGTAAAGCGCGCCGGCATTGTCCGCGATCAGGTCGCCCAGCCCGGCCGGAACCTGCGTGAAATAGACGAGCCGCCCGGGCTTGCTGCCGCCTTGCGGGTCGGCGATTTCGGGAAGGCTGCGGAATGCGCCGTCCAGCCCGGCCGCTTCGGAAAGCTTCGCGAGCAGGCCCATGTCGATCGCCGAACCGAGCCGGAGAGTCGCGCCGTCGAATCCGGCATAGGAAAGATAATGGAGGCGGCCGTAACCGGCCTGGACCAGATAGCCTTCCTGCGCGGGAAGCAACTGCGCCGCGCGATCGGGCAGCCCGGTACGCGTCAGCAGGTTGTTGGCGCGGCGCGACGCGTCGATCGCCGGATCGTCCTCGGCCAGCGCCGCCTGTTGCTGCTTCGACAGGATGCGGCTGAGGTCCACCGGGCCGCGAACGGTAATGAAATGCGCAGTGATCGCGCCGGCTTCGCCGTCGAAATAGAGGGCGGTACGCGTATTCGCGTCCCAGAAAAGCTTTTGCAGAAGCGGCTCGGCGGCGTCCGCGCGCGGCGCCTCGAGCGTCAGCGGCGCGGGCAGGATGACGCGGTTGACCGGTGCCTTGTCCTCGCCGCAGCCGTTGAGCGCCAGCGCCGCCGCGACGAGCGCGATCATGGGTCCGATCCGCCGCATCACAACGACTCCCGTATTGCCGAACCGGGCAGCACGCCGTCCGACGCGAGCGGCTGATCGACCCAGAAATCAAGCAGCCGGACCAGCGCGCCGTGATCAAGCGGCATCAACGCCTGCCATTTGTCGAGCGTGAAACCATTGTCGACGGCGAAGCGCATCAGCCGCTGCGCCATGCATCCGTCGCGGACCTGTGCCGGAATGCGATCGGCTTCGGGGTCGAAGCCGCAAAGCGCTGCGGCGCTCGGCGCGTCATCGCCGATCAGCGCGTCATATCCCTCGCTCCCCGGAGCGCCGAATGCGACCGATTGCTGCCCCGCGCCGAACAGCGGGTGGCGCTTGAGCTTGCCGAGCAGCTGATAGAAGACGACGCTGTCGCACGCGACGGTATAATCCGCGCACATCGCGGCGTTCTTGCCGACCGCGATCATCAGATAATAGCTTTCCACATCGCCGAGCGGCAGCCGCCGATGCGGCGGATTTTCGCCGTCGCCCACCGTCTGGGCGAGCACGGCGTTGCCGCCGGGAAACCAGTTTTCGTTGATCCGCGCGGGAAGATCCTCATCGACGCTGGCGAGCGGGACGAAATAGATGCGCAGTTCGCCGCCGCCCTTGCCCGGATCCATCTGGTAGCCGTGCCGATCGTCGGTGACTCGCATCGCGTCGCCCTGGCCTTGCTGGGCGGGCGGCGGATCGCCGACCAGCTCGCCATGTTCGGCGGCCCAGAGCGCCAGACTGTTCGGCTCGACCGGTTCGGGCGCGACCATGCCGCACCCCGCCAGCAGCGTCATCGGCGCAAGCGCGCCCAGTATCAGGTGATGAAATCGCATCCCTGCCCCCCTCGGGAGCATTTGCTAGGCAGAACCGCGGCCCAGGGCAATCGAGGATTGCGAAATTTACGAGAATTTGCAGGCAATGCCCGCGCTACTGCCCATGCGCGGCGTTGAATTGCGCGATCACCTGCGCCCCGGTCAACCGTTCGCGATTCCCCGCGAAACTGTAGGTAGCGGGCTTTTCGTCGATGAAGATCTCGCTGGTCAGCGGAAAATCATCGGCGCGCGCGAACAGGCCCGAGGGGCAGGAATAGCTGTCGGCGGGGAGCAGATGATAGAAGAGATGCGTCCCGCATTCGCCGCAAAAGCCGCGCTCGGCCCAGTCCGACGAGCGATAGCGCGTGACGTTTTCGGCGCCTTCGATCGCAATGTCGGTCACCGCGGGCATCGAAAGAAACGCCCCGCCGGCCCAGCGCCGGCACATGTCGCAATGACAGGCATCGACATGGCGTTCGGCCGGACGAATGGTGATGGTCACCGCGCCGCACAGACACGTTCCTTCGAGTGTTTCCGGTTCCGCCATCGTTCGCCCCTTTCAGACCTGCGCGGCGTTGACATCGGCCCGCCGCATCGCGAGAACAGATGGCGAACAACTACGCTTGTGCCGCCACTATGTCCACTACCCATCGTCTGTTTTTCGCTCTCTGGCCCGATTCGCGCACCGGCGCGCGGATCGGGGCGCTGCGCGACGAGACCGGCACGCTCGATCACTGTGTCGCCAACGACCGGCTGCACCTGACGCTGGCGATCGGGCGCGACTGGACCGGCTTTCCCGAAGCCGAGGCCGAAGCGATGTGCGCGATCGCCGAGCGTATCGACAGCGCGCCGCTCACCGTCCGGCTGGACATGCTGACGGGTTCGGGCACATCGATCGCGCTCGCCCCGCGCCGCCGCGCCGCGCCGCTCGTCGCACTGGCGCGGTCGCTCGGCGAGCCGCTTGCGCGGATGGGGATGGCACGCGCCGGCTGGGAATTCGCGCCGCATGTGACGATCGGCCATCGCAAGGAAACGCCGTTCACGCGCCCCGTTTCGGCGATCGACATGGAGGCGCGCGATTTCGTGCTGGTTCACAGCATCGTCGGGCGCAAATATACCGAGATCGGCCGCTGGCCGCTCGTTTCGCGCCAGGGCGACCTGTTTGCGACGCAGGCCGCCTGAGCCGCGCCGGAGCGGCTTCGCCAACAACGAAAAGGGCCGCGAGCGCATCCGCCCGCGGCCCTTTATCTGTTCACCGAACCGAAGTTCAGGCCGCTTCGGGCAGTGCCGCCTTGGCCTGCGCGACGATCGCCTTGAACGCGTCGCCTTCGTGCATCGCGATGTCGGCCAGAACCTTGCGGTCCAGCTCGACGCCGGCGAGCTTCAGCCCGTGCATGAACTGCGAATAGGTCAGGCCTTCGGCGCGGACACCCGCGTTGATGCGCTGGATCCACAGCGCGCGGAACGTGCGCTTTTTGACCTTGCGGTCGCGATAGGCGTACTGGCCGGCCTTGTCGACGGCCTGGCGCGCGACGCGGATCGTGTTCTTGCGACGGCCGCGATAGCCCTTCGCCTGATCCAGAATGCGCTTATGCTTCGCCTTGGTGGTCGTACCACGCTTCACTCGTGCCATGTCGCGATCTCCTTACTTGAGGCCGTAGGGCGCCCACGCCTTGACGTGGTCGACATCGGACTTGGACAGCACGGACGTGCCGCGGTTCTGGCGGATATATTTCGAATTGTGCGAAATAAGGCGGTGGCGCTTGCCGGCGACGCCGTGCTTCACTTTGCCGGTGGCGGTGAATTTGAAGCGCTTTTTGACGCCGCTCTTCGTCTTGAGCTTGGGCATTTTCGTCTCCTTGGTTACGCGACGACTTGCGAACGAACACGGCAGCCCATTTCGGCCGGCCCGTTCTTCTGGATCGCGGAAAGCGGGGCGCTTAGCCGAAAGACTCCAACAATGCAACGGGGGCATGCCGCCCCGGGCCGGGGAGGATTTTCCGCTGTCCTACATGCGCGCAACGGGATTAGCTCCCCCGATGCGCATCTTCGCCGCCCTTGCCGCTCTCGCCCGCAAAACCGCCTCGCGCGTGTGCGCGAGCCTGCGCGCGCGTGTTACGTCGGGACACACTGCGAACTTGGCACGCAAAACTGCGGTTTCTGCCGATTCGGCCAGAAGCCGCTTTCGGCCCTCGCAAACCGCCTCAATGGCCGCGACAGGCCAGCGCCTCGAGAATGTCGTCGATCCGCGCCGAATCGCCCGCCGCGATCACTTCGCCGTGGGAGCCGCCGTGGAGCGGATCGCCGTTCCAGTCGCACATCCGCCCGCCCGCGCCTTCGACCACCGGCACCAGCGCGGCGAAGTCATAGAGCTTCAGCCCCGCCTCGACGACGATGTCGAGATGCCCCGAGGCGAGGCAGGCATAATTGTAACAATCCCCGCCCAGCACGGTGCTCATCACCTTGGCGTCGAGATGTTCGAAGGCATGAAGCTGATCGTCGGAAAACAGTGCGGGCGATGTCGTCGCGAGCAATGCCTTGTCGAGCGATCGGCAGGCGCGCGTGCTCGCCGGCTTGCCGTTGAACAAAGTCGGGCGCCCGGTCACGCCCGCCCAGCGTTCATTGAGGATCGGCTGATCGATCACGCCGAGCACCGGCCAGCCATCCTCGAGCAAAGCGATCAGCGTGCCGAAGATCGGGCGGCCCGAAATGAAGGCGCGCGTCCCGTCGATCGGATCGAGCACCCATTGCCGCCCGCTCGTCCCTTCGCGCACGCCCTCTTCCTCGCCGACGATCCCGTCCATCGGGCGTTCGGCGACGATCAGGCGGCGCATCGCCGCCTCGGCCGCCTTGTCGGCGGCGGTCACGGGCGAATCGTCGCCTTTCTGCTCAAGGCCGTGCTCGGCGCGGAAATAGGGGCGAATCGCAGTGCCGGCGGCATCGGCGAGGCGCCCGGCAAGTTCGATATCGGCGGAAGTGACTGGCATATCATGCCGTTACCGCATCGGCGGCATTCTCCGCCAGCCCGGCCGCGGATTTTTGCTGGCGGAACGGCGCACCGCCTGCCACATCACGCGCCGATGCGCCGCCCGTTGCTCCTGATCGCTCCGCTGCTGATCGCCCCGTTTCTGATCGCTGCGCCCGCGGCGGCGCAATTGCGCACGGTGCCGGTCCAGCCCGCGTCCGAGCGCGAGGCACTGCGCGGCGTCGAGGTTTATCTGCTCAACGAAAGCGATGCCCCGCAGCCGATCGAGGCGCCGCGCCAGATCGAGCTGACCGCCGCCGACGGGACGAAGCTGATCCTCGAACGCGTTCCCGCGCCCGACCGCACCGTCGAACCCGGCGGCTTCGCCAAGCTGCGCTACGTTCCGGTCGGCCTCGCCGGAACCGCGACACCGCCCGCCGCCGCCTGGACGCCCGCCCCCGACGCGCCCGAAGGCGAAACCGTGGTCGCCAGCAGTACCGGCTCCTCGGCCGCCTTGCTCGACCGGTTCGAACCGCACGAGCCGATCTACGCGGCCTGGGGCCCGGAGGAAGCGGGCATCAAGATGCAATTCAGCTTCGCGTTCAAGCCGTTCGTCGGCGAGACCGCGCTGCGCCATCTGCGCGTCGCCTATACCCAGACAATGTACTGGGATTTCGATGCGCCGTCGGGGCCGTTCCGCGCGACCGACTATAGTCCCGAGGTCTATGCGCAGGTGCCGGTGGGCGATGCGACGCAAATCGCCTTCGGCTATCGCCATGACAGCAACGGGCGCGATATCGGCAGCAAGGACGTCAATCGCATCTTCGGCCGCGTCGAACAGCGGTTCGATCTGGGCGAGGACTGGCGGCTCGATGTCGCGCCGATGGCATGGGTCTATTTCGCGCATCAGGGATCGGCGCCCGATATCGAGGACTATCGCGGCTATACCGCGCTGACGGCCGCAGTCACCCAGGTCGACGGGATCAGGCTGGCCGTCACCGGACGCGGCAATTTCAATACCGGCAACGGCGCGGTCGAGGGGTTTCTTTCTTACCCGCTGACGCGAATCGATTCGCAGCTCGGCGGCTATCTGTTCGTTCAGGGCTTTCACGGCGAAGGCGAATGGCTCGACCGCTATGACGTGACCGACACGCAGCTGCGGTTCGGAATCGCCTTTACGCGCTGAGAAACAAGGAGAATATGCCATGCGACTGTCGATGCTGATCGCCCCTCTGGCCATTGTCGCGGCCCCGCCAGCGGCCGCGCAACTCGCCCCGGGCGATGCCGCGCCCGATTTTACGACGCAAGGCGCGCTGGCGGGGCAGGAATTCACGCTGCATCTCGCCGAAAAGCTGAAACAGGGGCCCGTCATCCTCTATTTCTTCCCGGCAGCCTTCACTCCCGGCTGCAACGCCGAAGCCGCCGCCTTCGCCGATGCGGTCGACGATTTTCGCGCCGCCGGGGCGAGCGTGATCGGCATGTCCGCAGACGGCGTCGAACAGCTCAAGCCCTTCTCGCAACAGCATTGCGCGGGCAAATTCCCGGTGGCGAGCGCCACCCCGGCGATCATCAGCGGCTATGACGTATCGCTCGGTCGCCAATATCAGGGGCGGAACATCACCAGCCGCACCAGTTACGTGATCGGTCAGGACGGCAAGGTCGCCTATGCCTTCACTGATTCGAATCCCGCCCGGCATGTCGCCAACACGCTCGCGGCGGTGCGGGAACTGGCGGCCGAATAGGCTTTTGCTCCGCTCGCGCGGATTGCCGTCGCCGCAGCTGTCAGGAAGCGCGATCGAGCAAGTCGTCGGTCACGGTCATGGTGAAGGCCGGGGCGTTGTTCGGCGGGGTTTCGATCACAGCATCGACGAAGGCGGCGCGGGTTTCGCGGTCGTCATAGACCATCTTGGCGTCGAACGCCTTTTGCCAGGTCGCTTCGTCGGGCCATTCGGCATAGCCGACGAATCGCCCGTCGCGCTCCTGGTGCAGCCGCGATCCGAGGCTGCCATAGCGTTGCCGGATCAGTGCGGTTCCCCGGCGCCAGGCGGCACGGAACTGCTCCTCTTTCCCGGGGGCCACGCGCCACCAGTACACCGCGACGAACATGCGACTATCCTCCTGTCAAACGAATGAAAATTTCCCGATCAACGAAGCGGATGGCGATTTGATCACTGATTCTTAGCCATTGGACGGTAGAGCGATATATCAACATGCGCGGCACGCCGAACGGGCCCGCCGACGCAGGATGAATTCCGAGGGGAAACACGAGCATGGCCGCACTCAGGGCCGTATCCAGAAAAGACGCGGCGCGCCCCGCCGCCACGCTTTTCGATCGGATCGGCGCGTTTCTGCGCGATCAGCGGCTCGATCCCGATCCGGTAAACTATGCCTTCGCGCATCATCTGCTCGTCGAACCCGACGGACCGCTGGCGCGGGCTGTGGCCGAACTGACCTATGGCGGCGTCCGCCTGACCCGGCGGGATATCGAATCGCTGGGTTGCGGCGTTCTGCCCGCCCCACAAGGCCCCGCACCGGAAACGGATGCCGGACCAACGCGGAAACAGGCCGAAGGTCTCGTCGCCAGCACCCAGATGCAGGTGGAGGGCTTCGAGGACATGGTCCACGCCATGCGGGCCGAAGCGCAGGGTTTCGGACGCGATCTGGCCGAAAGCGCGGCGGCGATCGATCGATCGCGCTCGGGCGGCGGCAATGGCGGCGCAAGCCTCGACGATGTCGCGCGAATCACCGCCGGCATGCTTGAGCGCGTGCGCGTTGCCGAAACCCGGCTCGACGCGGCGACTCGCGAAGCGGCCGATCTGCGCACCAAGCTGGAGGAAGCGCGCGACAATGCCCGCCGCGATCCGCTGACCGACCTGCCCAATCGTCGCGCGTTCGAAGAAGCCTATGCCGCGCAAATGGGCGCTGCGCAGTCGGTCTGCATAGCCGTTTGCGACGTCGATCATTTCAAGTCGGTCAATGACCGGTTCGGCCATGCCGTCGGCGACCGCGTGCTGAAGGCGATCGCAGAGGCGCTTTCGCAATCCTGCCCCGGCCATCTCGTCGCGCGCTATGGCGGCGAGGAATTCGCGATTCTCTTTTCGGGGATATCACATGGCGCGGCGCTGGCCACGCTCGATCGCGCGCGCGCGACAGTGGCGGCGAAGCGGTATCGGCTGCGCGACAGCGACGAACCGCTGGGCGCGATCACCTTTTCCGCGGGCATCACGCAGGCACATCCCGACGAGGACTATGCGCACGCCTATCAGCGCGCCGACGCGCTGCTCTACGACGCGAAGGCAAATGGCCGCAATCAGGTCCGCAGCGAGAAATAGAAAAATCCCACATATTGGTATTTTTCCCTAGTTTTCCTGGTAAATTCCACCTCAGAAAAATTCTGAAATCGTTTGAAAACAGCGTGTTATAAAACTGGCACGCAAGCTGCAAATCCCTGAGCATCGGCCGCCGGATGGTCCGGCGAGCCAGAATGCACAGGGAGCAAATTCAATGTCCGCACGTCTCGCTTCGATCCACAGCTCGGTCGCAATCTTCGGTGCCGCGCTGATCACCTACATCATGATCGGTGCCTCGGGCTCGGTTCTGCCGATCGCGTGATTGTCCGGTTTGGAAAGGAAATCACGATGTTCCGCACCCTCTTCTCCGGCACGGCCGCCATTTTGATCACGGCCGTCCTGATCGCCGCAAGCAGCGCTGTGGGTCCTGGCCTCATGGCCTGATCCTCGCGCCGCTTCGGCAGCCGCTTTTCGGTTCGCCGCTTTCGCGCCCCGGCCGCGCCGATCGCAGCGGAACCGCCGCTACCGCCCGCCGGTTGGGAGAGGAAACTCCCCAATTTCAGGAGCGTAGCGATGACAGACACAGTCGACATGATCCACGAAGATTCGCTTCCCGGCCATGAAAGCGAACTTGAACCCAAGCCCCACTGGACACCGCGCTATCCCGGTTCGGGAAGGCTGCAGGGCAAGGTGGCGATCGTCACCGGCGCCGACAGCGGCATCGGTCGCGCCACCGCCGCCCTGTTCGCCCGCGAAGGCGCCGATGTCGCGATTCTCTATCTTTGCGAACATGATGACGCGGCAAAAACCGCCGAAATCGTGCGCGACGAAGGCGGCGAGGCACTGACTTTCGCCGGTGACCTGGGCGAGGAAGGCGTCGCCGAAAAGGCTGTCAAGGCCGTCATCAAGAAATTCGGTCGCATCGACATATTGGTGAACAATGCCGGCGAGCAGCATCCCGACCCGGAAATCACCGGCATCACCGAAAAGCAGCTGCGACGCACCTTTCAGACCAACATCTTCGCGATGTTCCATATGGTCCAGGCCGTGCGGCCGCATCTCGAACGCGGCGCGGCGATCGTCAATTGTACCTCGGTGACGATGTACAAGGGATCGAGCGAATTGCTCGACTACAGTGCGACCAAGGGAGCAATCACCGCATTCACTCGCAGCCTTTCGGAAAATCTGGTCGGCGAAGGGATTCGCGTCAATGCCGTGGCGCCAGGTCCGATCTGGACGCCGCTCAACCCGATGGGCGGAGCGACCGAGGAGAAGCTCGAGCATTTCGGCGAAGCTACGCCGATGGGACGCCCGGGCCAGCCCAATGAAATCGCGCCTTCCTTCCTGTTCCTGGCATGCGACGACGCAAGCTACATGTCGGGGCAGGTGCTCCACCCCAATGGCGGAATCGTGGTCAACGGCTGAGCTTCAGGCGAGCGCCGCCTTGCCCGCCGCGCCGCCGGGCTTGCGCTCGCCGCGCGAATAGGTGCCGGTAAGCAGGCCAGCGGCGAGCACATGGCCGGCCATCGCCTTCACCAGCGCGCTGCGCCCCGGATTGCTGCCGATATCCGGCCCCTCGTCCAGCGCGAACAGCTGAAAGGCATAATTGTGAACGCCGTGCCCGGTAGGCGGATCGGGCGGCAACCAGCCTTCGCCGAAATAGCTGTTGCGCCCGACATCGCGCCCATCGGCGGCCCCCCTGCCGTCAGCCCGGATCGCGTCTTCCTTGAGTTCTTCGACATCAGGCGGGAGGTCCCATATCACCGCATGGACGAGCGGGCTGGGCGTTGGCGCGTCGGCATCCTCGACGATCAGGGCCAGCCGATGCGCCGCTTCGGGAACCCCGGTCCAGAAGAGCGGCGGCGACACTCCGGCACCATCGGCGGTAAAGCGCTCGGGCAGGCGTGCGCCATTGGCAAAGGCGGGACTCGCAATCCGCATATTGGCGAAGCTGCCCAGTTCGGGCTGCACGATCACCAGCTTGTCGGCGCCGGCACGCAATCCTTTCAGACTGGCGCCGAGCCAGCGGGGGACATGTTCAAGCACGCGCCATTCTCCTTCTGCCGATCAACACGACAGCGCCGGCGATGCTCCACGGCATTCAACCATATTTGGTTTCGAACTGCTCTTCGGACATGGTCAGATAGACGATCGCTTCGATCAGCGCGATCAGCGCGGGGACGAACGTCCAGCAGAAGATCAGGTAGACGATCCCCCACCCGATCCGCCCGAGATAAAATTTGTGGACGCCGAAACCGCCCAGGAACAGCGCAAGCAACGCAGCGACGACGCGATTCTTGCCGCTCGGCGTCGTCGCACCCAAGCCACCCGTCGCGATGTTCTGCCGCCCGCCGCATCTCGGGCAGGTGTTCGCGGTCGGTGAAATGAGCGAGGCGCAGTCGCGGCAATGCACGGCGTTTCGGATCGTCATGGCTTCAGTCACGGCAAGAAATCCTCCGGCTGATGTCCCGGCACGATAGGCAGCCGGGCCCGCAGAGGCAATTGCGCGCTGTTAAAGATCGAGCTTTTCGTAATGCGGCGGCGGCGAGACGCCTTCCATGCGTTCGGCCAGCAACGGACGAAAACTGGGGCGGCTCTTCATCCCGACATACCAGCGCTTGGCTTGTTCATTGCCTTTCCAGTCGATCCCGCCGAGATAATCGGTGACCGATATCTGTGCCGCGGCGGCGAGATCGGCGAGGCTCATCGTCGCACCGCCCACCCAGGCGCGGTAATCGAGCAGGTAGTCGATATAATCGAGATGCGCGACAGCGGCCTTCATCGCTTCACGCAGCACGCGCGAGTCGGGAGTGGCGCGATGCACGATGCGCTTTTCCATCCGCTCGTGAAGCAACGGCGCGGTAACGTCACGATAGAAATGCGTGTCGAACCAGGTGACGAGGCGGCGGATTTCGGCGCGATCCCCGGCCGTGCCGTTGAGCATCGAGGCCTTTTCGACCGTCTCCTCGAAATATTCGCAGATCGCCATCGAATCGATCAGCGGCGGGGCTTCGCGCGACGTATCGATCATCACCGGCGTCTGGCCGGCGGGATTCATGTCGAGAAATTCGTCGCGCCGCTGCCACGGTGCCTCGGGCTCGAGGTCATAGCCGATGCCCTTTTCGCCCAGCAGCAGCCGGACCTTGCGGGAGAAAGGGCAGAGCGGGAATGTGAGGAGCTTCCACATGCCAACGCTATTAGCGCCGCGCGGAGTCCCGGGGAAGCGGGCGCGAAGATAAATGCGAACGTAGCCGCCCTGCCTCCCCTTTCTGGAAGGGAGGGGGTCGGGGGGTGAGTCGAAGGCCCGAGCGAGTCGTCTGCGGCGAGGACGGAATGCGAGCCTATGGCTCGCCACCCACCCCCAGCCCCTCCCTGAGAGGGAGGGGAGAAGGGGTCATTCCGCCGCCACAACTTCGCCTTCAGGCTCCGGCTCGGGCGCACGATCGCTGAGCGGGTGCGACAGGCGCGAGAGCATTTCACGCGGCACGACCTGCCAGAACTTGCCGACCTCGCGGCTCCAGTCGTCGAGGATTCCCGCCGACCATTTGCTGTCGGTGGCGAGGCGGTGCTGGTCGACCAGATCGCGCAGCACGCCTTCCCAATGCGCCGAATCGAGCCGCTGCCAGGTGATGCTTTCGGGATTGGCGAGCGAATCGAAGCTTCCGTCGGGATCGTAGACGAATGCCATGCCGCCGGTCATCCCCGCCCCGAAATTGGCGCCGACCCCGCCCAGCACCACAGCAACGCCGCCGGTCATATATTCGCACCCGTTCGCGCCGCAGCCTTCGACCACGACCTGCGCGCCCGAGTTGCGGACCGCGAAACGCTCGCCTGCCTGCCCTGCCGCGAACAGCTTGCCCGCGGTCGCGCCATAGAGGACGGTGTTGCCGATGATCGTGTTCTTGGAGCTGTCCAGCGGCGAGCTTACCATCGGCCGCACGACGATGCGCCCGCCCGAAAGCCCCTTGCCGACATAGTCGTTGGCGTCGCCGAACACTTCGAGCGTCACGCCCTTGCAGAGAAAGGCACCGAGCGATTGGCCCGCCGATCCGCGCAGCCGGACATGGACATGCCCGTCGGCGAGCTTGTTCATCCCGATCGTCCGCGTAATCTCGCTCGAGAGGCGCGTGCCGACCGCGCGATGCGTGTTGCGCACCGAATAAGTGAGCTGCATCCGCTCGCCGCGCGCGAAGACGGGTGCTGCGTCCTTGATCATCTGCGCGTCGAGGCTGTCGGGCACTTCATTGCGGAACGTGTTGAGCGAGAAGCGCCGCTGATCCTCATCGGCGTCGACCTTGGCGAGGATCGGATTCAAGTCGAGATCGTCGAGATGCTCGGCGCCGCGGCTGACCTGTTTGAGCAGTTCGGTGCGGCCGATAACCTCGTCGAGGGTCCTGCAACCGAGCCGCGCGAGAATCTCGCGCACTTCCTCGGCGATGAAGGTCATCAGGTTGATGACCTTTTCCGGCGTGCCGACGAATTTGGCGCGCAGCCGTTCGTCCTGCGTGCACACGCCGACCGGGCAGGTATTCGAATGGCACTGGCGCACCATGATGCAGCCCATCGCGACAAGGCTGAGTGTCCCGATGCCATATTCCTCGGCGCCCAGTATCGCGGCGATCACAATGTCGCGCCCGGTCTTGAGCCCGCCATCGGTGCGCAGCGTCACGCGGCCGCGCAGGGCATTGAGCGTCAGCGTCTGATTGACTTCCGAAAGCCCCATTTCCCACGGCGTGCCGGCATATTTCACCGAGGTCTGCGGGCTGGCGCCCGTGCCGCCGACATGGCCGGCGACGAGGATGACGTCGGCATGCGCCTTGGCGACGCCCGCCGCGACGGTGCCGATGCCCGCCGAGCTGACGAGCTTCACGCACACCCGCGCCCTGGGATTGATCTGCTTCAGGTCGTAAATGAGCTGCGCGAGATCCTCGATCGAATAGATATCGTGATGCGGCGGCGGCGAAATTAGCGTCACGCCAGGCGTCGAATGCCGCAGCCTGGCGATGAATTCGGTGACCTTGAATCCGGGCAGCTGGCCGCCCTCGCCGGGCTTGGCGCCCTGCGCCACCTTGATTTCGATCTCGTCGCAGGCGTTGAGATATTCGGCGGTCACGCCAAACCGGCCCGACGCCACCTGCTTGATCGTCGAATTGGCGTTGTCGCCATTTTCGCGCGGCGTGTACCGTTCCTTGTCCTCGCCGCCTTCGCCCGAAACGGCGCGTGCGCCGATCCGGTTCATTGCGATGGCAAGCGTTTCATGCGCTTCCGGCGACAGCGCGCCGAGGCTCATCCCCGGCGTCACGAACCGCTTGCGGATCTCGGTAATCGCCTCAACCTGATCGATCGCGATCCCTTCCTCGGGATAGTTGAATTCGAGCAGGTCGCGCAGATAGACCGGCGGCAAATCGCGCACGCCGCGCGAGAAATTGAGATAGGTCGAATAGCTGTCGGTGGAGACCGCCGTCTGCAGCAAGTGCATCAGCTGCGCCGAATAGGCATGCGTCTCGCCGCCGTGCCGCTGGCGGTAGAAACCGCCCACGGGCAGCGCCGCAACCACCGGGTCCCACGCCGCTTCGTGGCGCAGCATCGCGCTCAGATGCAGCGAGGCATAGCCTTCGCCCGAAATCTTCGCGGGCATGCCAGGGAAGAAATCATTGACCAGCGCGCGGCTGAGGCCGACCGCTTCGAAATTATAGCCGCCGCGATAGCTGGAGATCACCGCGATCCCCATTTTCGACAGGATCTTGAGCAGCCCTTCCTCGATCGCCTTGCGGTGCCGGGCGAGGCATTCGTCGAAGCTGAGGTCACCGAACAGGCCGCGGCTATGCCGGTCCGCGATCGCCGCTTCGGCGAGATAGGCATTCACCGTCGTCGCGCCGACGCCGATCAGCACCGCATAATAATGGGTGTCGAGGCATTCGGCCGACCGGACATTGACGCTGGCATAGGAGCGAAGCCCCTTGCGCACGAGATGCGTGTGCACCGCCGCCGCCGCGAGCACGCTGGCGATCGCCGCGCGATCGGGCCCGATATGCTCGTCGGTGAGGAAAACCTCGGTCTTGCCTTCGCGAACCGCCTGTTCGGCCTGCGCACGGATATCGGCGATGGCGGCGCGCAGCGCTTCCGGCCCGCCCTTCGCATCGAAGGTGCAGTCGATTTCCGCAGCCTGATTGCCGAAATGGCCCTTGAGCCGTTCCCAATGGGCACAGGTGAGCACCGGGCTGTCGAGCACCAGCACGCCGGTCTTCTGCCCGTCGGTATCGAGGATGTTGGCGAGATTGCCGAACCGCGTCTTGAGCGACATGACATGCCGTTCGCGCAGCGAATCGATCGGCGGATTGGTCACCTGGCTGAAATTCTGGCGAAAGAACTGGCTGATCAGCCGCGGCTTGTCCGACACCACCGCGAGCGGCGTATCGTCGCCCATCGATCCGATCGCCTCCTTGCCGGTTTCGACCATCGGCGCGAGGATGAGTTCCATGTCCTCCAGTGTCTGGCCGGCGGCGACCTGCCGCCGCGTCAGCTCGGCGCGGTCCCATTGCGGCGTCGGGTTGCCGTTGATCGACTTGGTGTTTTCGATCGTGAGGAACTTGCCCGCCATGCCGGCATAGTCGGTCTCGCCGGCGACACGGTCCTTGATCTCGCGATCATGATAGACCTGCCCCTCGTCGAGATCGACCGCGAGCATCTGGCCCGGGCCCAGCCGGCCCTTTTCCATCACGGTGGCTTCGGGCACCGGCACCATTCCGGCTTCCGAACCCACGATCAGCAGCCCGTCGGACGTGCGCGTATAGCGCAGCGGGCGCAGCGCGTTGCGGTCCATCCCCGCGACCACCCAGCGGCCATCGGTCATCGCCAGCGCTGCGGGGCCGTCCCACGGCTCCATCACGCTCGCCAGATACTGGTACATCGAAACATGCGCGGGCGGCATTTCGTTGCGGCCCTGCCATGCCTCGGGGACCAGCATCAGCTTGGCGGTCGGCGCATCACGGCCCGAGCGGCAGATCGCTTCGAACACGGCGTCGAGCGCGGCGGTATCGCTCGCACCCGCCGGGATCACCGGCTTGATGTCCTCGGACTTATCGCCGAACGCGATGCTCGCCATCTTGATCTCGTGGCTGAGCATCCAGTTCTTGTTGCCGCGGATCGTGTTGATCTCGCCGTTATGCGCCATCGTGCGGAACGGCTGGGCCAGCCACCATTGCGGAAAGGTGTTGGTCGAATAGCGCTGGTGGAAGATCGCAACGCGGCTGGCGAAGCGGTCATCGGTGAGGTCGGGATAGAATTCGCTCAGCGATTCGGCGAGGAACAGCCCCTTGTAGATGACCGAGCGGCACGACAGCGAACAGATGTAGAATCCGCTGATCTGCGCCTGGATCACCTTCCGCTCGATCCGGCGACGGACGAGATAGAGTTCCTTTTCGAACTCGGCGGCGCTGGTGGTTTCGGGGTCGGGCCCGGCGATCATGATCTGCTCGATCTCGGGCCGCGTCGCCTTGGCCTTTTCGCCGATCACCGACACGTCGACCGGCACCTGGCGCCAGCCATAGATGGTGTAGCCCGCCTCGATGATCTCGCTTTCGACGATCGTGCGGCAGCTTTCCTGCGCACCCAGATCGGTACGCGGCAGGAAGATCATGCCGACCGCGAAACGATCGGAGCGCATCGAATGCCCCGCGTCGGTAACCGCCTTCTCGAAGAACGCGCGCGGCAAATCGACATGCAGCCCTGCACCGTCGCCGGTCATGCCGTCGGCATCGACCGCGCCGCGATGCCACACCGCCTTGAGCGCATCGATCGCCGACTGGACGACGCGCCGCGACGATTTGCCGTCGGTCGCCGCGATCAGGCCGACGCCGCAGGCATCACCTTCGAATTCGGGGCGGTACATGCCCTCACGGGCGAGGCGGGTGCGTTGGTCTTCGGTCATGTTCAAGCTCGATCAATCATGGGTTGCAGCCGTGCGGCCGAGACGCCGCTTGGGCTGGCGCCCGCTGCTGCGGGCTGTGACAGGCGGCCTTGCGACCGGCCTGCGATTGCCGTTCCCCGTCAGGGCTTTCCCGGGGCGAGGTCGGCCTGCGCCATATACGCAGTCGCTGCATTGACCATTGCGGCCTGGGCTTCCGCCATCAGTTCGGGCGACTGGTCGTTCGCCCAGTCGGCGCTTGCCTGCTGAATCCGCGGCGCCAGCAACGACATTTTCCGAAAGGCGCCCGTCTTTGCAAAGGCCATCAGCGCCGCCTGGTCTTCGGAAGACAACTGACCCACCGCCGACACCCCTGCCCGGGTGGTCATGCGCGAAATGTCCGACGCTTCCGCAGCTCGTTCGCTTCGCTGGATCATCTCGGCCATCATCGGACGCGGATCGAGGCCGGCAATCGTCGCATCGAGAAACCGCTGCCCGGCCGGCGATTCGTAAAAGGCCTGGACGACAGCAAGCTCCGCATCGGTCAGTCCGTCGGCATAGATATCGGCGAACCGCTCCCAGAGATCGGGAAGCCGCTCGAGCGCGTCGCGCGTCGAATAGGAACGGATCGAATTCATCATCACGTCGGCAATGCCGGGATATTGGCGTTCGAGTTCGGCGATGGCCGGTTCCTGCAACAGCGCCTTGCCCGGGTCGCTGTCGTACAGCCGCGCGATCTCGGCATGAACATGCGCTTCGGTGCGGACCGTCTGCGCCAGCTTGTAGGCCGCCTGCCAGTGCGCGTCATGCTGCTGGACGGGAATCCCCGCCGCGCCCGCGCCGCCGAGCGGCAGCGCCACGACGAGCGCCGCACAAAGGATCGCCATCAATCGCTTCATGCCGCCACCTTCCGATTGGCGCCGGTGTCGACCCGCGCCTTGAGCCATTTGTGCATATGCTCGGCAACGTCGCGCCCGTCACGGATCGCCCATACGACCAGGCTAGCCCCGCGGACGATGTCTCCGGCCGCGAACACGCCGTCGAGGCTGGTCATCATCGTCTGCCCGTCGGTGCGCACCGTGCCCCAGCGAGTCAGCCCCAGTTCGGGCGCGTCGAACAGCGTCGGCAGATCCTCGGCATCGAAACCCAGCGCCTTGATCACCAGGTCCGCCTGCACCGTGAAATCGCCGTCGGGTTCGGGCTCGGGCGTGCGGCGACCGCTCGCATCGGGCGCGCCGAGCCGCATCTTCGCCGCGCGAACCGCCGTCGCGACATCGCCGCCCTCGATTGCCTTGGGCGCCGAGAGCCAGACGAATTCTACGCCTTCCTCTTCGGCATTGGCGACTTCGCGCTGCGATCCGGGCATGTTCGCGCGATCGCGGCGATAGAGGCACTTCACCGATGCAGCGCCCTGGCGGATCGCGGTACGCACGCAGTCCATCGCCGTATCGCCGCCGCCGACCACGACGACATGCTTGCCCGCCGCGTCGAGCGTCGCCGCGTTGTCGGCCAGCGTGTCGCCGAACCCGCGCCGGTTCGACGCAGTGAGATAATCGAGCGCCTCGACCACGCCGCCGGCATCGCTGCCCGGCATCTTGATCGCGCGCGGCTTGTAAACGCCGGTGGCGATCAGGATCGCGTCATGCTTCTCGCGCAATTGCTCGAGTGTCGCGTCGCGCCCCACTTCGAAACTGTTGTGGAAGACGATGCCGCCCGCCTCGAGCCGCTCGACGCGGCGCGTGACGATGTGCTTCTCCAGCTTGAAGCCGGGGATGCCGTAGGTCAGCAGTCCGCCCGAACGATCGTGCCGGTCATAGACATGCACGTCATAGCCGGCGACGCGCATATATTCGGCGGCGGTCAGCCCGGCGGGTCCCGCCCCGATCACTGCAACCGACTGGCCGCGCGCCGGACCCGGCTGCAGCGGCTCGACCCAGCCCTGATCCCAGGCGGTGTCGGTGATGAACTTTTCGACCGAACCGATCGTCACGGCGCCGTGGCCGGAAAATTCGATGACGCAATTGCCTTCGCACAGCCGGTCCTGCGGACAGATGCGTCCGCAGATTTCGGGCATGGTCGAAGTCAGGTTGGAGAGCTGATACGCCTCCTGTAGCCGCCCTTCGGCAGTCAGCCGGAGCCAATCGGGGATATGATTGTGCAGCGGGCAGTGCACCGAACAATAGGGCACGCCGCATTGCGAACAGCGCCCGGCCTGATCCTCGGCCACCTGATCGACATAGCGCTGCGCAATTTCATCGAAGTCGCCGGCGCGCTCCCCCGGGGCCCGCTTGGGCGGATAGGATTGCACGCGATCCACGAACTGGAGGGTCTTTTTTGCTGTCATGGCGCGCCCCTACGCGAAATCCGGCACGGAGTCACGCGCTAAAGCGCCGATAAGTAAGTAATGCTGACCTATCTTTCGGAATAAGCCGCGCCACCCTCGCCGCTCCGGCAATTGCCGCGATTTGAAAGCGGCCGATTCGGCCCGATAGTCAGGCGAGCAGCCAGACCAGCGCGATGCCGCCGATGGCGATTCGATACCAGGCAAAGGGCGCAAAACCATGCCGAGTGACGATCGCCAGGAACCAGCGGATCACCAGCAGCGCAACGACGAAAGAAACGACAAACCCGATCGCGATCGCGCTCCATCCGGCCTCGCCCAGCGAGTCATGGCTTTTGATAAGATCGAGGACCGAGGCAGCCAGCATCGTCGGCACCGCGAGGAAGAAGCTGAACTCGGCCGCCGTCTTGCGATCGACGCCCATGCCCAGCGCACCCATGATCGTCGCACCCGAACGGCTGACGCCCGGAATCATCGCCAGGCACTGGAACACGCCGATCGCCAGCGCTGTGCGCCAGGACATGCCTTCCACGCTGCCCTCGGGCGGGTGCGGAATGAGCCGTTCCATCAGCAGGATGATGACACCGCCCACGATCAGCGCGATCGAAACGACGATCGGGCCGAGCTGCGGGCTGGTGAGCAAGGCCTTGATCGCCGAATAGACGAACAGCCCGATCACTGCCGACGGCAGGAAGGCAAGCAGTACGTTGCGGGTGAAGGCGATCGCACCGCTGTCGCGACGCAAGAGCCCTTCGAGCACATTCCAGAAGCGTCGCCAGTACAACACGATCACCGAAAGGATCGCGCCCAGCTGAATAACGATCTCGAACGTGCCGGAAACCTCGCTGTTGAAGCCCAGCAGCGATCCCGCGAGCACGAGGTGCCCGGTCGAGGAAACGGGCAGAAACTCGGTGATCCCCTCGACGATGCCGAGGAGGATGATCACGATCAGTTCAGACATGGATGGAGCCCCTTTGTGCGCTCGGCCCGCCTCTCCTTACGGCCCGACCGGGCGGCGCGAACGCCGCTCGAATGACATTGTACCTCAGGCCGGTTCGCCCGTTGCTGTGAAACGGCCATGCTTGCGGAACCGCACCAGCCATTGCGGCGCGACTGCCGCCACCGGCGTCGCTCCAAGGCCGAATGCGGCCAGCCCGCTGCTTCCGGGCGATACCACATTGTCCTGCTTCAGCATCCGCCATTGATCGGCCGTGATCGGGGTGCCCGGAAGCGCCGCGATCATGCCGCCGATCGCATCGGGCAGTTCAACGAATATCGGGTCGCGTCCGGTCTGTTCGGCCAGGAAGCGGTACAGCTCCGACATCGTGATCACATCGGGGCCGCCCAGTTCATAGACATGGCCCGCATGCTGGCCGGGATCGGCCATCGCGCGCATCGCCGCCTGGGCGACATCGACGACATAGACCGGCTGAAACTTCGCGTCGGGACGCAGGATGGGAACGATCGGCCCGGCGGCGACCATTCCAGCAAAGCGATTGAGGAAATCATCCTCGCGCCCGAAAATGACCGAGGGGCGCAGGATGGTGGCGCCGGCAAAGGCCTCGAGAACGGCACGTTCCCCCGCGGCTTTCGAGCGGCCATATTCGGACGGAGAATCGGGATCGGCGCCGATTGCGGACATCTGCACAAAAGCCGCCGCTCCCGCACGATTCGCGGCCTGCGCCACCGTCTGCGCGCCCTTCACCTGGATCGCGTGATAATTCGAAAAGCTGCCGACCAGATTCATCACCGCGTCGGATCCCTGAACCGCGCGAGCCACGCTGTCGGCATCGGTGATGTCGGCGGCCACGAACTGCGTCTGCCCCACGCCGCCCTGCGGTCGCAGGAAAAAGGCGTCACGCGGGCGCCGCTGCGCGATTCGCACCCGCGCCCCGGCGCGCAGCAGTTCCTGTGCGACGTAGCGCCCGACGAATCCGCCTCCGCCGAACAATGTGACCAGCTTGTTCTTCATCGCCATGATCTCGCAGTTTCTTCGCTTGCCGAACAACGCGTCAAATGCCCGTTGCCGCGCCAAACGGCAAGCGTCGGAAAGCGGATAGCGGTTCGCGCATCCGCCCTGTTGACAAGCGCCCGGCACAACCGTAGAGCGCCCCGCCTACCCCAGCGTGCCCAGATGGCGGAATTGGTAGACGCACCAGCTTCAGGTGCTGGCGGCTGTATGGCCGTGGAGGTTCGAGTCCTCTTCTGGGCACCATTTTTCCGCAATATCGCCGGAATTACTGGAAAATCATCGAAGAGACGCTCTTCAGAAGAGCGATCGCTTGTCACCGTGAGGAAAGCGCGAAAAACCGCCCGTACGGCGCGGAATAACGGGGGTTCACCGGACCGCTCGGCGGCGCCCTTATGCCAGCAACGTCAAAGACTGCCCCGCGCTCGACGCAGGCGCGCCCGCTCAATCATTCCAGTATAGCCGCTCGGGATTGTCGACCAGCGCCAGCTTGCGACGGGCGGGATCGGGGATCCAGCGAGTGAGCTGGTCGAACAGCAGGGCGCCGTCGACGGGGAGATGCTGCTGCGCGGCGACCGGGTGCGGCCAGTCACTCCCCCAGACCACGCGTTCGGGCGCCTCGGCCGCCAGCACGCGCGCCAGAGCGTCGACGTCATCGAACCCCGGTGCGCCGCAGCGCGACGACAGATAGGGGCCGGAAAGCTTCACATAGACATTGCCGCCGGCAAGCAGACGGCGCAGCATCCTGCCGGTGGCGCTTTGCGGCCCGGCGGGTTGCGGCGTCCATCCCATATGATCGATCATGATCGGACACGGCGCATTCGCCATCGCGCTTTCCCAGTCGATCAGCACTTCGCGATCGCGATTGCCGACCACATTGACCGACCAGCCCCGGTCGGCCGCCAGCCGCGTCAGCCGGTCGAACCCGGCATGGTCGGGGACGTCCCCCTTGGCGAAATAGACCCGAATACCCCGCACACCCCTGTCGTGCAGGCCAGGCAGCCGCGCCGCATCGGCATCGCCGTGCAGGATCACCACGGCGCGCATCCGGTCGGTTCCGACCTGCTCGAGCGCGTCGAGCACGACACGGTCGTCGGTGCCGTAGTTGGACGACGCGACGAACACCGAACGCGAGAGGCCCAGCCGCCGCTGGAAATCGCGATAGTCGGCAACGGTAGCATCGGGTACCGAAACCTGTCCTTCGACATGGAAGCGGTTGTCGAAGATATGATGGTGGCAATCGACGGCACCGGGCGGCGCCGGACTTTCCGGTGCGGCATCGCCTTCGGAGAATCGGGCGCGGATCGGCCGGCCGGAAATCCACCCTTGCATGGTGCCATCCTCAGACATCGGCTTCCGCACCTCCCATCGGCTTGGCCGGTTCGGGCGGCATTTCCCGGTTCAGCTGTTCCGCCTGCACCACGGCGGCGTGCAACGGTTTCAGTGCAAGCCGCAGCAGGATCAGCGCGGTCGGCATCATCACCGACACCCCGAGCGCGAGCGAATTGCCGAGGCCGCTGTCGCCGCCGAACAGCAAGTCGTTCATCGCACCCACCGAGGAGGTTCCGAGCCCGCCCGCGATCGCGAAGAGGATCAGCGCGGCCGATGTGATCCGCGCGCGGATGTTGCCCGGCGCGATCACCTGAAACGTCGTGGAAGCATAGGAAATGAAGGGGATGGTTACGATCTGCACCAGCCCCAGCATCACCAGGAACAGCCATTTGCTGTCGACCAGGAACATGGTCCAGACGATCGGCAGAGAGCCGGCGAGCAGCCAGGTGTAAAGCCGGACATAGGCGTCCTTCACCCCGCGGATATACAGCCAGTCGATCAGCATCCCCTTCACCAGCATCGTGAGCCCGGACGCGATGCTGAGCAGTGCCAGGATCGGCCCATATTCCTGCGGCTGCATGGCGAAGCGGCGCGAAAGATAGGCGGGTATCCAGTTGCCGAGCGAAAAACCGCAGAAACACACGGCCGCGAACCCGCCGATCAGCAGCAGCAGAAGGCGCCGCTGGCTCTTCACATAAGCGGCCAGTTCGCTGCCCTTCCGCTCTCCGAAGGTCGCCATGCGCTGGCGCGGCGGTTCCTTCAGCGTCAGGATCAGCAACAGGCACAGCAGCATCGGCCCGGCGAAGATCAGAAACTCGACCTGCCAGGCGAACAAGCCGAAGCCCTGGCCCCGAGCGACAATGTCCTGCGCGAAGATCAGCACCGCGCCGCCCAGCGCCAGCGACGTCGCGACACCCGCCTTGGCACCCATCGAGAAGATGGCGATT
This sequence comes from Sphingosinithalassobacter tenebrarum, assembly GCF_011057975.1. Taxonomy (GTDB): domain Bacteria; phylum Pseudomonadota; class Alphaproteobacteria; order Sphingomonadales; family Sphingomonadaceae; genus Sphingomonas; species Sphingomonas tenebrarum. The sequence goes on along the minus strand of NZ_CP049109.1, from coordinate 495,964 downwards.
GCCGTGCCGACGCGCTTGCGCGGAAAGCTGTCGGCGAGAAAGGAATAGGATGCGGGCAGGATTGCCGCCTCACCGATCGCCCCGAGGGCGCGCGCGGCCATGATCTCCCATGCGCCGTCGGAAAGCCCGAGCAACACCGTCGCGATCGAGAAAAGGGCCACGCCCAGGCCGATGATCCATTTGCGGGGAAACCGGTCGGCGGCGAACCCCGCGGGCAGGCTGGCGAGCGCGAATGCTCCGGTGGGGATCGCGCCGAGGATCATCCCGATCGCCGTGTCGCTCAGATGAATGGTGCGCTTGATTTCCGGCACCAGCACCGAAGCCAGCGAACGATCGACATAAGTGAAGCTGTAATAGAGGAACAGCACGGCAAGTGCCCACCAGTGCGGCTCGACACCGCCCCGCGCGCCATCTTGCCTCTGGTCCGGTACGGTTTTGCCATCATCCGCCATGAGCAGCGTTCGCATAATCGATGGTGACGACAAGATTTGCATGTTCATCGACCTCGGCCACGGCTTCAGGGCCGATGATGAAGCTCGATTCGCGTTCTTCGAACACGGCCGGGCCTTCGATCCGAACGCCGTGTTGCAGGGCATATCGGTTGTAGACCCGTGCCGGTACCGGGCCGTGTCCGGGGAACGTCACGTCGCGTGTCCCGCGCTCGGCGGGTTCGTCGCGCACATTGTGGGCCAGGCTGATATCCTGCGCGGGCAGCGACGCGGAGAGACGCCAGTTCACTGCCTCGACCGGGATATTCTCGACCGACCGGTTGAACAGTTGCCGATATCGAGTCTGAAAAGCCTCCCGCACCGCATCGGTGCGTCCGCCTTCCAGGCAGTTTTCCGGCAGCGGGACCGTGATTTCGAACCCTTGCCCACTGTATCGCATGTCCGCGGCATATTCGATCTGGATATCGTCGGCCCGCGCGCCCATTGCCGCGAACATGTTCCGCGCGCGCGCTTCCATTTCGCCATACAGGCCGGAGACATGCTGCCAGTCGACGCGTTCGAGCCGTTCGAAATAGCCGCGCGAATCGTTGACTGCGGGAGCGGCCACCAGAAAACCGAAGGCCGAAATCACGCCCGCGCCCATCGGCACGACCAGCCGCCGCACGCCGAGCAGCCGTGCCAGCGCATAGGCGTGGACCGGTCCGGCGCCACCGAATGCGAGCATGGTATAATCGCGCGGGTCCTTGCCCTTCTCCGCCAGATGCATGCGTGTTGCCGCCGCCATGCTTTCGTTGACGATCCCCTGGATCCCCGCAGCCGCGTCCGCGCCGCGCATCCCGAGCGGGTCCGCCAGCCGCTCCGCGATCGCGCTGCGCACATCGTCGAGCCGCAGCGCCATCTCGCCGCCGAGAAAGAATTCGGGATTGAGATAGCCGAGCAGCAGATCGGCGTCGGTAACGGTCGGTTCGGTCCCGCCAAGACCATAGGCGACCGGGCCGGGCACCGAGCTGGCGCTGCGCGGCCCGACCTTCATCAGCCCGAGCTTGTCGACCGCCGCGATCGAACCGCCGCCGCCGCTGATCTCGATCATGTCGACCACCGCGACCTTGAGCGGAAGGCCCGAGCCCTGCTTGAAGCGTTCGAGCCTGCCGGCCTCGAAATCATGCTTCACATGCGGGGTGGCATTTTCGATCAGGCACATCTTCGCCGTCGTGCCCCCCATATCGAACGAGATCAGGTGATCCTCGCCGATCTTGCGCGCGATATGGGCGGCCGCGATCGCGCCCGCCGCAGGACCGGATTCGATCAATCGCACGGGAAACGCCTTCGCTTCCTCGATCGTCGTGACGCCGCCGCTCGACAGCATGATCGACAGGTCCCCGGCAAATCCCATCGCCGCGAGCTCTTCGGTGAGCCGGTCGAGATACCCCCGCACGCGCGGCTGGACATAGGCGTTCACGCACGCGGTATTGGTTCGCTCATATTCCCGGATTTCGGGCGCCACCGCAGAGGAAATGGTAACGGGCAGGTTCGGAAAGAGCCGCTCGGCGACGGCTTTCGCCCGCAGCTCGTGCTCGGGGTTGCGATAGGCGTTCATGAAGGCGATGGCGAGCGCCTCGACGCCCGCATCGACCAGCGAGCGCAGCTGCGCCTCCAGCATCGCGACATCGAGCGGCGTGTGGACCGTGCCGTCGGCGAGAATGCGTTCGATCACGCCGCGACGAAGGTCGCGCGGCACGATCACCGGCACTGCGGGCTGGAACAGATTGTCAGTGTCATAGCGCGTTTCGCGCCCCATCTCGATCTGATCGGTCAGGCCATCGGTGGCGATCAGCCCGACGCGCGCGCCGGTGCGTTCGAGCACGGTATTGGTGACGAGCGTCGTGCCATGAACGATCGCGCTGATCTGTTCGGGCTCCGTCCCGGTTTCGGCGAGCAGCCGCCCGATCCCCTCGATGATCGCGCGGCTGGGCGCTTCGGGCGTCGTCAGCCGCTTGCCCGTATGGGTGATGCCGCGCGCTTCGTCGTGCAGCACAAGATCGGTGAAGGTTCCGCCGATATCGACGCCGATACGAGCCGTCCGCATTGGCGTCATGCGCCGCCTCCGGCGACCTGCGGATAATCGCGCCGGGCCGCGTCCTCCGATACCAGTCCAAGCCTCATATCGGTCGCCACCGCCGCTGGATCGCGTTCGGCCGGATCGCCGAACCCGCCGCCACCAGCGAAATGGAAGGTTACCGAGGCCCCGGGCTTCAGCGGGCTGCGCGACTTGAGCGAAACCGCGCCCAGGCCCCCGACCGAAGCCGATGCGCAGGCTCCCGGCTGCCCGCCCAGAACGCCGCGCGCGGGATGTTTCTCGCGTTCGCCGATGATCGTCACATATACTGTCTGCGAAGCGATATTCTCGATCTCGCAGACCTGCCCCAATCCGCCGCGATACTTACCGGCACCGCCTGAATCGACGCGCAATTGCTTGCGCTTGAACAGCACCGGCGCGCCGGCTTCGAGCACTTCCAGGCTCCCCGCGCCCGAATTGGTCGGGAAGGCAGTGGTGGCAAGTCCGTCGCCATGCGCAGAGGCACCCATTCCCGCGCTGGCGAACAGGATCATCGTGAAGGGATCCCCGGCGTCGGATCGCCCGACGATTCCCGCGCGCAGCGCCGGCGCACCGCCGCTGTCGGCAAGCACCCGGTCTGGAAGTATCTCCGCGAGCGCCTGATACAGCGCGCAGCTCAAGGCATGACCCGACAGATGCCGCGCATTGACGGCGGCCGGACGCGCCGCATTGAGCACGCTGCCCTCGGGCGCGGTCACCCGGATCGGACGGTAGGAGCCTTCGTTCCGGCGCGTGTCGGGATCGAGCACGCATTTGAGCGGGTAGATGCTGTAGGCATGGGTATAGTTGAGCGTGCAGTTGGTGGCGCGGCCATTCTGTTTCGAACTGCCGGCATAGTCGACCGTCATCGCGTCGCCTTCGATCGTAACCGTGCAGCAGATCCGAGTCGGATGATCGGGAAAGCCGTCGAGTTCGATTTCGGAGTGATATTCGCCGTCGGGCAGCGACGCGATCGCCGTGCGCATCGCGCGTTCCGACATGCCGTGAATTGCGCGCGCGAGCGCCTCGAAATCCTCCAGCCCGGCCTCTTCCAGAAAGGCAACCGCGCGCCTGCGGCAGACCGCGTTCGCAGTCACCTGCGCCTCCAGGTCTCCGAGCAACAGGTCGGGCTGACGTACATTTTCAAGGAAGAGCGCCAGCATCTCCTCGCAGCGATCTCCGGCGCGATAGAGGTGCAGCGGGGGGATGCACACGCCTTCCTCGAACAGCTCGCGATTGTCGGCACCCTGCCGCCCGCCAATGTCCGGCGTATGCGCCACCGTGCCGGAAAAGCCAACGAGCCGCCCCCTGAAGAAGATCGGCGCGATCATCGCCACATCGGGCAAGTGCCCGGTCGCGATCCAGGGATCGTTGGTGAAGACGCAGTCGCCTTCCTGCCAGACCTCATGGGGAAACTTGCGCAGGATATGCTGCGCAGCGCGAGCGAGCAGTCCGGCAAAGGCGGGGATGCCGCCGCTGCATTCGGCGAGCGCTTCGCCGTCGACCGTCATCAGGCACGTCGCGAAATCGTTCGATTCCCGGATGATGGGCGTAAATGCGGTCCGCAACAGGGTCGTGGCGGATTCATCCGCCACCGCGATCAGGCGACTCCACAGGATTTCCAGGGTCACCGGATCGAATGCCGGAGCCATATCGCTTCCTCTCCAAGGGGTGCTTTTATCCTGTCGGGCTAGCAGCCGCTTTCCGACGCATCCAATTCGCTTTGCGCATCAAATCATCCACCGGCTCGCTGGCCATGACGGGGCAAGGCCGGTAACTGGCGAACAGAAAGGCATTTGCGAAAGGGCTGCCCGGGCGATGGATGTCACCTGGCTTGAGGATTTTCTGGCGCTGATCGATCAGGGCGGCTTTTCGCGCGCCGCCGAAAGCCGGTCGGTCAGCCAGCCGAGCTTCAGCCGCCGGATCAAATCGCTCGAGGATTGGGTCGGCACCCCGCTGATCGACCGGCGGACTCACCGCATCGGCCTGACCGCGGCGGGCGAGAGCTTCCGGCTGGTGGCCGAAGAAACGCTGCGTCGCCTCCAGCTCGGCCGCGAAGCCGCACGCGCGGCGGCGAAATTCGATCACGAAACGCTACGCTTCGCCTCGACGCATGTCCTGTCGCTGACCTTCTTTCCCCGTTGGCTACGCCGCCTGGAAGCCGAGCAGCCGGTCGAGGCGACGATCGCCCTCACCGCCGATCACATGGTCGCCTGCGAACGCCTGATGGTAGAAGGCAAGGCGCAGTTCCTGCTGTGCCATCACCATGAAGCGGCATCGACACGGCTGAGTTCGGACTTCCGCTCGGTGCAGCTCGGACATGACCGGCTCTTGCCGGTGGCCGTCCCCGCGCTCCTACGCGAAACGGGTCTCGCGCAGGCGCCGCAACTGGCCTTCACGGCGGAATCGGGAATGGGCCGGATTCTGGCCTCAGCGTGGGAACGCGAGGATCGGCAGCCGCCGGCACAGCCCGCCTTCTCCTCGCATCTCGCCAGCGTCCTCACCGCAATGGCGCGCGACGGGCGCGGCATCGCCTGGACCGCGCTGAGCCTGGTGCAGGAGGATCTCGACGAAGGGCGGCTGGAGCGCGCCGGACCGGAGGAAGAGGATGTCGAGATCGAGATACGGCTGTGGCGGCCCCGCGCCCGCCAGTCGATGGCCGCCGAAAGCTTCTGGTCGCGTATCCTCGCCAGCACCCGGGAGGCGTAGCGCCGGCGAACCGGCCTGCATCAATTGATTGGATTTCCGCATTGGTTTCCCGGCGCGGCGCTCCCTATCCGGGAGCGAACGAGCGAGAGGGAGAGCATTTCGTGTCCGATCGGCGAGTCGTCGTCACCCAGCGTTTCTTCGATGAAGCGACCATTTCCTATCTGCGGGAAAATGGCTGCGAGGTCGTAATTGCCGACCTGCCGCCGGGACAGGCGGATGGCGGCCTCGATCACGACACGCTGGTCGAGGCGCTGGCGGGCGCCGCCGGATGGATCGTCGGCCATGCGAAAGTGACTCGCGAACTGCAGCAGGCGCTGCCCGACCTCAAAATCATCTCGCGCCGGGGTGTCGGCTATGAACGCGTCGATCTGGATGCGGCCCGGGATCTGGGCAAGGTCGTATGCATCGCCGCGGGCGGCAACGATGCGTCGGTCGCCGATCACACGCTCGCGCTGATGCTTGCCGTGGGGCATCGCTTCCGCGAAACCCAGGCGAAGATGATCGACGGCGACTTTTCGATCCTGACGGGCCGGGATCTCTTCGAAAGCACGGTCGGCATCATCGGCATGGGCCGGATCGGGCGCAGCGTCGCGCAGCGGCTGCAGGGCTTCGACTGTCGCATTCTGGCGGTGACGCAAGGCGATCTGCCCGAAGCCACGCCCGCCAATGTCAAAGTCACCGACCTCGATACGCTGGTGCGCGAGAGCGACTATGTCACCGTTCATGCCCCGCTGACCGAAGCGACGCGTTTCCTGTTCGATGCCGAGCGGATCGCGCGGATGAAGCCGGGCAGTTTCCTCATCAACGCCGCGCGCGGCGGGCTGGTCGACGACAGGGCGCTGCTGGCCGCCCTCAAGAAGGGCACAATTGCGGGCGCCGGCCTCGACGTGTATCTCAGCGAGAGCGACGCGTCCTATCGCGAGGTTACGCAGGAGCTGATCGCGCTGCCCAACGTCATCGCCACGCCGCATGCCGCGGCATCGACGCAGGAAGGGCTGGCGCGCACCAACATGGTCGCCGCACGCAGCGTCGTCGCCGTCCTCGACGGCAAGGACCCCGCACCGGAAACGGTAGTCGCGGACGGCCGGCCGCGATAGCCCGCGATGCGCAAACCTGATCCAGGGAAGGCCTGCGAAGGCGGGCACACCGCCGACCAGCCGGCACAAGCGCTGCTGCGTCGCTTGTTCGATGCCGCCGTGGCCAGTGCCCAGCCCGACCAATGCGTCCCCGCCGCGCTGCCTCCCGCACCGGCGGGACGAACGGTCGTCATCGGGGCAGGAAAGGCCGCCGCCGGCATGGCGCAAGCGGTCGAACGCCATTGGAACGGAGCGCTTGAAGGTCTCGTCATCACGCGCCACGGCCATGCGCTGCTGTGCGAACGCATCACCGTATGCGAAGCCGGGCACCCCGTTCCCGATGCCGCCGGAGTCGCGGCGACGCGGGACATGCTCTCGCTGCTCGACGGGCTGACCGAGCGCGACCTGGTACTGTGCCTGATATCGGGCGGCGGATCGGCGCTGCTCGCCGCGCCGCCGCCCGGCATCGGCCTGGCCGAACTGCAGGCCACCTTTCGCGACTTGCTCCGTTCAGGAGCCACGGTCGCGCAGATGAACTGCATCCGCAAACATCTCTCGCTGGTGGCGGGAGGGCGTCTCGCCGAACGCGCGCGACCTGCGCGGCTGGTGACGCTCGCGATCTCCGACGTGCCGGGGGACGATCCGGCGACGATCGCCTCTGGCCCGACGGTCGCCGACCCGACCACGCGACAGGACGCGCTTGCGACCTTCGACGCGCTGAACCTCACTCCCGCCCGCGCCGTCCGCCACTGGCTCGCGCAGGCGGACAGCGAAACCCCCAAGCCCGGCGCGCTGCCACCATCCGATTTCCGCCTGGTCGCCAGTCCGCAAATGGCGCTGGACGCCGCCGCGGCTGTAGCGCGGGAGGCCGGCTATACGCCTTTCATTCTTGGCAGCGCGATCGAAGGCGAGGCACGCGAGGCAGCCATTGTCCATGCCGGCATCGCGATGCAGGTCCGGCGCTATCGTCAGCCTGCCGAGCCTCCCTGCGTCCTGCTGTCCGGCGGCGAGACGAGCGTCACCGTGCGCGGCAACGGCCGCGGCGGACGCAATGGCGAGTTTCTGCTCGCGCTGGCACAGGCGCTTCGCGGCGAACCCGCCATCCATGCGCTGGCGGCCGATACCGACGGAATCGACGGCACCGAAACCAATGCCGGCGCCGTGATCGGCCCCGAAACGCTGGCGATCGCCGAAGCAAAGGGCCTTCCCGCCTCGCAGGCGCTGGAGGCCAGCGATGCCTATCGGTTCTTCGAGGCCGCCGACGCACTGGTCGTAACCGGCCCCACACATACCAACGTCAATGATTTCCGCGCGATCCTGATCGATGCAGCGGCGGACGAAAGGAAATGACCATGCGCCGATCCAATGCCCATCGCATCGCCGTCATCGCCGGGGACGGCATCGGCAAGGAAGTCGTCCCCGAAGGGCTGCGCATACTCGAAACGGTCGCCTCGCGGTTCGACTGCGCGTTCGAATTCGATCATTTCGACTTCGCCTCGTGCGACTATTACCAGCAGCACGGCACAATGATGCCCGCAGACTGGAAGGCGCGGATCGGTGGCCATGACGCCATTTTCTTCGGCGCGGTGGGCTGGCCCGAAACCGTGCCAGATCACGTTTCGCTATGGGGATCGCTGATCCAGTTCCGGCGCGAATTCGACCAATATGTCAATCTGCGCCCCGTCCGGCTGATGCCCGGCGTCCCCTCGCCGCTCGCCAACCGCAAACCCGGCGAGATCGACTTCTACGTCGTGCGCGAGAATACCGAGGGCGAATATAGTTCGATCGGCGGCAAGATCTTCCCCGATACCGAGCGCGAAGTGGTGATGCAGGAAACGGTGATGACGCGTGTCGGCGTCGATCGCGTGCTGCGCTATGCCTTCGACCTGGCCCAGCGGCGCGAGAAGAAGCACCTGACATCCGCCACCAAGTCGAACGGGATTTCGATCACCATGCCCTATTGGGACGAGCGGGTCGAAGCGATGGCGAAAGCCTATCCCGACATACGCTGGGACAAATATCATATCGACATCCTGACCGCGCATTTCGTCCAGCACCCCGACTGGTTCGACGTCGTGGTGGCGTCCAACCTGTTCGGCGACATCCTTTCCGATCTCGGCCCGGCCTGCACCGGCACGATCGGCATCGCCCCCGCGGGCAACATCAATCCCGAGCGGCGATTTCCCTCGCTGTTCGAACCGGTGCACGGTTCGGCACCGGACATCGCCGGACAGCATATCGCCAATCCGGTCGGCCAGATCTGGTCGGCGGCGCTGATGCTCGATCATCTCGGCGAAACCACGGCCGCCGAGGCCGTGGTGCGCGCGATCGAGGAGGTGCTCGCCCGGCCCGAATATCGCACGCGTGACCTTGGCGGGAACGCGAACACCGCCCAATGCGGCAAGGCGATCGTCGACGCACTCACCGGCTGAAGCTGAAGCGGTGCCATCTCGAAGCGATGGCACCGCTGGCACCGCGCCGCCGGCGCGCCTTCCTCAATCGTCGTTGAAAGGCGCGTCGGGGTTGCGCGCGCCCGGCGGGCCCGGTTCGCGGAAGCTGCCGCATTCGGACGCGACCTCCCGGCCGGCCAGCAGCGATCGCGCAAAGGCGATCGAATCGGGGAGCGAACCGTGCATCGCGCCGTCGTGCCCCAAACCGTCATAGGTCCGCCAGATCACCGTGTCGCCGGCCGCGCACATTGCCGAAGCATTGGCATATTGCCGTTCGGGTATGGTCGTCGCATCGGCAAGGCCCGTGGCAATCAGCAGCGGACGACCGGTCGGTCTGACCGGCATGTCGGCGACGGGGATCGCCATGTCGCGAACCGCTTCCATCGGGATCGAAAAGGCCTGCGCCATTTCCGCCACCTTCAACTCGCGGGCACGCTGAACGATATCGCCCTTGCAGCCCTGCCGCGCCGCTTCGAGCAGCTGCCTGCCCGCCGGCGTGACGATATCGTCGATCGGCGGCGCATCGTCGCGCAGCCCGCTCGAGGCATAGCTCAGAAACTGAGTGGCGGAACGACGTTCGGGCAAGGATACCGGCCCGTCGGGGAAGGAATAGCCGAAGCCGGTCGCGACCGTGCCGAGAATACCCAGTCGGGGGGCATACTCGCCCACCAGCATCGCGGCACCGACCGCCGCGCCCGACCCCTGAGACTGGCCCGCCAGAATGACCCGGTTCGAAACCTCTTCCGGCTTCGCGGCAAGTGCGGCGCGCACGCTGTCGAGTACCGAGCGGCCTTCCGAGCGCCAATCGAGATAGGGATGCGGCCCGGGACCGCCCAGCCCCTGATAATCGGTTGCCACCACGGCAAATCCCGCTTCGAGCCAGCGGCTCATATAGGTCGCGTCGCGCGGCCGCACGCCCGTCCAGGACGGCGCACACGCGTCCGCGATCCCTGCCGTTCCATGTGCCCAGGCCAGCAGCGGCCAGCCGCCCTCCGGCGGCTCCCCCCTGGGCAGGAACAACATGCCGCTCACCGGGACGGCACCCGAATTCCAGCGGGCATCGGTCGATGCGTACAATATGCGATAGGCGGCACGCGCCGCCATATCGTCCTGCACCGCCACCGGCTCGATCCGCAAGAGGGCTCCCGCGCCGCCGGAAATCGGCTGCGGCCAGCGGTAGAAGGGAGAAAGATCCATGTCGCCGGCGTCCGGCCCGGTCGGCAGTACACCCGACGGATCGGCCGGCCGCTGCGGCGTGGCGCACCCCGCCAGCAAGGCCGCCGCCGCGAACAATGAAAGGCCGCCGAAGCGGCAGCGGACGGAGTGGCGTGTCACGATTGTCGATCTCCCTTCATCGCGTCGAACAGCGGGTCGAAACAGGTCTGGCGCTCCAGCGTGGCGACGAAGGCGAGAACCGCCTCCTGCGCGGCGGCATCGAGATGCGGCGCGGCCATCTTGCCGAACTTGCGCGCGAAATCGGCGTCGTGCATCGGCTGCTCGCGACCGCCGGGGCCGGTGCGAACCTCGCTGGTCATCCGCTCCCCCGAAGCCAGTTCGACTGTCACACGATTGGCGAGCATGGCAGGGAAAAGCGCGGTCAGTTCGGGCGCCTCATTCACTTCGGTCAGCACCATCAGCGAGCGCGCCACGGGGTCGGCAATGCTCTCGGGACTGTAGGAATCGAGCGTGATGTCGCCGTCGAGCAATGCACGCGCGACATTATAGGGAAGGCTGTGATCGGCGGTTTCGCGCGTAGTGGGGTGCCATTTCTCGGCATCGGCCAGCACCCGCGCGTTGAACTCCGACGTGTCGATCCGAATTGCCGTGATCGCGGCGGGATCGGCGATCCGGCCGCGCAATTCGATCGCGGCCCAGATCGCGGTGTGGAGTTCGCCGTTGGTCGGAAAGGTCTTGGTGAGCGAGCGCAGGATCGCATAGTCGCCATTGGCAGGGCTGCCGAACGCGTCGACGTTGAGCGCAAACGGTCCGGTCACCTGGCGGAAGAACCCCATCTCGCCTTCGAATATCGGCGCCGGCCCCGTCATTCCCGCGCGCGCCAGCCCGGCGGCGAACACTGCATTGCGCGCGGCGTTGGCGGCGGAACAGCCTTTCCAGTCGGACAGCGTTCCCGATCGTACCTGCCGCATCGGGATATGGCCGTTGATCGCGAGATTGATCGCCTCGGTCGCGCGCGCGATGTCCAGCCCCATCAGCCGTGACGCCGCAGCCGCGCAGGCGGGCAGAATATAGCCGGCATGATCCCAGCCGCGCCCGTTGAGGCTCGCGGCATCCTGAAGCCGCATCTGGACTTCATAGGCAATTACGGCCGCGGCGATGAATTCGCGCATCGACGCGCCTTCGCCCTGCGCCACGGCGATGCAGGCGGGAATATTGTCGCTCGGATGCCCCGGCTCCGCGCCCATATAGCCGTCGTTATAGTCGAGGAAACGGACCATCACCCCGTTCGCGAACGCCGCCAGATCTGGCGTGGTCCGCGCGGCGGCACCGAACACCCCCGCCCGATCGACCGGCACTTGGGCGGCGATTTCGCGGGCGATCCGCACTGGCCCGGCGTCATAGGCACCGACGATGCAGGCAAGGCTGTCGAGCAGCCGTTGCCGGACACAGGCTGTCACTGCGTCGGGCAGCGCCTCCGCATCGAAGTCGCAGGCATAGCGGGCGATCCGGTGCGCGAGCATATCCTCAGCGCCCGCGTGCGATCCGGTTTCCGTCATTGCTTGTAGCTGGGGTCGATCCGGTCGAGCTTGCGGCGCAGCGCGGGCCAGGCGAGCTTTTCGACGGCCATCGCCATTTCGGTGCCCGAAACCTGGTCGCGCACGACGTCCGCGACGCCCGCCGGAGGTTCGTTCAGCCCGTCGCGCCCGGCGGTGAGCATCATCACCTGCGCCTCGCATGCGCGCTCGAGGAAATACATTCGCATGAAACCCTGCGCGACACTCGATCCCAGGGTCAGCGTGCCGTGATTGCGCAGCAGCATAGAATTCTTCGTGCCCAGATCGGCCACCAGCCGCTCGCGCTCCTCGAGGTTCGTCGCGATGCCCTCATAATCGTGATAGGCGACGTCGTGATGCGCAATCATCGCCGACTGGGTGTGTGGCAGCAGGCCGTCCTTCATCGCCGAAACCGCCTGCCCGTGCGGGGTATGCAGGTGCAGTACCGCCATTGCATCCCCGCGCGACATATGCACCGCCGAATGGATGGTGAACCCGGCAGCGTTCACCGGTGCGGGCGTATCGTCGACCTTGCGCCCCTCGACGTCGATCTTGACCAGACTCGACGCCGTGATCTCCTCGAACATGTGCGTGTAGGGATTGATCAGGAAGTGATGGTCGGGGCCGGGGATGCGCGCCGACAGATGCGTGAAGATGAGGTCGTCCCAGCCATAGAGCGCGACGAGCCGATAGGCGGCGGCAAGATCCTCGCGGACCGCCCACTCCTCCTCCGAGACGCGCTCGCGAAGCGACGGTACCGACTGCGGCATGCTGGCCATAATGTTTCTCCTGCTCCGGGTTGATGTCAGTCGGCGCGCAGCTCTTTCTTCGAGAGCTTGCCGATCAGCGTCTTGGGCAATTCGTCACGCAGCTCGATTTCGCGCGGCATTTCGATCTTGCTGAGCTTGTCCTTGAGGAATCCCCGCAGGCTCTCCGCGGTGGTCTCGGCACCCTCGCGCAGCTTGACGAAGGCCTTGGGCGCCTCGCCGCGATACTGGTCCGGCACACCGATCACGCTGGCTTCCGCGACATCGGGGTGCTCGTACAGCGCGTCCTCGATCATCCGCGGATAGACGTTGTAGCCACCGCACAGGATCAGGTCCTTGATCCGGTCGACCAGGAACAGATAGCCGTCGCTGTCGAGATAGCCGACGTCACCGGTACGCAGCAGCCCGTCGGACAGGACTTCCGCGGTTTCCTCCGGCCGGTTCCAATAGCCCTTCATCACTTGCGGCCCCCGCACGCAAACCTCGCCGCTCGATCCCGATTCCACCGGCGAACCGTCATCGAGCGACCGGATTTCGATGATGGTATCGGGATAGGCGAGCCCGGCGCTGCCGTCCTTCACCAGCCCCGTGATCGGATTGCAGGTGACGATCGGCGAAGCTTCGGACAGGCCATATCCCTCGACCATCCGGCAGCCGGTGCGTGCTTCGAAGCGGGCGCGCACTTCGGGAGGCAGCGGCGCGCCACCGGAGATGCACATCCGCAGCTGCCCCATCGGCGGCAGCGCCGCGTCGGGCAGGTCGTTGAGCGCGATGGTGATGGTCGGCACGACGAACAGCCGCTCGGGCCGCGTGCGCCGCATCGCCGCGAGGAACGGCTTCATCTCGAAACGCGGCAACAGCACGATGCAGGCCGCGCCATATACCGAATAGTTGAGCACCGTCGTCAGCGCGAAGACGTGAAACATCGGCAGAACGCCCATCACCGCCTCGCGCCGGTCGGGACAGTGCGAGTCATGCTTCGCAGTCTGCAGGCAATTGGCGATCAAACTGCCGTGCGTCAGCATCGCCCCCTTGGGCAGCCCCGTCGTTCCGCCGGTATATTGCAGCACCGCGACATCGTCGGGCCGATTGCGATGCGCAGGACAGTCGTCCTCATGCGCGGTAAGTTCATCGAATGCCACCATCCGCGACTGCGGCCAGGGCGGCGTGACGCGAAGTTTCCGCTTGAGGATGCGATATGCCAGCGCCTTTACCGGCGGCAGCACGCGATCGATCGGACAGATGACGATATTCTGCAGCGTATCGAGCGCAGCGGCCTTTTCGACGATTTCGGGCAGGTCGGGGACGAAGATCAGCTTCGCGCCCGCATCCGCGACGAGATGCGCCATTTCCCGCTCCGTGTAGAGCGGATTGATGCTTGCGACGATGCCGCCGAGCCGCAGCACCGCGAAATAGGCGATGACGAAATAAGGCGTGTTGGGCAGGCACAGGCCGATCCGGTCGCCCGGCCTGACGCCCATCGCATGCATCCCGGCGGCACAGCGCGCGGCAAGCCAGTCGATTTCGGCATAGCTCCAGCGGCGCCCCATGAAATCGAGCGCCGGGCTGCCGGGATACCGCGTCGCCGCCGATTGCAGCAGATCAGTCAGCGTTTGCGGCGGGATTGCTGCCGCGTCCATCAGTCGAGCTCGACGTCGAGCACGCGGACATATTGCTGGCCCGAATGCATGTCGCGCTCCTCGACACCGCCCTGCGGCGTCGCGCGCGGATAGGAGATCTTGACCATGTTGAGGTCGGCGACCGGAATATGCTTCACCAGCGCCGGATCGGTGCCGTAAAGCCGTGCGAACAGCTCGGGCGAAAGCGCGGGGCTTGCGTGGTATTTCTCGAAATTCTCAGGGCCGTCGAAAAAGAAGTCGAACGTCACCCAATAGGGGCCGGCGTTTTTCGAGCGGACATGGCGACAGACGTCGCGAACCTTAACCATTGACTGCCTCCCGCACATTCCGGGTTTCGGCCAGATCGATCCATTCGGTACGGATCAGCTCGCGCCAGTCGTCGACTTCGACGATGTGGTTGAGCTTGAACTCATAGACCTGACCACGCGGGACATCGGCCGGGGTGAAGGCGAAACCGTAGCTCGGCAGCTCCTTGTCCATCACCGCCGGATAGTGGAAGAAATAGGGGTTGCAGGCATGCGCGATGCTGTTCGCGATATCCTGCGTGTCGGCGGTGGCGACGAACAACATGCCGATCTCCGGCGGCGCGGGCGTGCCTTCGGGCACTGGTCGGCCGGTCGTGCCGTTCCAGCCGTACATGCGCAGCGAGATATGAAACTCGCCCAGTTCCTCCGCCGGAATCGCGCTGCGCGTGCGCGCATAGAGCGCCTTGAGCAATCGCTCGTGAAATCCGTCGACATCGCGCAGCACATCGGGGTCCTGGATGCCGACGAGCATCAGCGTCTGGAATTTCCCGCCGCCGGCGCCTTCAAGCTTCATCGTATAGGGGCGCGGCTCCCATTCCGATCCGGTCACGCGCACGGTCCGCGCATCGCTTTGCGCATAACGGGCGCGAGTCACGTCGAGGATGCCGCCCGGCTCGACCAGCCGGAATGGATCGGTATTTTCGTAGAGCATGTGCGCAGACACGCTGTGCGGCGTGCAGAAATTGGTGTCGCTCAGCGGCGCGACTTCGAACCCGTCGGCCGTCACCGTCAGCAGCACGCCCGAGCTTTCGCGCTCCTCGGTGCACTGCGCGCCGCATTCGCCGGTCTTGCCCGCGTGCCAGGCGGGGCCCCAGGGAGCCCTCTTCCATATCGGGAAAGCAGCCAGCACCGCCGTATCGGTTGAGCGCCCGCCGAGGATGATGTCGGCGCCGCCTTCGAGCGCAGCGACATAGGGCTCCACGCCCATCGCGGCGACGATGTGATCGCAGCCGTCGATCGTGGCGTCATCGAGCGGCCCCAGCGGCGGAAGCGGCTTTACCCGTCCGTCGCCATTGAGCTGCTTCACAACCGCCTTGTCCTGCTCGCTGCGCAGTAGCGCGATCTTCGGCGAGGTCCCCAGCTCCTCGGCAAGCTCGAGGACGATGTCGCGCGTCCAGTCGAGATTGAGGTCGCCTCCGGCCTGTCCCGCCGTGCCGATGATGATCGGAACACCATATTCGGCCTGCGCCTGCATCAGGATGCGCAGGTCGCGCTTCACCGCGCCGCGATTATTCTTCGACTTGCCCGTTGCGAGATAGGCCGCCCCGCTATCGGTCGAGCCGGCATCGGACGCGATCGCGTGGACGCCGCGGGCCATGCCATAGGCGATCTCCTCCTCGCGCACGCCGGCGCCCAGCGACCCCGTCGGCACCAGCACCTTCACGCCGTCAGCAAATTCTCTGTCCATCTCAACTCCGGTCCGAAACGTCATGCGGGGTGCCGGACGCCAGGTGGCATCCGGCCCGGCATCTCAATATTCCCAGCTCAGGGTGGCGCCGTAGGTTCGCGGCGGGCTGAACGCGCCGAAATTCGCGCCGAGGAACACGCCCTGGAACGTGCGCGTGCGCTCATCGGTCAGGTTCTTGCCCCAGAGCGACAGCGAGAAGCGGTCGGCGATCCCGTCGATGATCAGCCGCGCATCGACGAAATTGGTCGCGTCGCGGATTTCCGGCGGCTGGTTGCTGTTATCGTCGAACATTCTGCTCGTGTAGCGATAGTCCACCGCCGCGGTGACCGCGATGCCGCTGAGCAGCGAGTAAGTATAGGACGGGGAAATCGTTACCTTGTGCTTTGGCGCACGCGAGATGGTGTTCCCGGAATAGTCCTGCCCGCCTTCGAAATATTCGTCGAACTTGGCATCGGTATAGGCATAGGAAGCCGACAGCTGGAATCCGTCGAACGGCATCACGTCGAGCTGGGTTTCATAGCCTTTGATCGTCGCCTTGCCGGCGTTGGACGTCACGGAGAGACCGTTGACGATCTGCACCGTCTGCAAATTGGTGTAGTCGAGATAATAGAAGGTGTTGTTCCAGATCATCAGGCCGTCGAGGAAGGTGCTCTTCTGGCCGATTTCATACTGGATCGCGGTTTCCGGCTCGAACGGCGTCGCCGCATCCGCGGCATTGGCCGGCGTGTCCGGGAAGCCGCCGCTCTTGAAACCGCGCGAGATCGAGGCATAGAACATATGCCTCCGCGCCGGGCGGAATTCGACGCCGGCGCGATAGGTCAGATCGTCGAACGTCGCATCGCCGGTAACGTCGAAGAATTCATCGCCACGTATCGGCACCATCGAATCCGTGTTGCGCACCCGCGCGGTCTTGTCGTCGCGCGAATAACGCACCCCGCCGAAGACAGTGAGCTGATCGGTCAGCGGCAGCGAGACGTCGCCGAACACGGCGATGCTGTCGACCTTCGCATATTGATCGTAGATTTCGGTGAGCGGGATCGGCGCCACCGCCGCGGCGTCGAGATTGAACGTGTTCGAGCGATCGGTTTCCTGGTGATAGTGGTAGAAGCCCGCGACCCAGGTGAAGTCGCTGTCCGGCAGCGAGGAGAGCCGGACTTCCTGGCTCGACAATTCGTTGGTCTCGTCATCGCCGCCGCTGATCGCGATCTGATTATAGCCGGGCGACGCCGGATCGGGATTGCCACCGTCCAGATCGTAACGGTTGCCGTAGTCGACATCCCGATAGGAGCCGAGGAACGTCAGCGTGGCGAACGAAAAGTCGTAGCTCAGTTCGCTGCGGATGCCCCAGGTGTCGCGATCCTGATAGCCGACCTGTGACCCGTAGGTCGTGTCCGGGTCGAAGTTCGACGTATAGAAATTGTGGAGCGGGTCCGACGTATCGAGCTCGAGCGTGTGGTTGGCAGGTCCCGAAAACCGGTCGCGCGTCCCGTCGATCGTGAAATGGAAGCGAAAATTGTAGGCGGGCTCGCCATAGATCTGGAACCGGCCGGTCAGCGTGTCCTGATCGTCGATCCGCTCGCCGAGATAAGGGTTCCAGGAATAGCCGTCATGGCTTCGATAGGCGCCGCTCAGGCGAACCGCGCCGGTGTTGCGCGCGAACGGCACGTTGATCATCGCCGCGGCGTCGAGACGCTCGTAATTGCCGTAGGTGAGTTCGGCCGCCGCATCGACACGGTCGATATCGGGCTTCTTGGTGATCACATTGATCGCGCCGCCGACGACATTGCGCCCGAACAGCGTCCCCTGCGGCCCCTTCAGCACTTCGATCCGTTCGATATCGAATGCGTCGAACGCAATCGCCGAGGGGCGGCCCATATAGATATCGTCGACGAACACCGCCGAACTGGGGTCCCCCGCCGCGCCGCGATCGGAGGAACCGATGCCGCGAATATAAAGACGCGGCTGCGAGGCGGGAAAATTGTCGAAACTGAGACCGGGCGTGCGCGTGACGACGTCGTCGATCTGCTGAATGCGCGCCTCGGCGATTTGCTCCGCATTGAACACCGTCACCGTGACCGGCACGTCCTGCAGATTCTCGCTGCGACGCTGCGCCGTAACAACGATCATATTTCCCAGCTGCTCGTCCGGTACGGCGTCGGCGGCCTGCTCCCCGGCCTGGCCGGGAGCGGTCGTATCGGCGTCCTGAGCCTGAGCGGAGCCCGTCCACAGCAACCCCACAAAGGCCGCCCCCGAAAGCATGCGGCCCATTGCCTTCCCTCTCATATTCGCTCTCCCGTAGTTTGTCTGTTCTGGCTGCTCGTAAAATAGGATTGGATGCAATTTGTCAACGAGGTGCATCCTTTCATGTCGGGACAAATCCCGCAGAAACAGCGCCATCGCACCAGCATGCGCGTCGCGCATAAATTCATGCCTCCAAAATCGCAGGAATTCAGAGTTTCTGCAGGAGATTAGCGTGCACCCCCGCTGGACGCGTAGGTTCGCCCCTGGCCATCGACGCAGGGTAACGACCGCCCGAATCGTAGTGATTTCGGGCGGCAGGCGCAGTTCACGCATCAATCAATGCGGAAAATCGGGCTACACCGGGCTGGTCTTACGCATGGTTTCCGGCTAATTGGATTCAATATGAATTTAATCGGATACGACTTTGAGGCCCCACTATCGGCGCGTGGCTATGGCCGCCAGGCGATGCCGCGACTTCTGTACGTGGGCTAGCATGGACGCCTCCGCCAGCTCCGCGTCCTCCGCAGCGATCGCATCCAGTATCTTCTGATGATCGCCTTGCGACTCGATAATATGATCCGGCACGCTTTCCGGGATCGTACGAAACCGCTGGGGCACATATCGCGCTACCGCCGGGCACAGCCGGGCAATGTCGCCGAACACCGGATAGATCACGGTCATGC
Source organism: Sphingosinithalassobacter tenebrarum (assembly GCF_011057975.1). Taxonomy (GTDB): domain Bacteria; phylum Pseudomonadota; class Alphaproteobacteria; order Sphingomonadales; family Sphingomonadaceae; genus Sphingomonas; species Sphingomonas tenebrarum. The sequence continues at coordinate 477,409 of NZ_CP049109.1, read as the reverse complement.
GGATCGCGTTGCGGATCGCACCGTTGCGCGAAACGCGGACGATCAGCGAATGAAAGTCGCGATTATGCTCGTACCATTCGCGCTCGATCGCCTCGGACCAGGCGCCGCGCCGAACGATCGCCGCCCCCTCGCGCACCGCCGCGCCAAGCCGTTCGAATTCTTCCGGTGCCCAGCCATAATCCACCGAAAGTCCGCATCCCTTGGCCTCGAGCACTGCCCGCGCATCAATCGCGTCGAGAATGTCGCGCAGCTGGATATCGCGCACGGCATATCCGCGATTGACGTGATAGGAGGCCAGGCCCTCGGCGGTCAGCACGGCAAGCGCACTCCGCACCGGCGTCCGCGAAACACCAAGTTCCTTTGCAATCGTTTCGGCGGCAAGCCGCGTGCCTGCGGGCATTTTTCCGGTCACGATCAGCTCGCGCACGCGCGTCAATACCGTGAGCGTCGCAGGCTCGGCCCGTTGTCCGGCATCGCCGGCGCCGAAATGAATGGTTTCGCGTATCGCCATGATGCCGGCTGTTAGCATCGGAGGGCGGTGCTGCGAATGCCAAAATTGCATCCATTGTGTGCACCAGACGCGCAATTCGAACAATGAAATATACAGGAGAGCAGATTCGTGAACCTTGCCCTGCTGGGCTTCGCAACCGTTGCGGCCTTCATCATCCTCATCATGACCAGACGACTGTCGGCGATCGTCGCGCTGATCGCGATTCCGATCGTCGCCGGCCTACTCGCGCCGGGGCAGGCGGACCTGGGCGGGATGATCGTCGAGGGCATCCTGCAGGTCGCGCCGATCGCATTGCTCCTTTCCTTCGCCATCCTGTTTTTCGGCATCATGATGGACGCGGGACTGTTCGACCCGCTCGTTCGACGCATCCTGCACCTTGTTGGGAATGATCCGCTCCGCATCGCGATCGGCACGGCCGCCCTGTCGGCGCTGGTGTCGGTGGACGGGGACGGCACGACAACGGCACTGATCGTCATCACCGCGCTGCTGCCCGTCTATCGGTCGATCGGCATGAACCCGCTGATCCTCGCCACGCTGCTCGGCAGCACCAACGCGATCATGAACTTCGTGCCCTGGGGCGGCCCGGCAGCCAGGGCCGCGGCGGCGCTGAAAATCGATCTGCTTTCGGATCTCTTCCTCCCGCTGCTGCCGGCAATGGCTGCCGGAATGCTCGCAGCCTTCGGCCTCGCCTGGTGGTTCGGCGTCACCGAACGTCGGCGGCTCGGCTGGCAACCGGCGGCGATGCAGCATGGCGCCGCCGTCGAACACGAATCGCCGCCCGAGCGCCGGCCGCACCTTTTCTGGCCGAACCTGTTGCTAACTCTCGCACTGATGGCGGGCATGTTCACGGGCATCGCCTCGCTGCCGGTGCTGATGATGGGCGCCTTCGCGATCGCAGTGACGCTCAACTATCCCAATCTCCAGGCCCAGCGCGAACGGATCAACGCGCATGCCAATAATGTGGTGATGGTCGCGCTGCTGATCTTCGCCGCCGGATCGCTGACCGGCATCATGGACGGTACCGGCATGCTCGACGCAATGGCGCAGGCGCTGGTTCACGGCATCCCCGACGCAATGGGGCCCTATCTGGCACCCGTCACAGCGGTCCTCAGCCTGCCCATCACCTTCCTCATGTCCAACGACGCCTATTATTTCGGTATCGTGCCGGTGCTGGCGGAGGCCGCCACCAACTTCGGCGTACCCGCCGAAGCGATCGGCCGCGCCTCGATGATGGGGCAGCCCGTCCACCAGCTCAGCCCGCTGCTCGCGCCGGTCTATCTCGCTTGCGGGTTGCTCGGCGTCGAAGTCGCCGACGTCCAGCGGTTCGCGCTCAAATATGCGGCACTGATCTCGCTGGCGCTCACGCTCGGCGCGATTCTGACGGGCGCCATCCCCCTGGCCGTTTCGTGACACAACGCGCCGACACGGAATCGGCCGATGATTTCGTGACCGCCAATCTGAAGCGCAATTATTCGGCGCATTTCCTGGACGGCATGTTGAGCTTCGCCGGCTTCCGGTTGATCTCCACGCCTACGTTCACACCCGCCTATCTGTTTCTGCTGACAGGCTCGAAGGCGCTTGTGGGAGTCGGCAGTTCGCTTCTCCAGGCGGGAATGATGCTCTCGCCGATGCTGGTCGCGGCGGCGCTTTCGCACCGCGGGCAGGTGTTGCCGGCGGCACTGCGCATCGGGCTGTTCATGCGGCTGATGATCCTCGCGCTCGCGCTTGTCGGCTGGGTGCTCGACGGACCTTCGGCGATAGCCGCCACCTTCCTGGTGCTGTTCCTGCTGGGCATGGGCACCGGCGGCCAGCGCATCGCCTTCAACCTGCTGTTGAGCAAGGTCATCCCGATCCGGCGTCGCGGCCGGCTGCAGGGTTGGCGCAACTTCGTCGGCGGGCTGATCGCGGCGGGCATATCCTATCTTGCGGGCGTCTGGCTGATCGAAGGCGATTTTCTCGGCAACGGCTATGCCAGCATCTTCCTTCTCACCTTCCTGCTCAGTTGCGCCGGGCTGCTGGCGATCGGACTGATGATGCGCGAGCCCCGCGGCACGGCGATGACGGTACGCCGACCATTGTTCGCACACATCGCGTCCTTTCCCAGTCACCTTGCGGACCGCGATTTCCGCGCCTTCCTTATCGCCCAGTCGACCTGCACGCTGGCCCGCGCGGCGGCGCCTTTCTACATCCTGTTCGCTGGCAGCAGGATCGGCCTAGACGGCCCCGCCGTGGGCGGGCTCGCCCTGTGCTTCATGGCCGCTGATACCGTGTCCAACCTGCTTTGGGGGCGCCTCGGCGACAAGGCCGGCTACCGCATCACCTATATGCTAGCGATTGGCCTGTGGATCGCATCGACGCTCGTTTTGATGCTCATCCCCTCTGGCTTCGGCCTGGCGCTTGCCTTTTGCGGCCTGGGCGCGTCGATTTCCGGCTATCTGATGAGTCAGCAGACGATGGTGCTCGAATTCGGCCCGCGCGAGGATGTCGCGATGCGGCTGGGCCTCACCAATACGCTGGATGGCATAGTATCGGCGATCGGACCGCTGCTGGGCGGCATGGTTGCAAGCCTCTTCGGCTATGATCCGCTCTTCCTCGGATCAATCGCGATGCTGTCGATCACGTTGCTGTTGCTGTTTCGGCTTCGGGACCCGCGACGAGAGACGTGACCGGACGGCCGTTTCCGGCGCCCCGCCCCTCGCGCGGGGCGCCGGTGGCGGAAGTCAGGTCAGCGGTTGCCCCGCCTCGGCCATCCATTGCTCGGCATCCTCGCCGGCGGCGATCTTCAAAGGGGCATTGGGATCGGTAGCCGCTTTCCACACCGCATCGGCGACGTCGGTTGCGTGCGTCACGGGACGATCGGTCATCTGGAAATGCCCCATCATGGTTTCGATCAGCGGCGCATAATCGGAATTGTCCCGACCGCGCAGGTGCGGCATCGCGCTGTCGGCGAAACGCGTTTCGGGCGACCCGCCGGGAAGGACGACATGCACGCCGATGCCGAGCGGCGCGACCTCGGCCGCCAGCGATTCGCTGAGAGCGTTCACCGCCGCCTTGCTCGCGCGATAGACGCTGACGAGCGGCAGCGGCCTGAACGTTACCGACGAAGTGACGTTGATGATGGTGCCCGCCCGGCGTTCGCGAAATTGCGGCAGCACCGCCTGGATCATCGCGAGCGTGCCCAGCGTGTTGGTTTCGAACAGCGCCCGCGCGGTCTCGAATGCGATCAGTTCGGTCGGCACAGCGGCGCCGAAGCCGGCATTGTTGACAAGGACGTCGATCGGCCCGGCATCGGCGACAGCGCGGGCGATGCTTTCGCGATCGGTGACGTCGAGCGGCAGGATCCGCAAATTATCGGAAGCGGGCAGCACATCGGTGTCGGGCGTGCGCATCGTCGCGACCACGGTCCAACCGCGATCGAGGAACCGACGGGCGGTTTCAAGGCCGAAGCCAGAGGAACAGCCGGTGATGAGAATACTGGGCATGACGAAACTCCATTTGCGATGAGGCAGAACGGAGATGGAAAGCGGGTGCCGGACTTTGTATCGGGAAGCGTATCGAATTTGTTTGTGAAGGTCCTGACATGCCGGTGGATCCGCTCGCCGAGATCGTGACGTTGCTCCAACCGAAAGCCAGCTTCTCGAAGCTGGTTGAATATGCGGACGCGTGGCGAATCCATCCCGAAATCGACGCCCGGCCCTTCTATTGCGCCGTCCTCGAGGGACAGTGTCGAATGAGCGCGGAGGACCGCCCGCCGATGATCCTGCGGGCGGGGGACTTCCTGCTTGCGCCCGCCACCCGGGCGATGACGCTCGAGAGCATCGCGCCGCCGCCCCGGGGTGTCGCGATGATGCCGGTCGAAATCGGCGAAGGGCGCTTCCGCGTCGGCCCGCCGGAAGGCGCGCCGAACCTGCGTATGCAGGTGGGCCTGTGCAGCTTCGCATCGCCCGACGCGGCGCTGCTGGTATCGCTGCTGCCGACAATGGTGATCGCGCACGGCGAGCCACGGCTCGCTACGCTGACACAGCTCGTCAGCGACGAGACACGCAGGGACCGGCCCGCACGCGAACTCGTGCTCGAGCGCCTGCTCGAGGTTCTGCTGATCGAGGCGCTGCGGACCGGCGCCGGGACGGCGTCGGCGCCGGGCCTGGGCCGGGGTCTCGCCGACAATCGCCTGGCGGGTGCGCTGCGCGCAATCCACGCGCGGCCCGAGCATCGCTGGACCGTCGCCGGACTCGCGGCGGAAGCGGCAATGTCGCGCTCCGCCTTTTTCGCGCGGTTCAAGCGCGTGGTGGGACTGGCGCCTATGGAGTATCTGCTTGCCTGGCGCATGGCGCTCGCCAAGCGATTGCTGCGCACCGGCGAGCTTGCGATAGCGCTGGTCGCGGCCCGGATCGGCTATGGCTCGGCGAGCACTTTCAGTACCGCCTTCGCTCGCCATGTGGGAATGCCGCCCGCGCGCTTCGCCCGCATCGCGCATGACGGCCGGCCGGCCGCTCCAGGAACGGATCGCGGCGCACCGGCATGACGGAATGCATTTTCGGACCGGCCGAGTTCAGCCGGACAGGTCGCGCGTCCTTCTGAGGAACCGAGGAGGCCATTCCTCCTTCCCGCGACCTGACCGACCGTGAGTTCCCGCGCCGCCAACAGGCGCAGGACCCGCGATCGGCCAGGCCGCTCGCTTTGATTCAATAGGCTGCTGCGGTGTCTCCGCTGTCGATCACGCCGTCTCCGTTGCTGTCGAGCCGCTCGAACATGCGGCTGCCCGAGGCATTGAATTCGTCGAGCGTCATGTTCCTGTCCTTGTCGCTGTCGAGCACGCCGTAGCGGACATAGGTCTGGCGAATCTGCCGCGCGCGGCGTTCGGCGAGCTCGCGATCGAGGCGTCCGATATATTCCTCGACATATTCCGCTTCGGAAACCGCGCCGTCGCCGTCGAGATCGAAGCCGTTATACTTCGCCTCGCGGCCGGCGAGAAATTCGGCCTGCGTGACCGCACCGTCGCCATCGGCGTCATACTGGCTCATGAACGATGCCTTGCCGTGCCCCGCGGCGGGGCCGTCCTGCGCCATCGCCGTGGCGGGGAGCATGACGGCGGCGGCCACCGCCAGACCATAGATCCATTGCGTCTTCATACCATTCATCCTTCCAGATTTGCTTGGTTCAATAGGGTTGCACTTCGAAGGTCAGCGACGTCGTGTAGCTGCGCTGATCGGTTTCCGATCCGGCGGGCGCAGCGGCGCGGTGGCGCACCATCAGCAGATATACGCCGGGCTTTTCGAAGCTGAGCGAGACGCCGCCTTGGGCATCGGTGCGCAGTTCGCGATGCGCGGGCGCCGCGTCATATTGCGCGTCGCCGCGATCGAGATTGACGACCTGATCCGCAAGCGGCTCGCCGTCGAACAGGATTTTGAAGTCGAAACCGCCGCCCTTGTAGATGTCGCTGGGATGCGTGACCGGCTGGATAACCAGCCGCCCGATCGCCAGATCCACCGGCGCGCGGGTCGGCGCCTTCTTGGTCACATAGACGTCGGCGACGGTTTCGGTCTGGCTGGTCTGGACCTGCACGGCGCTGGCGGGAGCCTCACCGCGAACCGGCACCCACTCGCCGTCGACCAGTGCGACCTGTCCCGTCCGCCCGTGGCGCACGCCGGTGGTGAAGCGATAGGTGCCTTCTTCCTCGATCGGACTTTCGAGCACGACCATCTGGCGCAGCTTCGTGATGTTCTCCAGCTCCGCGCGACTGCCGTCGGGCCGGATGACATGGAAATCGGCATTGTCGACGGCGATTTCGGGCCGGAAGAAATCCTCCGCGAACGATGCCTGCAGCGTCACATAACGCTCGACATTCGCCGTGAAGATATTCGGGAGCAGATAGGAGGTGTGCGCGGTCGCCGATCCGACGACAAGCGCCGTCGCCGCGATCCCCGCGGCGCAGGCTTTCACGATATGGCTGAATTTGGTCATGTTCTTGTCCTTCCGCCGAATGCGTTGCTCATTGTCCGGTGATCTTGAAGTTGAAGTCGCGCCCCGCGCCGGGCGGCGGCGCGGGAAAGGGCGCGGCGCGGCGCACCAGCCGCACCGCTTCGCGATCGAAACGCGACGAGCCCGAACTGCGCGAAACCGATATGTTGGTGACGCGCCCGTCGTCGCGCACGGTGAAACGCACATGCGCCGATCCCGGGCCGATCACATTGGGTCGGCGGAACCGCATCAGATGGCGAAAGACCCGTCCCGAATAATTGTCGCGCGCGGCATTGCCCGGGCCGGGCGGATGATCCGCCGGGCCGCTTCCGCCGCTTGCATCCGGCGCCCCGGACCGCCCCCCGGCTGACGCGGCGCGATGCGCCGCCGGCCGTTCGCGTGAGTGCTGGGGCGGAGGCTCGGCCTCCCGGTCGCGCGACACATGCGGCGCGCTCGGCAGCGCCTCGGTTGCGATGGCGGGCGCGGCGGATGCCGCCGCACTCGCCGGATCGACAGCCGCCTCCCGCGCCAACGGAGCATGCGCTCGTCGCACGGCCGGTTCGCCATGCGTTGCGGCCAAGCGCGGTGGCTGTGCCGGATCGGGCGGTGACTGCGGGGGCTGTTCGGCTTTGGCTGGTGCTTCGGGCACGGCATTCACCGCCTGCGCCTCGCCGGGCGCATCGTCCGGCGCGCCGGCCATCGCGATTCCGATCGCTGCGCCGCCACCGCCGCCGCCGGCCAGTTCGATACCGGACTGCGGCGCGCCCGCGATCCAGGCGAGCAACCCGCCATGCACCAGGACCGAAACCGCCAGCGCCGACCATAACCATTGGGAGAACGACCGGCTCATGCCGACACGTCCTGCGTCAGCAGCACGATCTTCTCCGCGCCCGCCGCGCGAAGCCGCGCGAGGATGGTCAGCAGCTCGCGCGCAGGCAGCCGCCGGTCGGGCAGGATGCGCAGCGGCCCTTCGCCGGGCTCGATCACCGCGAGATAGGCCGCGACCGTGGCATAGCGCCGGCCGTTGAAATGCAGCGCCCCGTCACGCGAAACGCCCAGCGCGTCGGGCGGCGCGCAACATTCCAGCCCACGGCTTTCGACAAGTGCGATTTCGCGCTGCGGCAGTTTGGCGAGCGTGCCCGCGACCATGAAGAAGATCAGGATCAGGAACACGATGTTGATCAGGCTGACGGTCGGGTCCGCCCTGGTTCGGGTGCGACGCGCACGGATCATGGCGCCGCTCCCGTCATGCTGACGGCAAGGCCGTCGATCGGCTGGAGCAGCGCGAGAATGTCTGTCAGCCGTTGCGTGTCCGCATCGTCCGACACACGCAACGTCACCGTGTCGTGCTCGGGCAGCCCCGCCCGTAGTGCATGCGGCAACGCGGCGTCGGCGATATGGCGCCCATCGAGGCTGAGCCGCGTCTGCCCGACAAGCAGCACCCGCGCATCGGCTGACGGTGCGGCCGAAGAAGCGCCGCGCGGCACCGGCGCCGATACTTCAAGCTCGGAGATATGGGTGAAGCTGGAGGCGAGCATGAAGAACAAGAGCAGCAGGAAGATCACGTCGATCAGCGACGTGATCGAGATCCTGCGCCGCGTCCGGGCTCGCCGCAGTGCCATCAGGCCGCTCCATCCCCTGCGGCTTCCGGCAGCGGCGTCGCCACCGTCGAGATCGCAAGATCCGCCAGCGCGCGCTCGCCGTCGATACGGCTTTCCAGCCATGCGACCGCTGCCGAAACCGGCATGGCGAGCGCGAGCCCCGCGGCGGTGGTGAGCAGCGCGACCCAGATGCCGCCTGCGAGGACCGAGGGATCGACTTGCGCGCCCGCGCCCTGCATCGCCTGAAACGCCTCGATCATGCCGAGCACGGTGCCGAACAGCCCGAGCAACGGCGCGAGCTGCGCGACGAAATCGAGGAAGCGCAGACCGCGCTCGAGCATGCGCAAGCGCTGCTCGGCTTCGCTTTCAAGCCGCGCTCGCGCGCCCTCCCTGCCGTCGACCGCGATCGCCATCGCCGCGACGCGCGCGAGATAGTTGCCCGATCGCGCCAGCGTCTGCCGCGCTTCGTCGCGCTGCCCGGCATCCCATTGCCGGATGGCGTTGCGCAGCTGGGTGTGGCGCCCCACGCGCAGCTGCCGGAACTGGAACAGCTTGACCAGAAACACGGTGAGCGCCAGCACCGACAGCAGCAGGATGATCGCGAGCACCGGACCGCCGAGCGCGAGAAACGCGCCGATCGCACCGAGGCTGTCGCTTGCATGCATCCGTTTAACTCCTTTCCCGAAACCCGATCGCGGTTCGCGCCGGCCGGCCCCCTTCCGGCCGACGCGAGCTCGTCAGAACAGTTTCGAAATCGAGAATTTGAAGTTGCGGCCGGGCGCCGGACGCGTCGAAAGCAGCGGCGTGTAATAGCTGTCGAAGAGGTTCTCGACGCTAAGCCGCAGCGCCAGCCCGTCGAGCAGGCCGCCGCTCGGCGTCACGATCAGCCGCAAATTATGGCTGTCGAAGCCTTCGGTCACGGTGCCGTTGCGATCGGCATCGGCGGCGAAATAGCTTTCCCAGCGCAGGTTGAGCAGATCGCCGAACCGCTTGCCGACGGAAACCGCATAGCTGTCCGGCGGGGTGTTGTCCCAGTCGGATACCGCACCGCCGGTATCGGTCTGCTCGCCCTTGGGCAGGTTGATGTTGAAATCGAGATAGAGGCCGTTGCCGGCGGCATAGGAGCCTTCGATCTCAAACCCTTCGAGCCGCACCGCGCTGACGCCCGAATAGGACGTCACGTCAGTCAGGTCGGTGTCATAGTAATTGACCTTGAACGCCGCGCGATCGGACCGGCCGAGCAGGCCGATATGATCGAACGAGGCGCCTGCCTCCCAGGTCTCGGCCTGTTCGGACTGCGACATATAGACGTCGTTTTCGAGGTCATCGAGAATCGGCAGGTTTTCGGTATAGGCCCAGCTGCCAAACACCGCGAAGCCGACCGGCAATTCGTAGCGCGCCGAAACGCCGCCCATCAACGCCTCATTCTCGTAGCTGGCATCGGCGCCGCTATCGAGCGTGCCCTTCACCGTCTGGCTTTCCCAGCGCATCGCCGGGGTCAGCGTGAATCCCGGAAACAGTGCGATCTCGTCGACAAGGAACGCGGCCATGCGCTTATCGGTGCCGCCCGGCGCGCTGTTCGCGTCGAGCCGGTCCTTGTGCACATATTCGAGGCCGATCCGCAGATTGTGGCGCAGGCTGCCGGTATCGAAATAGGCGATGTTCTTGAGCGTTACCTTGTGCGTTTCATATTGCTGGTCGGCATTGACCACATCGAAACCACCCGGCGGCGCGTAGGGCGAGCTGCCCGGAACATATTCCTGCACGATCTCCTGATTGGCATAGCTGTAGAGCAGGCTCAGATTCACCGCATCGTCGGCGATCGGATCGAAGGTGTAGCCGAGCGTGGCGACCTGGCTCTTGGTATCGCGATCGACATTGCCGAAACTGCCGCCACTCGTGCCGAAACTGTCATAGGGCTTGTCGCGCTCGCTGGTCTCGGTCTGGCTGAAGCTCGCTTCGATGGTGTGCGCATTGTCCGCGCCGAAATGCACGCCGCCCTTGATCAGCCAGGAGGGCAGGCCGAACTCGCTGTTCGGGATTTCGTCACCGTTTCCGTCCTGCAGATTATTCTGCTCGCGCCAGCTGTAGTTGGCGAGGAATTCGACATGCTCGTTCGGCATCGCCGCGACCGTGGTCGAGCTGTTCCAGCCGTCGCCGTTGCTGTTGTAACCCGCGACCTGGTTGAGCGCGAAGCCGGGCCTGCCGCCGGTCAGATCCGACGCGTCGCTGGTTTCGAGCCGGACAATGCCGCCGATGATGCCCGAGCCATATTCGAAGCTGCCGACGGTGCCGCGGATCACTTCGACGCTCTTGTAGAGCAACGGATCGGTGAAGAGCTGGGTGCCGATGCGATAGAGCTCCTCGGAGCCGACCGAGGCGCCGTCGATCTGCACCGCCACTTTCTGGTCGGTGCCATAGGTGCCGTTGGCGCCGAAACCGCGGATGTTGATGCCCGATCCGATCGGAGTCGAACCGTTGACCAGAGTCACGCCGGGCACCGAATCGACCAGTTCGGCGATGGTGCTCGCCTCGCGATCCTCGATTTCCTCGCGGTCGATGGCGGTGGCGGGCGTGGCGGTGTTGGTCTGCACCGCGCGCGTGCTTTCGCCGATGTCGATCGTGCCAAGGAATTCGCCCTGTTGCCCGGTGGCCTCGCGCGTTTCGCCCGCGTCCGGTTCGGCGTTCTGCGCATATGCGGTGTTCGGCAGCGTCAGCATCGCCACCGCCGGCAGCGAGGCGCCCAGCAGAGCGGCGAATTTGGTCTCTCTCTTCATATGTCCCCCTTCCCGACGTTGCGGGCTTAGATGCGATTGATTCGCATTAGCTGACCGCACTCATAGAGTTTTGCGATCGAGTTGCAATAGCAGATTGCCGCTGGAGGTTGCGCAGGCCCCGCAGCGCTTGCGCAAGGCGGGCGCAAGCGCTTGTGGAGACGCGCTTATCTGTCCGCGCCCGGTACCGGTGCAAAAGCGAGCAGTGCCGGCCACGGGCCCGATGGCGTGCGTGCTGACAGATAGGAGCCGGTGGCGGGCCCGGTGTTAGCGAATGCTATCGCTCACGCGGTTCGCGACCGAAATTGAGGCTGCGCGTCACGTTATAATCGAGCACGGCCATCACGAAATAGGCGCACATCTGCTTGAACCGCACCCACGGCGTCGTGCGCCGCTTGTACAGCGTCTGCGTGATCGCTTCGCTATGCGCGACTTCGCCGTCGATATAGTCGCGGACATGCGCCGCGAAATCGGCGTCCTCGATCCGCAGCATCAGCTCCAGATTGAGAAACATGCTGCGAATATCGAAATTGGCCGATCCGATATGTACGACATCGTCGATCACGAACAATTTGGTGTGCAGCTTGGTCGGCTGATACTCATATACCTCGACCTGCTTGCGCAGCATCCCGGCATAGGTGAAGCGCGCCGCCCAGATCGCCGCGCCATGATCCATCTTCGATGGCAGCACGACGCGCACGCGCCCGCGCACGCCCGCCTTGTCGAGCCGCCGCAGCATCGCCGGACTGGGCGCGAAATAGGCGGCGATCAGGTCGATCCGCCGCGAATCCTCCATGTCGTTCTTGACCACCCGCGCCCAGGGGGACAGCCTCCGCGTCGGCCCGCCGAGCAGCCAGCGCGCCTTTCCTCGCGGTTCGCTCCATTGCTTTAGCGCCGATGTCAGCATCGAAAGCGGCGCGCGCTCCTGCTTCGCCCAGATCGCCAGCGCGTCGAAATAGCCGACCAGCCGCTCCGCCGCCGGCCCTTCGACCAGCAGCCCCAGATCGCGCCAGGCCTCGTCCTCGATCGTGCCGAAATAGCTGTCCTGAATGTTGAACCCGCCGATGATCACGCGCGCCTCGTCGGCAAGCGCCAGCTTCTGGTGATTGCGCAACAGATAGCGCCGCCCCAGCCGCGGGACGAAGCGGCGGACCTCTACGCCCGCCGCGCGCAACGGATCGAAGAACTGACGGTTTGCCGCTGCCTCGCTGCCCAGGCCATCGACGATCAGCCACACTTCCACGCCGCGCCTTGCCGCCGCGATCAGCGCATCGCGCACCGTTTCGCCGGCTTCGTCGGCGACATAGATATAATAGAGCAGCCGCAATGTCCTGCGCGCACCGGCGATCAGGTCCAGCAATGCCTGCATCCGATCCGGCCCGTCAGGTATCAGCGTCAGGCGATTGCCGTCGACGACATGGCTGGCGCGCGCGTTCATCCGCCCCCTGATGGAGCCGGAAGCGCCAAAGGACAAGCCATGACCGGCGGGGCCGAGCCGTGCCCGCGACACCGAGAATTCTTGACTCGCGCGGGGATTGCCGGTACTGGCATCGCCTTTCCGCAAACCCGATTTTTAAGGAAGCCGCATGGCTCGCGTCACTGTCGAAGATTGCGTCGACAAGGTCCCCAACCGTTTCGATCTCGTCCTGTTCGCAGCGCAGCGCGCGCGCCAGATTTCCGGTGGCGCCGAACTGACGATCGATCGCGACCGCGACAAAAACCCGGTCGTGGCGCTGCGCGAAATCGCCGAAGAGACGATTCGCCCGGACCACCTGGAGGAAGCCGTGGTCGGCGGCCTGCAGCGCGTGCAGATCGACGACGAGGAAGCGCCCGACGAAGTCGGCTCGCTCTCCGCCTCGGCCGAAGCGCTTCGCCTTACCGCAGCCGCCCCGCCGCGCAACACCAATGTCGGCGGCGATTACGAAGGCTGAGGGCGAGGGGCTGAACGACTCACTGAGTCCTAACTCATAGCGGAGAAGGCAAGTAGAGTCCTTGCTTCTCGGGTTATCCGTGCCCATTTTGGGTTGAGTTGAGATTCATAATTTGGCTTTTCTGCGTTAGCTTATCGTCGTTCTCTAAGAGGGGGATTGAGAATGGCTGTCGCGGAACCCAAAGAACCCAAAGATTGTATCTTCGAGGATGTTATGTTGCGTACAGGTGGTGGTGAAGGCGATTAAACGCCCAGATGCGGCGTTTTTTTCAGTTTGGTATCGGCGACATTGTCGGAGTAGCGCTCGGCGTAGTAGGGTTACTGGGCAGTGGTACGCTTGCCGTTAAAATAGCTCCAAGCGGATGGCTTCTATTTGCTATTTTGCTATCAATAGCATTGGTAGCGGTAGGAGGGTATTCTCTACGGGTTTATCTAAGCGCGCTCGCATTTCCTTTTGCGCGGGTGAAGCACGATCTAACGCTCCGTTTTTCTACTGACAATTCAGACACCCCTTGTGTGCGAGCTCAACTAACTCGGCTATCCGAGTTTTCTCCCCGATCGCGCGACGTCAAACTGTTTGATCGCTATCAACTAGTGCCTGACGCAGCTTCGCAGTCTGCGCAGACGGCGCTTAGGAATACAAATCATACTTTTGAAGTGCTGGGACGTGGTGGTGCATTCCGAAAAGATTGGCAAAAGACGGACGCTGTGAAACTTAAGCCAGTTTTTGGGGAGTTTCGAGCACTACGGTTAAATTTTGAATTTGTTACAGCAATGCGAGACTATGGGGCACGTATACGGATTCGTGAATGCCTTGACTTGCCCAATGACTTCTCAAATTCTCTAGAATTTTATGAAGTTGAAATAACAGAGCCCGCACGCAGCAGAAAATTTTGCTTTCTTTTCAATGATTTCAATATTGAACGCGCTTCAATAACCATCATTCATGGTAGCAAAAAAGGACCACCCAAACCCATTCTGGTAACACCTATCGATAATCAGGCCGTAGGGTCAAAGTTCGATTTTTCGGTGCGGAATGCGCCGATCGGAGCTCGGCTACGGTTTGAATGGGTTTGGAAAGGGCTTAAGCCGGAATCAGGGGATCCGCCCGCCCCTTGAACCCCTGCGCGACGACATACCATTCCACCGAACCCTTGCGGCTCGCCGGCGGCTTGGCGTGTTTCACACTGGCGAAGTTGCGCTTCATGTCGGCGACCAGCGCCGAATCGGCGCCGCCGGCGAATACCTTGGCAACGAAGGCGCCGCCGGGTTCGAGCGTCTCGCAGGCGAAAGCGAAGGCCGCTTCGACCAGCCCCATCGTCCGCAGCGCATCGGTCTGCGGGTGGCCGACGGTATTCGCTGCCATGTCCGACAGGACAAGGTCGGGCGCGCCGCCGAGTTCAGCGATCAGCCGGTCGGGCGCGTCGTCGTCCATGAAATCCATCTGCAGGATCGTGGCGCCGTCGATCGGATCGACCGGTAGCAAGTCGATCCCGACCACCGCCGCCTTGGGCAATCGCCGCCGCACTACCTGCGTCCAGCCGCCCGGCGCGATGCCGAGATCGACGATCCGCTTCGATCCCTTCAGAAACCCGAATTTCTCGTCGAGTTCGGTGAGCTTGTACGCCGCGCGACTGCGAAACCCTTCCGCCTTGGCGCGCTTCACATAAGGATCATTGAGCTGGCGTTCGAGCCAGCGCGTCGACTGGGCGCTGCGTCCGCGCGCGGTACGCACACGGGTATGCCCGCGACCGCCGCCCCGGCTCACGCGCCCTGCCCCTGCATCAGTCGCCGCAATATACCCTCCCGAATTCCGCGATCGGCGATCCCTAGCCGTTCGGCGGGCCACAAATCGAGAATGGTTTCCAGAATCGCGCAACCGGCCACAACCAGATCTGCGCGTTCGCTGCCGATACAGGCAACGTGCGACCTTTCCGAGACGCTCATTTCCGACAGCCGTACACTGACATCGCGCATCACCGAAACCGGCACGATCAGCCCGTCGATCACTGCCCGGTCATAGGAAGCCAGCCCGAGATGGACGCTGGCAAGCGTCGTCACCGTGCCGCTGGTGCCCAGCAGGCGGGGGCGCCCCGCGATCGGCCCGAGCCGCTCGGCAAAGGGCGCGAAGCTTTCGCGCACCCGCGCGCGCATATCGGCATAAGCGGCCGCGCGCGCTTCGGGCGAATCGCCGCGGGCGGTCGCTTCGGTGAGCGATACCACACCCCAGGGCGCGCTGTGCCAGTCGAGGATCGGGGGCACCTCATCTCCCGGGCCGACCAGCACCAGCTCGGTCGATCCCCCGCCGATATCGAACACCAGTGCAGGCCCGTCGCCCGGTTCGAGCAGCGCGTGGCAGCCGAGCACGGCCAGCCGCGCCTCTTCCTCGGCAGTGATGATGTCGAGCGCGATTCCGGTTTCGCGATAGACGCGCTCGATGAATTCGGCGCCGTTGCTCGCGCGGCGGCACGCCTCGGTGGCCACCGAGCGCGCCAGCGTGACGTTGCGCTTGCGCAGCTTTTCGGCGCAGACGCGCAGCGCCGCGATCGTCCGCTCCACTGCCGCGTCGCTCAACTGCCCGTTGGTGGCCAGCCCTTCGCCCAGCCGGACGATGCGTGAAAAGGCGTCGACGACGGCGAAGCCCGAGCCCTGCGGCCGGGCGATCAGCAATCGGCAGTTATTGGTTCCCAGGTCGAGCGCGGCATAGTGGCGCGCATGCGGCCATCGCCCCCGAACAGCTGGTGCTGGTGCGGTCGCCGCGCGCGAGGAGCCCTGGTTCGATCGCTTGCCCGATCCCTTGCTCCCTGGGCGCGGCATCCTGGCGGAGCCGTCCCCCATCGTAATTCACTCGCTTATGTTCTTTCCGTCACGAACCGAAAGCCGGTTCGACCGGTGCTTGCCGATAAGGCTAGCGCAGCGCGACGAACGGAGCAAGCGGCCCCGCCGCTAGGCGTTGACATACGCCGGGACCCCGCCTATTTCGCGCCCCTCGTTACGGCATTGCCCTGTCGTCTAATGGTAAGACTACGGACTCTGACTCCGTCAATCGTGGTTCGAATCCACGCGGGGCATCCAAACTTCCGACATCGATATGATTCGGCGGCGCGGGCCGCGCTAGGCCTCGCGGCGACGCATCAGCTGGCCGATGCGCTTCAGGCTCGTCTTTTCGCCAGCGGCGAGCAGGCTGTGGCGGAAGACGCGACCGAGGAAGATGAACTCCACCACTACGAAGATCGCGAGCACCGCGCCGGCGCCGAGCACTTCCCACAGCGGCACGCCCGTACCCAGCCGCGCGAGCATCGTGAACGGCGTATAGATCGGAACCCAGGTCATCACCTGCACCGCCAGCCCGCCGGTCTGCGACATCACGGCCTGCGCAATGAAGGCAAAAGGCATGGCGATCACCAGGATCACCGGCGTCAGATAGCTTTGCGCGTCGCGGAAACTGTCGCTCATCGCGCCGATGGCGAGGAAGATCATCGATACCATCACATAGCCGGCAAGGAAGAAATAGAGCATCGTCAGCGCCGTGCCGGGCGAAGCGAGCGGCGCCATCGCCGGACGCAGGAAATCGGCGATCATGCCGTGGCTGGCAAAGGCGGCGGCGGCCGCGCACGCCACCCAGAACAGCACCATCACCAGCCCGACCGCGACCGTGCCGAACAGCTTGCCGTACATCAGCTCGTCGGGGCTGATGCAGGCGAGCACGGTTTCGATCAGCTTGTTCGATCGCTCCTCGACCGTTCCCTGCAGCATCCAGCTGCCCGAAAGCAGCAGCGACATGAGCAGGATATAGGCCGACAGCAGCGGCAGGATCGACTGAATCAGAACCTTCTCGCGCCCGCCGCCGGGGGGCGGCGTGTCGATCCTGATCGCGGGCGCCATCGCATTGGCCGCAGCGGACTGTTCGGGAGCCAGCCCGGCGTCACGCAGATATTGCGCGCGCATCGTGCCGGTAAGCACCGTCTGCACCGTCTGGACGAAGCTGGTCGATACGCGCCCGTTCGACCAGATGCGCACCGGCGTCTGCGGCGTCACCCGCTCGGGCACATAGACGATATAATCGAGCTTGCGGATATCCGAATCCTCGGGCGGATCGAGATGCGGCTGGACCAGCGCATCGAGCCGGTCGGGCGCGGCGCCGGCGATATCCGCCGGCGTATCGACGATTTCGTAATCGGGCTCGGGCGCTTCATATTCGGGCGTCCCTTCGGGCGCCGCCGCGGCGAGCCGCTTGGCCACGGCTTCAGCGCCGCCATCGGCCGCGAACCGAGCGGCTTCGGCATCGGTGTACCAGCGGTCATGCTGTGCCCAGGGAGCATTCGGATTGACATGTTCGAGTTCGTGCCGCTCGACATAGCGCGACAGCGACCCCAGCACGCGCTGTGCTTCATCGAGATCGATGCGTTGCCGCACCGCCTGCGTCGCGCCGCTGCCGCCGTCGATCAGCATCACCTGACGGGTGTCCGAATCACCGAGCAATGACTGGGCGAGCGGCCCCACAGCGAGCGCGACGGGGAGGATCAGGAGCGTGATCCAGAAACTGCGCGTCGCGGCGATCTGACGAAATTCGCGCGCGGCGACGAGAAAGATATGCTGGATCATGCCTTGACCTCCCCGACCGGAGCCGCGCCGACGATATGGATGAAAACATCGTGCAGGCTGGGCTTGTGCTGCTCGAACCCGCGCAGCGCGAAACCGCGCGCGGTGCACGCCTCGAGCAAGTCGCCCGGATCGCGCCCCTGCTCCATTTCGATCGACCAGGCGGTCCAACCTTCGCCGGCAGCACCTGCCTCGCTCGCCGAAACCACCCCCGGCAAGCCCGCAGGCGTTTCGCGCGAAACGATAGTGAGCCGCGGCGGCAGTTCGGCGCGCGCTTCTTCCAGCGTACCTTCGAATCGCTTGGCGCCCTTCGCGATCAGCAACAGCCGGTCGCACAATCGCTCGGCATGCTGCATGACATGCGTCGAGAAGATCACCGTCGCCCCGTCATCGGCCGCGCGGCGGATCTCGTCTTCGAGCAGCCCCTGATTGACCGGATCCAGTCCCGAAAAGGGTTCGTCGAGGATCAAGAGACTGGGCTTGTTCACCACCGCGGTGGCGAGTTGCACCTTCTGCGCCATGCCCTTGGAGAGCTTGTCGACATTGGTCTTGGCGAAATCGGAAAGGTCGAACCGCGCGAGCAGCTTTTCGCCCTCGGCGCGCGCGTCGCTTGCGGTCATACCCTTCAGACGGCCGAAATAGACGATCGTGTCGATCGCGCTCATCGTCTTGTAGAGGCCGCGCTCTTCGGGGAGGAAGCCCAGATCGGCGCTGTTCTCACGCCCCGGCGCCTTGCCCAGCACTTCGATCCGGCCGCTGGTGGGCCGGATGATGTCGAGCACCATGCGCAGCGAGGTCGTCTTGCCCGCGCCATTGCCGCCGAGAAAGCCGTACACCTGCCCCCTGGGGACCGAGAAGCTGAGATCATCGACCGCGGTAACGCTACCGAACCGCTTGGTGACGTGATCGAGAAGTAAGGCCGTCATGCATTCCCCCGGAGAATGCGTGTGTTAGTGGAGCATGCCGCCCGGCGGATCAAGGCGCGAAACCGAGAGATGGTAGAAGATCCGTTTGGTTCGAGCAGCTTCGAGCCTGCCGAGAAGCGGCGTCGAGAACCGCCTTCTCGACTTCGGATCTCGACTGCGCTCGACCCTGCGCTCGAAACAAACGAGAGGGCTTGGACCTACTCCACCTCGGCAAGCAGCTCCGCAGCAGCCTCGCCGGTCCAGTCCATATCACCCAGCACCCGCCAGACCTCACGGCCCTGCGCGTCATAGAGGATCGTCGTAGGCAAATTGGTCTGCATCGACAGGCTGAACGCGGCTTCGTCGTCGCGATAGGGCTGCAAATTCGCGAACCCCTTATCCGCAAAAAAGGTTTCGACCTTTTCCTTGCCGTCGAAATCCTGGCTCAGCGCAATCACCCGCAGCTGGTCCGCCTCGCGTTCCGCCAGTGCATCCAGCGTGGGCAATTCCGCGACGCATGGTGCGCACCAGGTTGCCCAGAGATTGAGCAGCACCGGTTTGCCGCGAAAGGATTCGAGCGACGTCTGCGATCCATCTGGCGCGACAAACGCCAGTTCGGGCGCCGCTTCTCCCACATGGCTGCGATCGACCTGTCCGCCTTCCACCGCCGCGCCATTGCCCGCGACGGGCGGCATCTTCGCTTCGGCGGTCAGTGCTTCGTTCGCTTGCTCCGTGGCGGGGCTTTGCCTATCGCAACCCGCGACGGAAACGGCCAGTACGGCAAGGAGAGAAGCGATTACCGGACGCAAGACAGGCTCCAACAGCATGTGGGGCGGGCGTTTCGCGGAAGGCCCCTCGGCAGTGATGCGCGAGATAAACGCCTCGATCCCGTTCGACAAGCGACTGTGGCGGCAGGACATCGCCGGATCGCAGGCGCATGTTGCGATGCTGGGCAAGCAGGGCATTGTTTCGAGCGAGGACGCGCAGGCGATTTCCGAAGGGCTCGATGCCGTCGCCAGCGACTTCGAAGCCGACGGCGTGCCGGTCGATTATGCGCTCGAAGACATCCATATGGTCACCGAAAACGCGCTGTCCGAGAAGATCGGCGAAGCGGCCGGGCGGCTTCATACCGCGCGTTCGCGCAACGATCAGGTGGCGACCGATTTCCGCCTGTGGACGCGCGACGCGATCGACGAGGCTTCGGCGGGGCTCAAGGCGCTGCAGACCGCGCTGCTCGCCCGCGCCGAGGAACATGCCGACAGCGTGATGCCGGGCTTCACGCATCTCCAGTCCGCCCAGCCGGTTACGCTCGGCCACCATCTGATGGCCTATTACGAAATGTTCGCGCGCGATCGCGCCCGGCTGGCGGATGCCCGCGCGCGGCTCAATCTCTGCCCGCTCGGCGCGGCGGCGCTGGCCGGGACGGGCTTTCCGATCGACCGCGAAGCGACCGCCTCGGCGCTCGGTTTCGATGGTCCCACCCGCAATTCGCTCGATTCGGTTTCGGACCGCGATTTCGCGATCGAATATCTGACGGCGGCAGTGCAGGCCTCGCTGCATCTTTCGCGTCTGGCCGAGGAATTCGTGATCTGGGCGAGCCAGCCCTTCGGCTTCGTCTCGCTCTCCGATCAATGGTCGACCGGATCGTCGATCATGCCGCAGAAGCGCAATCCCGACGCCGCCGAGCTGGTGCGCGGCCATGCCGGGCGGATCATGGGCTGCATGACCAGCCTGATGGTGTCGATGAAGGGGCTGCCGCTCGCCTATTCCAAGGACATGCAGGACGACAAGCCGCCGGTGTTCGAAGCGCACGACCTGCTCGGCCTGTGCATCGCGGCGATGACCGGGATGGTCGAAAGCGCGAGCTTCCGCACCGATCGCATGCGCGGCCTCGCCGAATCGGGCTTTGCCACCGCGACCGATCTTGCCGACTGGCTGGTGCGCGAAGCGGGCGTGCCCTTCCGCCAGGCGCATCACATCACCGGCCGCGCCGTCGCCCGCGCCGAGGCGGACGGCGTGCGGCTCGACCAGCTTCCGCTCGAAGCCCTGCGCGAAGTGGACGACAGGATCGATCAACGCGTCTATGACGTGCTCAGCGTCGATGCGTCGGTCGCCAGCCGGATGAGCTTCGGCGGCACTGCCCCGTCCCGTGTGCGCGAGGCGATCGCGGCCGCGCGCAAGACGCTCGAGGAAGAGGACAGATGATGCGTATCGCTCCCGTCGCAATTGCCGCCGCCGCGCTGCTGCTTTCGGCATGCGGCGCACGCGAGGGGCTCGAACCCTCGTCGGGACAGGCGCTGCCGCCCGCGCCCTATGGCGCCGAGGACAGGCCCACTCCCGGCGAACTGCTCGACGCCCCGATCCAGACGCGTCCGGCGCGCAGCGACGACTTGATCGAAAGCTCCGAGAAGCGCCGCAGCGACGAATTCGATTTGCCGCCGCCCGAATAACGGCGTCAGCCGGCGACCGGTCGGCTCTCGCTCGATTCGCTGTCGCCCAGCACGCCCATTCCGATCGCCTCCATCGCCGTCATGGCGAGCAGCGTGAGCGGTCCGAGCGCGAAAAAGGCGAGCAGCGCCGCCACGCCCGGCCCGATCCCGAGTGCGTCGCGCAACCCGCCATAAATGCCGCGAAGGCCAAAGGCGAGCAGTCCGAGCATCGCCGCGGTACCGACCAGGACATGCACCCCCATCAGTGCCTGACCGATCGGAAAGGCGAGCAGGGCGATGACGCATCCCACCGCGAAGATCGTCCAGCCCGCGCGCTTGTCCGGCGCCGGCCGAGGCGCGACCGGTGCGGCTGCCCGCGCCGCCGGAGCGGGAACAGGCGCGGAAGCAGCGGCTGGCTCGGAAATGGCGGGGCTTCCGGCAACCGCGCCCATCCGGGCGACAAGATCCTTGGCCGCTGCATGCCCGATCGTCTCGTCACTCGCCACGTCGGCGGATCCGGCCGCCGCCTGCTGCGCGGCGAGCATCTCCGGTACCATGTCGGGTGGAATCGGGCTGACCATCTGGCCGGCGCCCAGCTTGAAGAGATGGCCGCAGCTCGCACATTGCTCGGTTTCGAACATCGCCGGCGCGGCGCGCACCCACCCGCATTTCGGGCAGTGGAAATGAAACATCGGTTCGGACATGCGACTCACTCTCCCGCATCGGCGCCGCCACGAGCGGCACACCCCGGCCGGCGCAAAATAGCCGCCGGAGCGCGAACTATAGCGCGCACCTCCCGTTGCGCCAGCGCAACGATGTGCACGCCGCCCTTTTCCCGGCGGCGACTTTGCCGCAAAGGGGCGGCGATGGATTATTTCGCGCTTCAGAACGGCGAACTCTACGCCGAAGACGTCCCGCTTTCCCGGATCGCCGGGGAAGTCGGCACCCCGGTCTATGTCTATTCGGCCGCGACCCTGCGCCGCCATGCCCGCGTGTTTCGCGAAGGGCTGGCCGCCGTGCCGCGCGTCCATTGCGCCTTCGCGATCAAGGCCAATCCCAATCTCGCGGTACTGCGCGTGCTGGCGCAGGAAGGTTTCGGCGCAGATGTCGTCTCGGTCGGCGAGATGAAGCGCGCGCTGGCGAGCGGGATGGCGGCGAAGGACATCGTCTTTTCGGGCGTCGGAAAGTCGCGCGCCGAGCTCGCCGCCGCGCTCGATGCGGGGATCGGCCAGTTCAATCTCGAGCTGGAGGAAGAGGGCGTCGTCCTTGCCCAGCTCGCAGCCGAACGCGGCATGACCGCCCCGGCGGTGCTGCGCGTCAATCCCGATGTCGATGCCGGCACGCATGAGAAAATCTCGACCGGCAAGGCGGAAAACAAGTTCGGCCTGCCGATCGATCAGGCGCCGGAAATCTTCGCACGGCTGGCGAAGCTGCCCGGCCTGAACCTGCGCGGCGTGGCGGTGCATATCGGCAGCCAGCTGACCAGCCTCGACCCGCTCGAAGCCGCGTTCAATCGCATCGGCGCGCTGGTACGCGAGCTGCGCGCGGCGGGTCACGCCGTCACCCATGTCGATCTCGGCGGCGGCCTGGGCGTGCCCTATCGCCCCGGCGAGGAACCGCCGAGCCCGGCCGATTTCGGCGCGATGGTCGCGCGGGTGACAAAGGATTGGGACGTCGCGCTGATGTTCGAGCCCGGGCGCGTGATCGCGGCCAATGCGGGCGTGTTCATGACACAGGTACTGTGGGTCAAGCCGGGCGTCACCCATCCCTGGGTGATTGTCGACGGCGCGATGAATGATCTGGCGCGCGTCGCGATGTATGACGCCTATCACGCGGTCGAAGCCGTGCGCCCCAGCGGCGAGATGATCACGGCCAATGTCGCCGGGCCGGTTTGCGAATCGAGCGACGTCTTCGCCAAGGCGCGCAAAATCGACACAGTGAAGACCGGCGACCTGATCGTGCTGCGTAGCGCAGGCGCCTATGGCGCGACGATGGCGAGCACCTATAACAGCCGCCCGCTCGTCCCCGAAGTGCTCGTCGAAGGCGCGAATTACGCCGTCGTCGCCGGGCGCATCGCCGCCGAAACGATCATGTCCGAGGAAAACGTCCCGGACTGGCTCAAATGAGCCTTTCCGGCCTTCCGGTGCTGCTGCGGCTCGCCGGTCGGCCGGTGATCCTGCTCGGCACCGGCGAGGCGGCCGATGCGAAACGCCGCCTGCTCGAACGCGCGGGCGCGCGCGTGTGCGACGAGGACGGCGAAGCGTCGCTCGCCATCGTCGCGATCGAGGATGACGGCGAAGCCGAAGCGGCCGTGGCGCGGCTGCGCGAGCGCGGCGTGCTGATCAACGCGACCGATCGCGCCGCGCTGTGCGATTTCACGCTGCCCGCGATCGTCGACCGTGATCCGGTGCTGATCGCGATCGCCACCGGTGGCGCTTCGGCAGGGCTCGCCGCGGCGCTGCGCCAGCGGCTCGAGGCGCTGCTGCCCGCCGGGCTCGGCAATCTGGCGAACGGCCTCAAAGCGGCACGCGCGGCGATCCGGGCGAAATGGCCTGAAGCCGGGCCACGCCGCCGCGC
Organism: Sphingosinithalassobacter tenebrarum; assembly: GCF_011057975.1. Classification (GTDB taxonomy): domain Bacteria; phylum Pseudomonadota; class Alphaproteobacteria; order Sphingomonadales; family Sphingomonadaceae; genus Sphingomonas; species Sphingomonas tenebrarum. Next base: position 454,119 of record NZ_CP049109.1, on the reverse strand, counting down.
GATCGGCGCCGCGCTGGCATCCGGCGGGCCGCTCGATCCGCTCGCCGAACCAGCGCCCGATGCAGTCACGGCATGGCTCGAAGCATCAGGCGACTCGAGCGAAACACGCCTCGTCCGCGTCACCCTCGCTTCGCCCGACCCGGACGAGCTCACGCTGCGCACCGCGCGACTGCTGGCACAGGCCGACCGCGTCTTCCACCGAGCCGACGTGCCGCCTGCGATCCTGAACCGCGCGCGTGCCGATGCCGCGCGGCACGAATGCGCCGCCGCGCCGCGGGAACCCGGCCCCGGCCTGTCGATCGATCTGGAGATGGCGCGATGAGCGGTTTTGCCTATGTCGTCGGACAGGGACAGCTAGAGCAGCTCGCCCCGAAGGCCGCACTCGACCGGCACGGGGACCTGCGCTGGTTTCACCTCACCACCAATGACGATCACGCCAAGGCATGGCTTTCCAGATCCGCACACTTGCCGCCCTTTGTCGTCGACGCGCTCACCGCCACCGAAACGCGCCCGCGCTGCGACGCGGTGGGCGACGGCGCGGTGATCAACCTGCGCGGCCTGTCCTCGGGCGACGACGCACCGGACTGGCTTGCATCGGTGCGCATCTTCGTGTCGGCGGGCAATGTCTATTCCGTCACGCGCCTGCCGCTCAGCGCGGTCGATACGGTGCGCGGCGAAGTCGAGACCGGCACGATCCTCGACCCGGGCGATCTCGTTGCCGCAATGGCACAGGCGATCACCGCCGAACTCGATCCGATGGTCGCCGATCTCGGTGACCAGCTTGACGATTGCGAGGAGAGTCTCGACATGTCGCGCGCCTTCGAGTTGCGGCGCGCCGTCAACGAAACGCGTATTCAGGCGATCGGCTATCGCCGCTTCCTCGCGCCGCAGCGTGCCGCGCTGGAAAAGCTCGGTACCCTGCCCCAGCCCTGGCTGCGCGACGATGACCGGCTGCACCTGGCCGCCGCCGCCGATCGCGCCGCGCGCATGGCCGAGGAGCTGGAAAGCATCCGCGAACGCGCCGCGCTGATGCATGAAAGCCTTACCGATCTGCGCGCCGAACAACTCGACCAGCGTTCGCTGATGATCGCGATCGTCGCGATGATCTTCCTCCCGCTGACCTTCCTCACCGGGCTGCTGGGAATGAATGTCGACGGGATACCCTATGCCCATCGCGAATGGGCGTTCTGGGGCGTGGTCGGCGTCTGCGCCGTAATGGCGCTGGCAATCGCCGCCTATTTCATCAGAAGGCACTGGTTCCGGCGCTGAGCCGCTCGACTTCGTCGTGCAGCGCCTGGATCGACGCGATCAGTCGCGTCCGATCGGCGCGGTTGCTCGCCAGTTCGCTGCGCGCTTCGCCCAGTTCGATCGCGCGCGCCGCGATCCGCGCATCGAGCGCGAGATTGGAGCGTTTGAGTTCCTCGACACGTTGCGCGCGCGCCAGCGTGCGCGCGATCCGCGCGGCAAGCACTTCGAATTCGAACGGCTTTGCGACATAGTCGTCGGCACCCGAAGCCAGCGCGTCGACGGCTTCGTTCGGTTCGCTCTGTCCGGTCATCAATATGACCGGCAAGTCGGCGGTATCGCGCGAACCGCGAATTTCGCGCAGCACGGCAAGGCCGTTCACATGCGGCATCGCCATGTCGAGCAGAACGAGATCGAATCCGCGGCCCGAGATGAGATCGAGTGCCTCGGCGCCGCTGTCCGACTGGACGACCAGATAGCCCTGTTCGCCGAGACGCTGCGCCAGCACGTGCAGGTTGGTTCGATTGTCGTCGACCGCCAGGATCGTCCGCCTGCGCTTTCGCGCGATGGCGGGCTGCGCCCGTTCGTCTTCTTCGCTCATTGTTTTCGCGTCCCCCGATTTTTCGGGAATGCTAGGTCGCGAGCGGTCACGAATTGGTTAACGGAACGCCAACCCTGTCAGCGCCGGTCGAGGAAGGCGAACATCTGCCCGACCATGAGCGCCATCTGATCGCTGCATTCGGCGATGGCATCGCCATCCCCCGCGGTGTTGATCGCGACGCCCAGCGGTGTCGGCCAGCCGCGCAGCGCATGGACGATGGTGCGCAGCGCCTGCAGCGTGGAAACCGCCGCCTGCCACCCTGCCGCCGTCGAAATCAGCCCGACGGGGAGACCGTCGAAATAGACGCGATCGTCCCCGCGCGTCAGTTCGACATGATCGAGCGCGTTCTTGACCAGCCCGGAAAGCGTGCCGTGATAGCCCGGCGACCCGATCAGCACCGCGTCCGCGCTGCGCAGCGTATCGACGAAAGCGGCGACATTGGGCGCATCGAACGCGGTTTCCGGGTCGAAATTGGGGAAGTCGATGGCATCGCCGGTAAGCAATGTCGTGCGGGCGCCGCGTGCCTCTGCAACGGCGAGCGCCGCCGCCAGTGCCTGGCCGGTGGAGGATTGCGGGCGCAGCGTGCCGCCGAGCGCGACGATATGCGGATTGGTCATCACCTGTCCCGCTAGCGGAAATCCGGGACGATAACCACCGGCAAGGTGCTTTGTTTGCCGGGCGACCGGCGAGTATGACGATTCCCGCGCCGATTCGAAGGGAGTTACTGTGGAATTCACGCACGGACCGCTGGCGGGTGTACGGATTGTCGAGTTCGGATCGACCGGGCAGGTGCCCTTCGCCGCGATGCTGCTCGCCGATATGGGCTGCGACGTCGTGCGCATCCGTCGGCAGGCGCCCGACGGCAGTGTCGTCGCCCCGACGCTCTTTCGCGGCCGTTCGGAAATCTCGCTCGACCTTTCCGATCCCGCCGCGCGCGAACAGGCACTGGCGCTGATCTCGCTCGCCGACGGTGTCATGGAAGGCTTCCGGCCCGGCACGATGGAACAGCTCGAGCTCGATCCGGCGCGCTGCCTCAACGCCAATCCGCGGCTGGTCTATGGCCGTGCCGGCGGCTGGGGGTTCGACGGCCCGCTTTCGCAGCGCGCCGGAAACGACATCAATCATCTCGCGCTCACCGGCGCGCTCCATGCGCTGGGCAGCGAATCGACTCCGATGCCGCCGCTCAATCTGGTCGGAGAGTGCGGCGGCGCGCTGTATCTTGCGCTCGGCATGGTGGCCGGGATCCTGTCGTCGCAGGCGACCGGCCGCGGACAGGTCGTCGATGCTGCGCAGATCGACGGCACGGCGTCGATGATGACACTCTATTACGCGCTGCATTCCGGCGGACGCTGGTTCGACAAGCGCGCGGCCAATCTGGTCGACGGCGGCGCGCCCTTCTATCGCTGCTATGGCTGCGCCGACGGGCGCCATGTCGCGGTCGGCGCGCTCGAGCCCGCTTATTTCCGTGCGCTGTGCGAGGGTCTCGAAATAGATCCGGCGCGGTTCAAGCAATTCGATCGTGCCGTATGGCCGGAGATGGAAACCACCTTCGCGGAGGCTTTTTCGCGCCGGACGCGCGACGAATGGGCGGAGACATTCGCCGAAGTCGATGCGTGCGTGACTCCGGTACTGTCGCTCGCCGAGGCGCCCGAGCATCCGCATAATCGCGCGCGCGATCTGTTCGGATCCCCGCTCGGCATGACTCAGCCGATGCCCGCGCCGCGCTTTTCGGCTTCGCCTTCGCAAGCCACCGCGCAAGGCGCCGAGGATCTGGAAACGGTACTGTCGCGCTGGGAATAGGCGCGTCGCCTCAACCGGCGCGAACGCTGCCCCAGGCCCCGGCGATTTCCGCCAGGCTTTCAGCGGCATCACGCAACGGCGCGGGATCGTTGCCTGTCGAGGCGGCCAGCACCTGCTGGCGGACCCCGTGATAGAAAGTCGCGAGCGTGCGCGAGATGTCGCCGCCCTGTTCGAAATCCAGCCCCGCCTCCAGCGCGAACAGGATCGCCGTCGCGCGGGAAATGCGATCGTTGCGGATTCCCGGCTGGCGCTGCTCCATCGCATGGGCGGCGGCCCGCAGCGCTGCAATCCCCTCTTCGTAAAGCAGTTCGACCAGACGATGCGGATCGGCTTCGCCGGTACGGCCGGCGATGTCGATGCGGCGATAGGTTTCCGCCGGGCTCGCGGCCAAAGGGGATGCGTAGCGGACCATCGGATCAATCGTTCGCGCCGTTCCAGGCGTCGACCTGCTGCTTCAGGAAGTCCTGGGTCGAGCGATAGGACGCAACGCGCGCTTCCATCGCCGCATATTGCTGAGTCAGCCGGGTACGCATCGTTTCAGCGTCGGCGAGCGCCTTTTCCCGACTTTCGTCGAGTTCTTCCTGGCGATCGTTGAAGCGCGTCTCGCTCGCCGCCAGCCCGGTTTTGGCATTCGCCGCTGCATCGGCGATTTCAGCAAGCTTCTTCGGCAGCCCGGCCGAGGCGGAGAACATCTTCTCCACTGCCTGCGGATTGCTTGCCAGCACCGCCGCGAGCCGCTCGGCATCGATCGAGAGCGTTCCGTCCCGATTGGTCGCCACGCCGATTTCGGCGAGCGTCGAGGGAACGCCCGGCGCGGCGTCCGGCACCAGTTTCTGGAGCGTCATGCCGCCGAGCGAGCGCGAAAGCGTGCGCACCGCCGAATCGCTGGCCAGCGTGCCGCTCGACGGATCGGTCGCTTCGCGGACCATGCCGAGATATTCGTTGAAGGTATCGACGAAATCGCTGACGATCCCGCTCAGCGCCGCGGTCGGCTGGCGCACGCCCAGCTTGACCAGCGTTCCGGGCGAGGCGCGGGCCAGATCGATATCGACGCCGGGGATGAGGTCGCCCATGCTATTGGTCGACCGGCGTACCGCGACGCCGTCCACCGCGACGATCGCGTCGGCGGCGGCCGTGCCGATCGACGTGCCGGTGGCGCCGACGCCGACATTGAGCGCGGCGAGCCCCTCGTCGCCTTCGGTCTCGGTCGCGGTCAGCGTGAAAGCCTGCGCCGCCCCGGTTGCGCTCTTGAGCACGAGCCGCGCGCCGTCGGCATCGGTAAGAATGGAGGCCGTGACGCCCGCATCGGCGGCGTTGATCGCATCGGCAATGCCCTGAAGCGAGCCGTCTTCCTCTCCGATAGCGATATCGACGCTGGTCGCGCCGGGCGTGAAGCCGGTCATTTCGCCATCGGCGACTTCGGCGGTGCCAAAGGCGAGCGTCAGCGTGCCGGTGCCGATATGCGCCTGCGGATCGGCAATCACTTCGCTGCTGCTCACTTGCGCCGAGGCGAGCTGGCGCACTTCGATCTGCGTATCGAGGCCCTTGAGCGCCGCTCCCGACTGGGCGGAGACCGAAAGGATGCTGCTGTCCGAAACCGTCGGCTGCGTCGTAAGGCTGCCATCGCTGGCGCGCGACTTGAGCGCGTTGGAAAAGCCGGTAATCCCCGACAGCAGCTCGCCGACCGACGAAATCTGCGCTTCGAGCTTCTCGCTGTTGGTTTCGTATTTGGCGGTCTGCGCGGCATATTGCGCGTCGACCAGATCGCTGACGAGCTGCTTGGTATCGATGCCCGAACCGGCGCCCAGCGTGGATATGATCGAAGCGGTCGGCATGCAGTGTCTCCCCTTTCCCCTAGGACGGCTGCGCGGCGGCGGAATTTAGCGTTGTCCGCCCGGCTGAAGGCCGTTTTCGTCGAACAGCGCGGTTTCGGGCAGGTCGATCGACGGCGGCAAGCCGCCGGCGCTGCGATTGAGGCCGAAGACGAAGGCGAGCACCGTCGCGACGGCGAGATAGAGGTCGTCGCGGATTTCCTGGCCTTCGCGGCTGGTATAGTAGCAGGCGCGCGCGAGCGCGGGATATTCGAGCAGCGGCACGGCGAATTCGGCGGCCAGCTCGCGGATCGCCAGCGCGGTCTGGCCGCGCCCCTTGGCGACCACCACCGGAACCTGGTCCGCCCCCTGATCATAGCGCAGCGCGACCGAGAAATGCGTCGGGTTGGTGATCACGACATGCGCGGTCTGCACGCTGCCGCGCAGCCCGCCCTTGACGATTTCGCGCTGGCGCTGGCGCTGCGCCGACTTGTTTTCGGGCGAGCCTTCGGCTTCCTTGTGCTCGTCCTTCACTTCCTGCTTGGTCATCTTCAGCTTGTGCAGGTGGCGGACGATCTGCACCGGCAGGTCGATGCCGGCGATGATCGCCAGCCCGCCCGCCATCGCGAAGACGAGCGCGACGAACTGGCCGCCGAGCGAGCCGATGGCACTGTCGATATCCGAGCGGACGAGGCCGAGCATCGATCCCGATGCGCTTTGCAGCATCCACCAGCCGATCGCGACGAGCAGGCACACCTTGAGCAGCGACTTGCCCAACTCGATCCAGCCGTTCGGACCGAAGATGCGCTTCAGCCCCGAGGCAGGATTGATCCGGGACGCCTTGGGCGCGATCAGCTTGCCGTTCCAGGTGAGCGCGCCGATCCCCGCCTGGCTGGCGATCGCGGCGACCAGCACCAGTACCAGCAGGCTGCCGAGCGACGGCGCGAGCTTCCACCCGGCTTCCGCAAGCGCGCGCCAGGGTTCGAAATGTTCGACATCGGCGCGGCCGAAAGTGAAGCTGGCGCGCATCACTTCGCGGCAGGCCGAAAGCATCGCCGGCCCCATCGCCGCCATCCATCCGCATCCGGCAAGCACGACCAGCGCGGCGGCAAAATCGCGCGACTTTAGGACATTGCCGTCCTCGCGCGCCTTTTGCTTGCGCTTGGGAGTTGGTGCCTCGGTCTTTTCGCCGAACGATTCCGCCATCAGCCGAGCACCAGCAATTGCGAGGCTTCGAGCGCCTCGTGGATGATGACGAGCAGATAGTCACCCATTGCGGGCAGCGCGATCAGGATTGCGATCACGCCCATTGCAAGGCTGGCGGGCAGCCCGACTGCGAACAGGTTGAGCGCCGGTGCCGAGCGCGAGAGCATGCCCACGATCACATTGACGCAGAGCAGCAGGAACCCGACCGGCAGCGCGAGCAGCAGCCCGGCGAGAAAGGCATAGCCGCCGAACAGCGCGATATTGAGCAATCGCTGCGGCGCCAGCCACGCCTCGCCCGGCGGCATCAGCGCATAGCTGCGCACGACCAGGTCGACGAGGACGAGGTGTCCGTCGACCGAGAGGAAGAGCAGCGTCAGCAGCACCGAAAGGAACTGGCCGAGCGCGGGGGTCGACGTATTGCTCTGCGGATCGACCGCCTGGGCGAAACCGAGCCCCATCGAAACGCCCATCACTTCGCTGGCCACGAGCGGCGCGGCAAATGCGATCTGCAGCACGAAGCCGAGCGCGAGCCCGACCATCGCTTCGGCGGCGACCATCAGCATCGTCGTGATCGAGAATATCTCGTCCGGGGCCACCACCGGCGCGGCGTGCATCGTAAGCACCCCGATCGCTCCGGTCAGCGCGATCCGCGCGGGCAGCGGAATCGATACGGCGCTGAACACCGGCGCGGCAAGAAACGCGGCGCCGACGCGCACCATGACGAACAGCAGCGCCCAGAGCTGCGGCTCGACGGAAAGGCCGAAGCCCATGTTCATGCGCGAACCGCCCCTAGCCCCGTTCGGTCCGGGCGCACTCGCGGGACATGCCGCCGGCGTTGCGCCAGCGTGTGTCGACTGCGCTCGCAACGAACGGATCGGTTTCAGGCATCGGCTAGTGCACCAGCTCGGGAATGCGCGCGAAGATATCGAGCGTGAAATCGGCGAGCAGCCCCAGGATCATCCCGCCGAAAATGACGAGACTGAACCCGACGATCGCCAGCTTTGGCACGAAGGACAGCGTCTGTTCGTTGATCGACGTCGCCGCCTGCACCATGCCGAGGACCAGGCCCGACAGCAGCGCCGGGATCAGGATCGGCGCCGATGCCAGCGCGAGCACCCAGACGGCCTGCCGCGCGACGGTAAGGAAATAATCTGCGTCCATTGGCCTAGGTCACAAAGCTTGAGGCAAGAGAGCCCATCGTCAGCGCCCATCCGTCAACCAGGACGAAGAGCAGCAGCTTGAAGGGCAGCGATATGATCGTCGGCGACATCATCATCATGCCGAGACTCATCAGCACCGTCGCGACGACGAGGTCGATGACGATGAAGGGCAGGAAGATGAGAAAGCCGATCTGGAAGGCGGTCTTGAGTTCGCTGGTCAGGAACGCCGGCAGCAGCACCGAAAAGGGTACGTCCTCGGGCTCCGCATAGGGGCCGCTATCGGCCATGTCGGCGAACATGGTGACGTCCTTGACCCGCGTCTGCTTGAGCATGAAGCCGTGCAGCGCATCGCCGACGCCCGAAATCATTTCGGTCGAGCTGATCCGGCCTTCGGCATAGGGCTGGATCGCGCTGGTATTGGCCTGATTGACCACCGGCGCCATCACGAAAAAGCTGAGGAACAGCGACAGGCCGATCAGCACCTGGTTGGGCGGCGTCTGCTGCAGCCCCAGCGCCTGACGCAGGATGGCGAGCACGATCACGATCCGCGTAAAGCTGGTCATCATCAGGATGATGCCCGGCAGGATCGTGAGCAGGCCCATGATGATGAGGACCTGAAGCGACAGGCTGAGCGGCGCATCGCCGCCGCCAAGGTCGCCCAGCGCGCGATCGAGTGCATCGCCCACCCCCGGCGTCGGCGCGGGCATCGGTGCCGGCGCGGCCTGCGCGAAAGCAGGCGCGGCGAACAGCATCAGCCCCACCAGCGCCATCAGCGCGAAACGCAGCAACGCACCGCGATTGAGAGCCGGTGTCAGAGTCATCCGTCCACCCGGTCGACCAGCGTAACCCCGGTACGCGCGACCGAAACGAGCAGCCGGCGTCCTTCGAAATCGACCACGGCGAGCCGGACGCCCGGCGAGACCATCATCGTTTCCTTCACCTGAACCATCCGCTCGCCCTGCGCGCGCGGCAGCCGCCCCTCCAGCTTGCGCCAGAGATAGAGGCAGCCGATCAGCAGGCCGCAGACCAGCGGCAGCAGAATGACCAGCTTCAGGATGTACGACCACATCATGCGGTGGCGACTCGCTTTTCCGGGTTGACCAGCTCGGTCATGCGCACGCCGAACTTGTCGCCGACGGTGACGACTTCGCCGCGGCCGATCAGCGTGCCGTTGACGAAGACGTCGAGCAGTTCGTTGGCTTCGCGATCGAGTTCGATCACGCTGTCCTCGCCGAGCGCGAGCAACTCACGCAGCGACAGCTGCGTCGAACCGATCTCGACGGTCAACTTGACGCCGACGTCCTGGAGCAGCCGCAAATTGGCCGCCAGCGCCGCGTCGACCGGAAATCCGCCGGTCATGTCGTTCATTGGAAATCCCCCTCTTGGATGTCTTCAAGCGATGTCAGCCGCACGGCAGCATGGCCGCCCGAGGTGCCGACCTGCCCCGTGCCGAGACGGCGGTCGCCCACCATCACCGGCGCTTCGGGGCCGAATTCGATCGGGATGATGTCGCCGGTCTTGAGCTCCATCAGCCTGCCCAGCGTGATCATCGGTTCCGCCAGCACGGAGCGCACCGGCAGCTTCACGGACATCACCGCGCGCGTCAGCTCGGTCCGCCATTGCGGCGCGACATCGGCCTGCGCCGACTGGACCTTGGCGGTCAGTTTCGATCCGTGCGGCTTGAGGCCGGCCATTGGATAGATCAGGTCGAAATGCACCGGCGCGGCTTCGCCGACGGCAAAGCCGAAGCGAGTCACCACGACCGCCGCTTCGCCCAGATCGGGGGCGGAGGCGCAATTGGCGTCGGCGACTTCGGCGAAGCTGATCCTGCTGACCGGCTCCCACGCGGTGCCCAGCGGCGCGATCATGCCGCGCGCAATCCGTGCCACCATCGTTTCGGCCGATGTCGTGAATTCCTCGGGCATCGGGCTGGGCGCTTCGCCTTCGCCGCCGAAAAAGGCGTCGAGCATTTCGAGCACCAGCTTGCCGTCGATGACGATCAGCGCGCGCGCACGCCCCGGCTCCATCGCCAGCGGCTGCCACGCCGTCAGCCCCTCGCCGCGCGATGCGCGATAGTCAGAGAAGCGCGCCACTTCGAGTGGCTCGGCCCAGCAGCGCAGCTCGCGCCGCATCAGACCCTCGAGCATCGGCTTCAGCCCCTTGGCGAGCCGCGCCGAAAGATGCTGCAGCGCGACCAGGTCGCCGAACGGGTTGAGATTCGAAGCGCCCAGCGCCGGCGCGTGATCGGCGCCGGTCCGGGGGCGTTCGCGCCGTTCGGGCGCCGCTGTTTGTGAAGGGCTGTTAACCATGCCCGTTCACTGAACAATGAAATTGGTAAAGTAGACGTTACCAATGCCGCCAAATCCTTCCTTTTGTTTAAGGACGGCGTTGATCGCATCGACCAGGCGCTTCTGCAGCTGGCGCTTGCCCTGCGAGGTAAATACCTGATCTTCGGTGGTTTCGCTGAGCGCCATCAGCACCGCGGAGCGCACCGCGATTTCATGCGTGCGCAGATTCTCGATCACGCGATCGTCATAGTGCGTCGCGACGGCGATCCCGACCTGAATGAAATGCACGCTGTTCTGGAGGTTCGAAGTGAACTCCTTTTCGAGCGTGTAATAGTTGGAGGCATGCTCCTCGCCGCCCTCACCTTCGGGCGTCGGAGTGCGATCGTGATCGCTCCCGCCTTCGCCGCCGCCATGATCGCCGCCGGCTTCAGCGGCGCGCTTCTGCTCGGATTTGGGAACGAGGTGCGGCTCGTCGGGATTGCCGGCACCCCCGCCGCCCGATCCGCCCAGCCAGCCGGCCTGCGCCGCATAGAGCCCGCCGCCGACACCGCCGCCGATCAGCACGGTCAGCCCGATCACCAGCAGTATCAGTTTCAGGAATCCGCCCTTTTTCTTCTTGGGCTTGGTGTCTTCGGTCGCGTCTTCGGCCATGTTCGGTTCCCTTTGGTTCAGGCAATGCGGTCAGCGGTTTCGGAATCGGTCGCGGCGGCGGCACCGCGCGCCGAAGCCGGTGCATCGGGCCGGCGCGGCGCGTTCTGCGGAGCGGAGCCGTGCCCGCCCCCCATATTCGTGCCGGACTGGCCGGCGGCGGCGTCGGAAAAGCCGTGCGACAGGCGCATGCCGCGCGCCTCGGCCAGTTCGGCGAGGCGCGGCGCGGCGTCGGCGATCATGGTACGCGCGGCATGTTCGTGCGCGTCGATCCGCACATGCAGCGAATCGCCCTGGCGCTGCACCGAGATGTCGAGCCGCCCGAGCGCGTCGGGCGTCAGCCGCAGCCGCGCGGTGCGCGTGCCGTTCGCGTCACGCAGCACGTCGATATGATCGATCATGTCCTCGATCCACTGGTCGCGGCGCGTATCGAGCTGCATTGCTCCGGCATCGGCGGCGGCGGCGACGCTGCGCGTGTCGATCACGGTGGGACGCCCGGCGATCAGCGTTTCGATGCCCGCCGCGCCGCCCGAGCGGCTTGCCGGATTGCGTGCGTCCTCGCGCGACCAATCGCCCGCCAGTGCGCGCGGCATGATGTCGCGGACCAGCGGGTTGGCGGGCACGGACGCCGTAGCGGCAAGCTGGATCTGCGGGGCGTCGCCCGTTCGGATCGCGGGCGGCGGCAGAGTCTCGATCGACGCGTCCACTGTCCGCGCGGGCGCCGCATCGACAACCGGTCGGACGGCGGCTTTGCCGTCTCCACCCTGCTTCCGCACGCCATCCGCGCCGTTCGAGGCAGCGACCGGAGCGCCACCCGGCGGCGACGATGTGGCGGCTGCCACGATATTTCCCTGCGGGCCGCTTCCGGCCGTCCCCCCGAACGGCGGAAGCGGCGCCGCAGCAGTGCGCGCGGCACTGTCCGAAACCGGTGCGCCCTCGGCCGAAACGGCCGCGGGCAATTGCGATGCCGGGAGCGCGGTGCCCCGGGCATCGGCGGTGGCGACGCGCAGCGCGGGCGCAATGTCCTGTGCCGCCGTGCCGCCGGTGTTCGCGGGATCGGCACCCCCCGATGCCGATCCCGCGAATGGCGCGGCCTGGCTCTCGGCCAGCGCCTTGTTCGTGTCTTCGCGCGCCGGGGCAGCGCCGGCCGGCGGTGCCTGAGCAGGCTTTGCGGCCCCGGCAGCAGCCTCTGTCACCGGTACGGTTTCGACCGCGAGCGCCGGAGCGATCCAGCCGAAGGGCACCGTCGCGGCGTCGGCCTCACCGGTGTCGCCGCTCTCATCTCCGGCCTCCTTTGCCGCCTCCGGCAAGATCTTGCCGCCCCCGGCAATCGCCAGCCGCTCGCTTGCCGCCAGCTTGCCGCCCGGCATCGGCGCGGCGAGCTTGCCCGCCGAAGCGAATGCCAGCGCGAATTCGCTCGAACCGGCGGAAAGCGGTGCTTCTCCCGGCTGGAACATCGCCGGACCGGCAACCGAATTCGCGGCAATCTGAATCATGAAACCCCCGGTAACGCTGCGTCACCGGATACTCAGCAAGGACCGTGCCGTTTTTTCCGCATCGGCGGCAGCGCCTCCAGCTCGCGCAATGCGCGCAGCGCCGCGTCGGCTTCCTCGCGGGAAATCAGCTTCTCGACCGCGGTCTGGTCGCGCTTCGCCTCGCGCGTGGCGCTGCGCGCGGCGTCGAGCCCCTGCTCGGCCTGCGCGAGCCGCTTGTCGGCCGCCTCGGCGGTGCGATGGAGCCGCTCGCGAAAATGCGCGGCGGCGGCGAGGCTGGTCGCGGCGACGGGCAGCGGCGCGGGTGTCGGCGCGACATTGCCGGAGAGCATGCTGATCCGCTCGCGCATCGCGGCTTCCTGAGCGAGCCGGGCATGCGCATCGGCCTCTTCGGCCTGAACCTGACGCAGTTGCAGCGTGCGAACGCGGTGGATCCGCTCCAGCCGCCTGGCCTTTGCCTCAGCCATCGCCGAACACGCCGGTCAGCTCTGCCACCGAATCGGCGAGCGAGACGCTCTGGTCGGCGTCCTGGCGGATATATTCCATGATCGCGGGATGACAGGCGATGGCGTTGTCGATCGCTGCATCCGCGCCGGCGCGATAGGCGCCCATCAGCACCAGATCGCGATTTTCCTCATAGGTAGCCAGATGCCGCCGCAGCACGCGGGCGGCATGGACATGCGCCTTGCCGACGATATCGGTCATCACCCGGCTGACCGACGGACCGAGATCGATCGCCGGATAGACGCCGCGTTCGGCGAGCTGGCGACTGAGCACGATATGCCCGTCGAGGATGGAGCGCGCGCTGTCGACGACCGGATCGTTGCCGTCGTCGCCGTCGGCGAGCACGGTGTAGATCGCCGTGATCGACCCGCCCGAGGATACGCAGGTCCCTGCACGCTCGATCAGGCTGGGCAGCATCGCGATCGCGCTGGGCGGATAGCCGCGCGCCGATGCCGGTTCGCCGAGCGCCAGCCCGATTTCGCGCCCGGCATGCGCGACGCGGGTCAGGCTGTCCATGATCAGCAGCACCTTCTTGCCCTCGGCGCGGAAGCTCTCGGCAATGGCAGTGGCGCGCAGCGCGCCGCGAATGCGCAGCACCGGCGAATGATTGGCGGGGACGGCAACAACGACCGAGCGCTTGCGCGCCTCGCCCGCCACCTTGGTCTCGAGGAAGTCGGCGACTTCGCGCGAGCGTTCGCCGATCAGGCCGATCACGACCACATCCGCTTCCGCCGCGCGCACCATCATGCCTAGCAGCACCGATTTGCCGACACCCGATCCGGCCATGATGCCGAGCCGTTGGCCCTGGCCGACCGTCAGCAGCCCGTTGATCGCGCGCACACCGACATCCATCGGTTCGAGCACGCGGCCGCGATCGAGCGGCGATTGCAGTTTGCCGGCAAGCGGCCAGCGCCCCGCACCGCGGATCGCGCCAAGCCCGTCGATCGGTTTGCCCGCGCCATCGACCACCCGGCCGAGCAGCGCGGCACCGACTTCGGCTTCGCCCGGCGGGCCGATCGGTCGCACCGGCGCGTTGGGAAGCAGCGCGGCGGGACCGCCGAGATTCATCAGCAGCGTGCGCCCCGCGCGAAAGCCGATGATCTCCGCCTCCACCTGGTCACCGCCCGCCGCGCCCACCGAGCAGACGGTGCCGACCGGTAGCTGCAGCCCGACCGCCTCCATCAACAGCCCGTCATAGGAAGCGAGCCGCCCGGAAACCTTCGGCCGCGGCCGGAAATCGGCGACATTCAGCCCTTCGAGATACTGGTGCGAGAAATCGGTCAGCATGTCGGCGGAATCGGAACGCGATCGATCGCTTCGGCAAGCTGCTCGATCCAGAGATCGGGGCCGTCCTCGACGATCGTCGAGGCGCTTTCGATCACGAAGCTGCCGCGCGTGAGATTGGGGTCGCCGACGGGAAAGACGTTTGCGGGCAGCCGGTCGGTCAGCAATTCGACATCGTCGGGATGGACGCGCAACAGCGCCGATTCGGCACTGTCGGCAAGCATCTCCACCGCCGCCTCGATCCGCCCGGCGAGCAGCTCGGGCGAGATCCCCAGTTCGCCCACCATCCGCGTCACGAGATGGATCACCGTCTGGCGGATCTGCGCGGCAAGCCGGTCGCGATCGAAATGCGTCCCCGCCGACAGCGACTGCGACACCTGTTCGAGCAGCGCGAGTTCCTGGCCGCGCGCCGCGGCGGCCTCGGCCTGGGCGGCGGCGCGCCCTTCGGCAAAGCCCTTTTCGCGCGCGGCGGCGATCGGATCGGAAAAGCCCGTCGGCTCGGGCGCCGGCGGCGTCACCTCGCCGGCGAAGGGATCCCATCCCTCGGTCGGATTGGTGCCGGGATTGGCGGGGCTGAAATGGCGCGGCTGCACCGGCGCTTCGGCATCGGCAGCAGCTTGGGCATCGGGTTCGGCCTGCACCGGCTCGGGCCGTCCGACGACTCGCATCGCCTCTCCGGGCGAAAAGTCGTGCGACCCGCCCGTGTCGCCGAACGCGCGTTCGAGTGCATCCTCCGCCGCGACCTGGCGGCTGGCGAAACCGGGAACGAAATCAGACATAGTCGTCGTCCTCGCTGCCGGGCATCTGGATCGTACCGTCCTTCACCAGCGCACGGGCAATCGCGATCATTTCCTTCTGCGCCTCGAGCACCTCGACCATCTTCATCGGGCCGCGCGCTTCCATTTCGTCGCGAATGCTGTCGGCGGCGCGGCTCGACATGCAGCCGAGGAAGCGATTGCGATCCTCTTCCTCGACGCCCTTGAGCGCGCGGGTGAGGATGTCGCCATCGATGCTGCGGATCAGCGTCGAGAGATTCTTGTCGTCCAGCTCGAGCAGATTGTCGAAGACGAACATGGCCTCTTCGATTTCCTTGGCGAGCTTCTTGTCGAGCTTGGAGAGCTTCGGCATCACTTTCGCCTCGGTCGCCTTGCGGGCGCCCGAAAGGATCTTGGCCGCTTCACGCGTGCCGCCCAGCTGCAGTCCCGTCGTCGGCTTCTTGCGTGCCGCGGCGCGGGTCTGAAGCATCGTCTTCAGTTCCTCGATCGCGTCGGGCGGCACCGGGCCGAGCCGCGCCACGCGGCGCAATATCTGCGGCTGCACCGTTTCGGGCAGCGCCTCGAACACCTTGGCGGCAATATCGGGATCGAGATTGGCGAGCAGCACGGCGGCGATCTGCGGATGCTCGGTCTCGATCATCGAGGCGATTTCCTCGGGCTCGAACCATTCGAGCAGCTCGATACCCGATTGCTGCTGTGCGGGCATGATCCGCGCCAGCACGCTTTCGGCGCGCTCGGGGCCGAGCGCTCGCGTCATCATTCCCTGGATGCGCGGGCCGGGATCGAAGCGTACGCCGGTCCGCTCGCGCGCCTTGTAGACGAAATCGTCGAGCACGGTCTCGACTTCCATCTCGCTGACATCGGCGACGGCGAACATCGCCTTGCCGAGGGAGCGGACTTCCTCGGGATCGAGCTTCTGCAGGATCGCCGCGGCCTCTTCCTCGCCGACGAGCATCATCAGCACCGCGGCGCGTTCGACGCCGGTGAAATGGCGCATCGGCGCGTTCACTGGCCGTCCGCCCGGATCATGTCGCGCACCGCAAGCGCCGCACGCGCCGGATTGTCGCGGGTGAAGCCGCGCACCGCGCCGACCCGCTCGTCATAGCTCGCGCCGCGTTCGAGCGCCTCGATGCTCACCGGAGGCGCGCCTTGCCCCTGCGGCGGCGCTTCGCCGCCCTCGGCCGCCTGGGCGAAAGGATCGAAATGGCCGCCGATCGGCAACGAAGGATGCTGGCCGGCCGGCACGGGCGTGCTTTCGTCGCGCTTCTTGAGCAGCGCCTTGGCCATCGGGCGCACGCCGAGCAGCAGCACCAGCAGCGCAATCACCAGCGCAGTGGCGTGGCGGGCGACCATCGGCACCCAGCCGGCTTCGTACCAGGCCGCGCCGCTTTCCATTTCGGGCAGCTCGCTGAATTTGCGGCTGATCACCGTCACGCGGTCGCCTCGCGACTGGTCATAGCCGACCGCGGCGCGCACCAGCTCGGTGATCTGGTTCATTTCGGCTTCGCTGCGCGGTTGGCCGTCGGGTTCGCGCAATAGCACCGCGACCGAGAGGCGCTGGATGGCGCCCGGCACCTGACGCGTCACCGAGATTTCCTTGCCGAGATCATAGGTGCGCGCGAAGCTGTCGGTCTGGCGCACGACCTTGTCGGCATCGTCGCCGGGGGCCGCGCCAGTGTCAGCCCCGGCCTCTCCCTCGCCGCCCTGCGGCGCCGAAATCGTCGCGTCGGTCGGCGGAGTGTTCGAAAGCGCTCCGGGAATGCCGCCCGGTGCCTGACCGTTGCGGCCGGGAACGCCGGTCCAGTTGCCCTGCTCGGCGCGCAATGCGCCTTCGGGTTCATAGCTTTCGCGCGTCGCCTGGCTTTCGTCGAGATCGACATCCGCCTGAACCTCGGCAGTGAAATTGCCCGCGCCGAGCATCGGCGTCAGCAGCTGCACCAGCTTCTCGCGATAGTCGCCTTCGACACGGCGTTCGAAATCGATCCGCTCATTGCCCGCGCTGCCGCCGTTTTCGGAGTCAGTGCCGTGGCTGAGCAGCGCGCCCTGCTGATCGACGATGGTCACGGCGTCGGGATTCATGCCCGGCACCGAAGACGCGACCAGATTGACGATCGAGCGGACCTGCGCATCGCCGAGCGAGCGGCCCGGCTGCAACTTGATGATGACCGAGGCCGAGGGTTCGGAACGATCGCGCACGAACACCGATGCTTCGGGCATGGCGAGATGAACGCGCGCCTCGGCGACCGAATCGAGTTCCGCGATGGTGCGCGCCATTTCGGTCTCGCGCGCCTGGCGGAGGCGTTCACCTTCCACCGCGCGGCTTGCGCCGAGCGGGAGCTGGTCGAGGATCGCATAGCCGCCCGGCGCGGCATGCGGCAGATCCTGGCTGGCGAGCAGCATCCGCGCCTTGTGATAATCGCCTTCGGCGACCGTGATCGAACCCGCTCCGTCAAATCCGTTGTCGATGCCCGCGGAATCGAGCGCCTGCACCACCGCGGCCTGATCGGCATCGGCCAGATTGGTGAACAGCGCGCGCTGCGGCGGCTTGGAAACCATCGCCCAGGCCAGCGCGCCGGCAATGACCAGGCCGACGAGGAAAATGAGCGGCAGGCTGCGCTTGATCAGCGAGGGGCTGACGAGCCCGCTCATCTGATGCAGCGGATTGGCCATTCCCGCGAAGGGATTGGCCTGGGTGGCGGGTGCGGCGGGCTGCTGCGGCTGAGTGGCTGGCGTGCTCATAGGTTAGACCGGCATGCTCATGATGTCCTTGTACGCGGACAGGAGTTTGTTGCGGACCTGCATCGTCGCTTCGAAGCCTACCGAGGCTTCCTGACGGGCAAGCATGACCTGGGCGATGTCGACGGTCTCGCCGCGCTCATAGGCTGCGGAAAGTTCGCCGGCCTTCGCCTGGGCTTCGTTGACGTTCTTCACTGCGCCTTCGAAGACATCGGTGAAGCTGGTCGCACCTTCCGCCTGCGTCGCGGGAGCGGCGCCATTGGCCTGTTGCGCGCGCGCAAGCGCCTGGTTGCGCTCGACGATCTGCGCGCGCAGCGCCATCACGCGATCGACGCCCATCGCTCCGGTGACGCCGCCGCTCATGCCGACACCCGGTGCGGCATGGCGTCGATATCCTCGCCGCGCTCACGCGCCTTGGCGAGGCGATAGCGCAGCGTGCGTTCGGAAATGCCGAGCCGCCGCGCGGTTTCGATCCGGCTGCCGTTACAGGCCGCCAGCGTTTCACGGATCGCCTGAAATTCGGACATCTGGACGATGTTCGACAGCTTGTCGTCGCCGGCGGCGCACGACACTGCGGGTTGGGCAGCAGGCTGCGCGACGGACGGGGCGGCCGGTTCGGCGCGGCGATCGAACAGGATGTGCTCGGCGCGGATTTCGTCGTCCATCGTCAGCAGCATCGCGCGCTGGATGACGTTTTCCAGCTCGCGGACATTGCCCGGCCAGTCATGGCCGAGAAGTGCCTCGATCGCATCGCGGCCCAGCCAGGGAAGCCGCGCGCGGCCGGTGGCGTGGCGCAGCACCATCGCCGCGGCGAGCGCGACGATGTCGCCCGGCCGCTCGGCGAGCGACTTGGTGGCGAGCGGAAAGACCGAGAGGCGGTAATAGAGGTCGGCGCGAAACCGGCCGGCCTCGACTTCGTCCTGCAGGTCGCGGTTGGCACAGGCGATCACCCGCACATCGACCTTTTCGGGAAGCGTTCCGCCGATCGGCACGACTTCGCGTTCCTGCAGCGCGCGGAGCAGCTTGGCCTGGAGCTGGAGCGGCATTTCGGCGATTTCGTCGAGCAGCAGCGTGCCGCCCTCGGCCGCGCGGAAAAAGCCCTGCCCGGCCGCCGAGGCGCCGGTGAAGGCGCCCTTGTGATGGCCGAACAGCATCGCTTCGAGCATGGTTTCAGGAAGCGCGGCGCAATTGACGGCGACGAAAGGCCCGTCGCGGCGCGGCGAGGCCTGATGGATCGCCTTGGCCATCACTTCCTTGCCGGTGCCGGTGGGCCCGTTGACGAGAACGGTGACGTCGGACCCGGCGACGCGCTCGGCCAGCGCGAGCAGCGCGAGGCTTTCGGGGTCGGAAGCGACCGGCGCATTGGCGCCGCGCAGCAGCGCTCCGGCGAAGCCGATGCCGACGGCGTGATTATCGGCGGTCCAGCTTACCCGGGCGGGGTCGCCGTCGTGGAAAGGGATGGCTTCGTCGCGTTCGGATCCCACGATCAGCGTGCGCGACGCGATCGGCGGCGTCTCCCCCTCGGCGACGAGAAAGAGATCCCCCGCGCCCGGCTTGTCGGCCTCGAACGACTTGATCGTGAAGCCCTGGGCGCGAAGCGCGGATACCAGCGCATATTTCTGCCGCAGCACCGCCGCGGACGGAAAGATAGATCCCATTGGTCCCCCCTGTTCGGACCTGCTTTCTGGGGGAGAAATGGTAAACGCCACGTAAACCTTACTGTATTTTCCCGTATTTTTTCACCCTGACTGTCCGGGCGCGTCTACGCGCACGCGCGCGAAGCCGAGCGGTTTTTTTGCTTAATCCCCCTCTCACCCTGCCGTTCCCCGGACTGTGGCGGCTCAAGCTCCCGTGTTCGGGGGGTGCTGAAGGGGGCGCCAGCTTTGAGGAGTATTGGACATGACAGTTATCGGAACCAATATTGCCAGCATCCGGGCAGCCAACGCATCCAGCGGTGCGAATGCCACGATGCAGACGGCCATGGAGCGGCTGTCGACCGGCAAGCGCATCAACAGCTCCAAGGACGACGCCGCCGGCATGGCCATCGTTTCATCGATGACCTCGTCGATCCGCGGCATGAGCCAGGCAGTCCGCAACGCCAATGACGGCATCTCGCTGGCACAGACGGCGGAAGGCACGCTCGGCGAAGTCAGCAACATGCTGCAGCGTATCCGCGAACTGGCGGTGCAGTCGGCCTCGGGTACCTATTCGAGCGGCGACCGTACCAACCTGCAGGCGGAAGTCACGCAGCTCACCGCGCAGATCAAGCAGTCGCTGGGCGATGCCGAATTCAACGGCGTCAGCCTGTTCGACACGGCAGCGGGCGGCTCGGGCATCAGCCTGTCGATCCAGGTCGGTTCGAAGGCTTCGCAAACGGTAACGATGTCGATCGGCAATCTCGACACTTCGTCGTTCGACGCGGTCGATGCCGTCGATGCCGTCGATGCCGTCGACGCGGTGGACGCAGTTCCCGAGGAAGCGATGGACGGCGACGGCCTCTACACGGTGAAGGAAGGCGACGATTATATCGGCACCGACTATACCGCGACGGCGGCCGACGAAGCCAATGGCGGCGAAGACGGCGGCGCGGGCGTGACCGAAGGTGACGAATTCACGCTCGAAGCCGGCGACAAGATCTACCTCACCGACGGTACGGTCACCACGACCGGCGTCGATGCGGTGGAAGCTGTCGATGCCGTCGAAGCCGTCGAAGCCTCGGCCGGTCTCGACGTTACCTCGGCGGACAACGCCACCGCGGCGCTCGGCATCGTCGACACCTTCCTCACCAATCTCAACACGGTCCGCGCCGGCATCGGTGCCGCGCAGAGCCGCCTGAGCTCGGTGGTTACCAACCTGACCAACAACGTCACCAGCCTGACCGATGCGCGCAGCCGCATCGAGGACGCGGACTTCTCGACCGAAACCGCCGCCCTCGCCAAGGCGCAGATCCTGTCGCAGGCATCGACCGCGATGCTGGCGCAGGCCAACCAGAGCAAGCAGTCGGTTCTTCAGCTGCTGCAGTAAGCGTGTGCCGGTCGGGGGTGTCACCCCCCTGACAGGCACCACCGGCCGGTCAACTCCCGCGTATCCGGGAGGCGCAAGGGCCCCGGCGATCGAACGGTCGCCGGGGCTTGAGTGCATCGGGCGTTGCAGTATGTCGTCGGGCCACCAACATGAAGCCGATGGCCGGCCGCGACCTTTCCCGCTTCGTCGATGCCCAGCGCGGCATCTATTCCCAGGCGCTCGCCGAATTGCGCGACGGCGCCAAGCGCAGCCACTGGATGTGGTTCGTCTTTCCGCAGATCGCCGGGCTGGGGCAGAGCCCGACCGCGCGGCACTATGCCATCGCCGATCTCGCCGAAGCGGGCGCGTATCTCGCACACGAACTTCTCGGGCCGCGACTGCTGGAGTGCACGCAGGCGATGCTGACATGGTCGGGGAAGCGCTCGGCCGAAGCGATACTCGGCGGAATCGACGCCGTGAAGCTGCGATCGTCGATGACCCTGTTCGAGGCGGCGGGGGGTGATGGCGCGTTCAGCGAATGTCTCGACGCATTTTACGGCGGCGAACGCGACGCGGCGACGCTGGACCGGCTCTAGCCGGTCAGCCCATCCGCCGCGCCAGCCCCTTTTTCAGCCGCGCATGCGCGGCGCTCTTGATCTGGCAGACGCGCGCGGCGCCGACGCCGATCACCTGCCCGATCTCCTCGAGATTGAGTTCCTCGACATAATAGAGCTGGATCACCAGCTGCTCGCGCTCGGGCAGCTCGGATATCGCCGCGATCAGTGCCTCGCGCTGGTCGGCCTGCGCCAGCTGGTCGAAGGCGTCGGGCTCGTCGGACATGAACCAGGGCGCCTCATCCGAATAGACATCGTCGATCGAATCGAACCGCACCGCTTCGGCGGTCAGATATTCGGCGCGCAGCTTTTCCACGCTCACGCCGATCTTTTCGGCGACTTCCTCGTCGGTCGGCGCGCGATCGAGGTTGTCGGTCAGCGCCGCCACCGCGTCGTTATAGGCGCGCCGGCGCCGCATCGCGCCGCGCGTCGTGGTCGCCTGGCGCCGTAGCTCGTCGATCATTGCCCCGCGCAATCGCGTCGCGAGATATTGTTCGAACGTCACCTGCCCGCGATCCTCGAAGCCGTTGACCGCCTCGACCAGCGCGACCAGCCCGACCTGGATCAGATCCTCGACATCGACGAGCGCGCTCATCGTGCCGTGGATATGCCAGGCCATGCGCCGGACGAGCGGCAAGTGCCGCTGGACGAGCAGCTCGGCCTCGCGCTCGGGCGTGGACTTGCGCGAATAGGTTAGCGGAGACGCGGACTGGGCCGGAACAGCCGACATAGCGGGGGTTTTCCTCTGCGGTTGTGCGGTCATGCGGGCAATGCTCCCGGTGCGCCGATCACGGCGACGACTTCGACGGGCTTGTCTTCGGGAACCTCGAAGAAGCTCATTACCGGCGTGTCGGGCAATGCGGTGCGCACCAGCTTGCGGATGGCGATACGGATCGCCGGCTGGACGACGAGCGCGAAGGGCTTGGCCTCGGCGATCAGCGGTCCGGCGGCCTGGCTCAATGCATCGACGATACGACGGCCAAGATCGGGTTCGATCGCGTGGCTGCGCGACGTATCGCCCCGCAGCGCCTGACCGAGCAGCCCTTCGAGCTGCCCCTCGAGCGTCATCACGCGCAGCGGCTCGCGCACGCCGCACAGTTTCTGGATGATCAGCGGACCCAGCTCGGGGCGGATCAGCTCGATAATCTCCTCGGCGTCGAGCGTCTTCTGCGCGGCGACGGCGATGGCGGCGGCGATGCGGCGGAATTCCTTGAGCGGAATATTCTCCGCCAGCAACCCGCGCAGCACCTGGGTAAGCGTGGTGAGCGGCACCGGATTGGGGCTGAGCGACGCGACCAATTGCGCCGAACGCTCCTTGAGCCCGTCGAGCAGCGACTGGACCTCGTCGGGGCCGAGCAAATCGCTCGCGCTTTGCAGCAGGCACTGGTTGAGATGCGTCGCGACTACCGTGCCGGGATCGACCACCAGATAGCCCGCGCCGGTGGCGGCATCGGCATCGCCCGCCGCGATCCACACCGCGTCGAGCCCGAAAGTCGGGTCCTTCACCGTCTGGCCCGGCAGCTCGCCGACCGCCTGTCCGGTATCGAGCGCCAGCATCTCTTCGGGCGAGACGCTGTCCTCGCCGATCACGACGCCGCCGACGACGATGCGATAGGTGTACGGCCCCAGATTGATGTCGTCGCGCACGCGCACCTGCGGCACGACAAAGCCCAGTTCCTTGGAAAGCTGCCGCCGGACGCCGGTGATCCGGCCCATCAGCGGCCCGCCGCGCCGTTCGTCGACCAGCGGCACCAGGCCATAGCCGATATCGAGCATCACCTGCATGTTGTCAGTGACTTCCTCCCAGCCGATCTTCGAAAGATCGGTCGGTTCCTCGACCACCGGCTCGGCCGGAGGCGGCAGTTTGGAAATGCGGTAGAGCCGCCAGGCCGCATAGCCCGCCCCGGCCGCCAGCGGCAGAATCACGAAATGCGGCATGCCCGGCATCAGCCCGAGCAGGCCGAGGATGATCGCCACCGGGGTCCAGGTGCGGTGGCTGCCGAACTGCGTGCCGATCTGACCGGCAAGATCGTGGTTCGACGTCACGCGCGTGACGATCGCCGCAGCGGCGATCGAAAGCAGCAGCGACGGGATCTGCGCGACCAGCGCGTCACCGATCGAAAGCAGCACATAGGTATGCGCCGCGTCGCCCACGTCCATGCCGTGCGAAACGGTGCCGAGGATCAGGCCGCCGATGATGTTGATGCCGAGGATCAGCAGCCCGGCGATCGCATCGCCCTTCACGAATTTCGACGAACCGTCCATCGCGCCGTAGAAATCGGCTTCGGTGGCGACTTCGCTGCGCCGCGCGCGCGCTTCGTCGGGCGTGATCAGCCCGGCATTGAGATCGGCGTCGATCGCCATCTGCTTGCCGGGCAGTGCGTCGAGCGTGAAGCGTGCCGACACTTCGGACACGCGCCCCGCGCCCTTGGTCACCACGATCATGTTGATGATGATCAGGATCGCGAAAACGAACAGCCCGACGACATAGTCGCCGCCGATCAGGAAGCTGCCGAATGCCTGGATCACCTGGCCCGCGGCGTCTTCCCCGGTATGGCCGTTGACCAGCACGACGCGCGTCGACGCGACGTTGAGGCCGAGCCGGAACAGAGTCGCGAACAGCAGCACCGTCGGGAAAGCCGAGAAGTCGAGCGGCTTCTGCGCGTTCAGCGCCACCATCAGCACGGCAAGGCTGATCATGATGTTGGTGACGAAGAATACATCGAGCAGGAACGCCGGGATCGGCAGCACCATCAGCACGACGAGCATCAATATCGCCAGCGGCAATGCGAAGTTACGCAGCGAAGGCAGGAACATACGCGGGGAAATACTCAAGGCTTGCATTCGGTCAGGCCCCCAGGCTCGCCAGCATCAGATAGGCGAGACGTGCAGTGTCGGGCGTCGGTCGCAGCGGATCGACGCGCAGGTTGGTCGGATAGGTGGTCGAGTTGCCGCCGGCGGTGGGTATCGCGGCGTTGCCGGGCGTGATCCCGAAGCGATCGAGCGTCGTCTGGACCCAGGCGTCCTCGCCCGCGCCCGCTCCGTTGCCGTAGATCACTGCCCCGCCGCCGGCGAGCTGCTGCTCCGGCATGGCGAAGGGCGCGGACGCCGAGCCGGCGCCGCCGACCGCCGCAACACCGCGATCGAGCTTTTCGGAAAAGCGTGAATAGATTTGCGCGAGCGTACGCGGCTGACCGTTCGAAGCATAGAAGATGTTGCGATTGGCGCGCGCGGCGGCGGGAAACATCGCCGCGCCCGCGCGATCGGGCGAAGCGTCCATCGCGGTCAGGAAATTGCGCGCACCGCCCAGCCCCAGGAAATGCGCCATATAAAGGTCGGTG
Source organism: Sphingosinithalassobacter tenebrarum (assembly GCF_011057975.1). Taxonomy (GTDB): domain Bacteria; phylum Pseudomonadota; class Alphaproteobacteria; order Sphingomonadales; family Sphingomonadaceae; genus Sphingomonas; species Sphingomonas tenebrarum. Next base: position 429,609 of record NZ_CP049109.1, on the reverse strand, counting down.
CCGGTCACCGGACGATCGAGCGCGCCTTCCAGCGCCGCCTTGTTGTCGGCGGCATGTTCGGCCGCCATCAGCGATGCGGCCTGCGGATCGTTGCGCAAGTCGAGGATCGCCTGCCGCGTTGCGCCGTCGGCGACCGTGAAACGGCCATTGGCATTCTGGCGGATCGAATCGGCGGCCCAGCCGAGCCCGTGCTCCGCGCCATGCTGCTTGACCACGCCCAGCCAGCTCTGCTCGATAAACTGGTAGAGGCCCGACGCGCTGGACGTCGGCGCGCGCGCATCGGGGCGCATCCCGCTTTCGACCTGCGCCTGGCCGAGCAGATAGGAGAAGTCGACGCCCGTCCGGCGGCTCGCATGCGCGATCGCCTTCTGTACGTTCGTGACATTTCCGACCGAAGCGATGTTCATCGATCCCTGACCCCAGTGACTGGTTCAGGGGAATATCAGCAAGGATCGTGCCAGATTATCGGATTGCTCTCACAACCGTGCGCTCAGAGCTTTTCGAAGCGCGGTTCTGCTTTTCAGAAGCGGCGGAGAAAGGGAAATGCGGCACTTCGACAGGCGCAGTGCCAACGGCTGTGATAGCCGGAAGGGCGCTCAGCCCGTATAGGCCGCGCCCGGGCCATAGGCCGGGTTTGCCGCACCGGAAAGAATTTGCAGGCGGCGGCGAACATTTGCCGCCATCAGATTGACGTAGATGCGGCAGGTTTCGTTGAGGCGGTGCGCCTCGCTCGCCAGTTCGCGGATTTCCGCGTCGGCGGGCTCGTGATCGTGGCGCGCGGCGGCCTCGATACCGATCTGCTTCGCCTTGGTCGCGGCTTCCAGCGCGCCGACATCGCTTGATTTCAGCGCGGCGATTTCGGCGTGGAGCGCCTCGATCACGGCAATCAGTGCGTCACGCCTGTTCATTGGGATCCCAATCCATTTTGAGCGCCAGCAGCCGGTCTGCGATCGTCGAAGGGACGAGCGGGAATTTCCCGCTTTCCACCGCGCGACGGATTTCGGCGACACGTTCGGAATCGACCGGCGCCTTCGATGCCATCGCGCGCGAAAGCAGCTCGGCCTCGGGCGCGTCCGCCGGTTCGCTTTCGCGACCGGCAACCGATCGCGCCGCCGCCACGGGCTCGGCAGGGCCGACCGGCGCAGACAGCCGGCCGATCGCCGCTCCGTTCTTGATGCCGATGGGATCCACCATGTCCGCAGCCCTCATCCAGTTACATGTCGTCACAGCCATGAACGGCAGCGTACGACGCGACTTTAGCGAAAAATTATCGCGACCATCCCGGCAATGTCGCACGGCCGCTTTCCAGCGCGACTGCCTGGATCGGCGGCTTGCGCTCCTCGACCCGGACGAGCAGCCGCTCGCCGGGCTTGGCGTCGCCCATCGCGATTCCATCGCGCGAGATCGAAAAGCCCGGCGCACCGACTTCGATCGTGATCGGATCGCCGCGACGGATCACCGGCTCGGCCGGAGGCGGCGGCGCGGCCGGGGCAGCAGCGGCGGCAGTTGCGACCGCCGGTTCCGCCGCGGCCTGCGGCATCGCATTGACGGGAACGAAGATGCGCCACGTCGGCGCCATGCAGCGCACCACCACCGCTTCCTGCCGATCGGTGCGCCAGCTGAGCTGCGGCGCAGCGCAGGCGGCAAGGCGCAGCCGGCCGTCGACGGCGGCGCGCGCGCCGCCCGGCTGGCCGATATCGCTGCCGGTGAATTGCGCGACGATCGTATCGAGCGTCTGCGTCGACTGATAGTCCTGCGCTGCGGCGGGTGCCGCCGCGATCAGGGCCGGAAGCGTGAACATGAGCAGCCGGTTCATGGCTTTCTTCTCCTCGGGAAGATGGTTCGTCATCGGTTTCAGCAAGCTTCGTGCCGGTTGCCCGGCGCGGTACAATTCGATGGCTGCGCGGCCCCGCTGTCAGCGCCGGCATAGGCCAGTGTGGCGATCACGCGGCGGCGCCCCTCCCCGGTCGCAAGCGCGATCCGTTCGGGCGGCACCGCGCCGCTGCGCACCAGCAGCACCGCGACCGCGCGGGCACGATCGGCGGCAAGGATCGCGGCGCTGCCGGTCTCGCGATCGACATCGGCGGGGCTGCCGTCGGTTTCGCCGGTAACGGTCAGCCGCGTGCGCGGATCGCGCGCGGCTTCGCGGGCCCAGGCGATCAGCGGCGCGGTTTCCACCGGCGCGGCCGATCCCGGCGCGAACCCCACCGCCGCGGCGATGGCGACGGGCATTTCCTCGTGCGCCTGCGGACCGTCGAACGCTTCGCGCATGCCCGCCGCCATCGCGCCGCCGTCGAGCGACTGATTGGCGTGGAGAAAGACGAAAAAGCCGACGAGCAACAGCCCGAGATCGGCGAGCGTCGTCAGCCAGACCGGGCGCCCCTGCGGTGCCGTGTCTTCGAGAGTCGCGGCGATGGTCATGCCGCCGCCTCGCGCCAGGTCGCACGGCGCGGCGGCTCGATCGCGGCGAGTTCGGCAAGCGGCGCCACCAGCCGCTCGCGCTCGCGCGCTTCCTGCCCGGCGCGGCGCCGCAACCGCGCGGCGATCGGCTGGGCCACCAGATTCGCGAGGATCGCGCCGTACAGCGTGGTCAGCAGCGCCACGGCCATCGCCCCGCCGATCGCATCGGGGTCGTTCATCGTCGCGAACATCTTCACCAGCCCGACCAGCGTGCCGATCATTCCCATCGCCGGCGCCGCTTCGGCCGCCCCGGTCCACAGATCGGCGGCGCCGCGATGCCGCTCGGCGCGTTCGACCGCACGAAAATGCAGGAGGTCGCGAACCTCGTCCGGCGTCGCGCCGTCCACGATCGCGGCGGCGGCGGCGGCAATATCGGGATCGGCGATCACTGCCTTGTCGAGTGCGATCGCACCGTGTCGCCGTACGATCCGCCCAAGCGCGGTGATCTGCGCAAGCCCCGGATCGGCGCGGAAGCGGCGGCGCGGCAGCACGCGCAGCGCCGATATCCCGCGCATCGCGTCGCGAAACGGCGTGCGCAGGAACATGGCGAGCAAGGTGCCCCCGCCGACCAGGGCGAGTGCGAGCGGATCGAGAAAGGGCGCAAGCTGCGCGGCGGCTGTCGTTTCCATGCCCGCAGGATTGCAAGCGCCGCGCCAATTGCCGTTGCCGGGCGGTTCGGCAAGCCCCGCCCGGCGGGGACGGCAGCGGCTTGCCGCCGCCCGGCAAGATCTTGCCGCCTGCCCGGCAATTCCCGCCCGAATGCAGCTTTTCCGGCGCCCTCCCCGGAATTGGCACGCCCCTTGCTGAGATGGGCGCGAGTTTTTGTGCGGGAGAAGCACGATGGCAAATGACGGTCTCTTCGGTGTGCATGGAGCAGCGCTTGCGGTGCGCTCGCAGCGCATGGGCGTGCTCGCGTCGAACATCGCGAATGCATCGACCCCGGGATACAAGGCACGCGACATCGATTTCGGCGCCGCGATGCGCACGATCGAAGCCGGCGGCACCAGCCAGGCCGCGATCGGCCAGGCGACGCTTTACCGCGTGCCGCTGCAGCCTTCGCAAGACGGCAACACTGTCGAACTTGCCGCCGAACAGACCGCCTTCGCCGAAAACGCCGTCGCCTATCAGACGACGCTGTCGTTCCTGAACGGCCGGATCGGCACCATCACGCGCGCATTGCGGGGAGAATAAGCCATGAACGGCCAGCCGCTTTCGATTTTCCAGATTTCGGGCCGGGCGATGTCCGCCCAGCTCGTCCGGCTCAACACCACTGCGTCGAACCTGGCCAATGCCGGGACGGTCGCCTCGACTCCGGGCGAGGCCTATCGCCCGATCAAGCCGGTGTTCCGCACCCATTTCGACGATGCCTCCGTCGGCGTGGCCACGGTGGACGTCGAACAGGTGGTCACTGCCGGTGCCGAACCCAAGAAGCGCTACGATCCCGGCAATCCGCTCGCCGATGCCGACGGCAATGTCTGGGAAAGCGGCGTCGATGAAAGCGCGGAGCTGATCGACATGATGGAAACCGCACGCAATTATCAGAACAATGTCGAAGTGCTTCAGACCGCCAAGGATCTGATTCTCAAGACGATCAGGATGGGGTCCTGATCATGACCGGGGCATTCGACAACACGCTCTCCAGCCTGGGCATCAACCGCTACGGCACAAGCGACGGGCCGGTGGCCAATGCCGGCAGCAACGCTTCGATGGGCCAGGAAGATTTCCTGACGCTGATGACCGCGCAGCTGAAGAACCAGGATCCGTTCAAGCCGATGGACAACAACCAGATGGTTGCCCAGATGGCGCAGTTCTCCAGCCTTTCCGGCATTACCGAAATGAATGCCACGCTGAGCTCGATCGCGCAGAAGCTCGGCGCGACCTCGACGTCGGATGTGCTTTCCTGGGTCGGGTCGAGCGTACTCACGCAGAACGACATCGCCTATCCGCGCACCGACGGGACGCTGGGCGGATCGATCCTGCTCGGCGAGGACGCGACCGATGTGACGGTAAAGATCGCCAATGCCGATGGCGAGATCCTCAAGACGGTGTCGCTTGGCCCGCAGGAGGCCGGCAATCTCGATTTCGAATGGGACGGCACCACCGACAACGGCGATGCGCCGGGCAGCGGCCCGTTCACGATCAGCGTCGATGCGCTCGACGCCAACGGCAACTCCGTTTCGGCACAGACTCTGGTCTGGTCGTCGGTGACTTCGGTGTCGTTCGATCAGAATGGCGACCCGATCCTCAATCTGCCCGGCATCGGCCGGGTCTCGCCCGCCGACGTCCTCAAGGTCGGCTGAACCCGCTTTTCAAGGAGCTGAACTATGTCCTTCTACACGTCGCTGAGCGGGCTTCAGGCCGCGCAAACCAACATGGGCACGATTTCGCACAACCTGGCGAACGTCTCGACCAACGGCTTCAAGCGTTCGACCACGCAGTTTTCGGACGTGATCGCATCGACCGCCAGCTCGAACCCGAATCAGATCAGCGGTTCGGGCACGGTCGTCAAATCGATCCGCCAGCAATTCAGCGCGGGCGGCTATGCCCAGTCGACTTCGTCGCTCGATCTCGCCATCGCCGGTGACGGCTTCTTCGCGGTCAAATCGGCTGGCGACGACGTGATGTTCACGCGCAACGGCAGCTTCTCGGTCGACAGCGACCGCAACGTCGTCGATTCGCAGGGCAACAAGCTGCAGGTCTATCCGGTCGACGGATCGGGCACGGTCGTCGCGACCGGCCTCGATTCCACCATCCCGCTGCGCGTCCCGCAGACGAGCGGTTCGCCGCAGGCCACCGAGAATGTCGCGCTGACGCTCAATCTTTCGGCCAATTCGCCGATCCCGGCCGAAAGCGCGGCGTTCGACGCAGAAAACCCCTATGCCTTCGATCGCTTCGACCCGGCGACGTACAACCAGTCGACGCAGACAACGATCTATGATGCCAGCGGCAATGCGCTGACGATGACCAACTATTTCGTCCGCAACACCGCGGCCGAGGGCGATAGCGGCACCAGCAGCTGGAGCGTCTATTCCTTTGTCGGCGATCAGCAGCTGAGCACGGGCAGCGCGCCCGAAGGCGGCGCGGCGCCGATGACGCTCGAATTCGACGCCACGGGTAACATGCTGTCGCCGACCGATGCGGTATCCTTCGCCGGTTTCACGCCGCCGGGATCGACCAGCCAACAGCCGCTGACGCTCGATTTCGGATCGGCGACGACGCAGCTCAGCTCACCCTTCGCGGTCAGCTCGCGCAGCCAGGATGGCGCCGCCGTCGGCCAGTTCGAAGGAATCACCATCGGCGAGAACGGCACTGTCACCGCCAGCTTCTCCAACGGCGACACCCAGCCGCTGGGCAAGGTGGTGCTGGCCAATTTCACCAATCCCTCGGGCCTGCGCCAGCTGGGCGATTCGACCTGGGCCTCGACCGGCATTTCGGGCGAGGCGCGTCTCGGCGAAGCCGGCAGCAACGGCTTCGGCTCGCTGATGACCGGTGCGATCGAACAGTCGAACGTCGACATCACCGAGGAGCTGGTGAACCTGATCGCGGCGCAGCAGAATTTCCAGGCGAACGCCAAGGCGCTCGATACCGCCAACCAGATCTCGCAGACCATCTTCAACATCCGCGGCTAAGCCCGCGGGGAAGGATCACGGCATGGACCGGCTCGTCTACACCGCGCTTTCGGGCCTGCGCAGCCAGATGCAGGCGCAGGCGGCGATCGCGAACAACATCGCGAACGCATCGACCATCGGCTATCGCGCCGACCGGGTCTCGTTCGACCGCATGATGCTGACCGGATCGGGGTTCGATACGCGCCAGATGGCGTCGACCAGCGTCCACGACGCCGATCGCGGCGCCGGCGCGATGCTGCAGACGGACAATCCGCTCGACATCGCCGTGACCACCGACAGCTGGATCGCGGTGCAGTCGGCGAGCGGCCCGGAAGCCTATACGCGGCGCGGCGACCTTTCGGTCGCGCCGTCCGGCGTGCTGGAAACCGGAGACGGTTTCCCGGTGATGGGGTCGGGGGGCCCCATCACCGTGCCGCCGCATGAATCGATCAGCATTTCCGGCGACGGCACCGTTTCGATCGTGCCGCCCGGCGGCGATCCCGATCAGCCGCAGGAAATCGACAAGATCAAGCTGGTCAGCACGCAGGGTTCGGACACGGTCAAGGGGCTCGACAACCTGCTCCATGTCCGCGGCGGCGGCGTGTTGCCCGAAGACATGGAAGCCGGCGTGCGTTCGGGCGCGCTCGAACAATCCAACGTCAATCTGACGCAGGCGCTGGTCGACATGATCGAGAACCAGCGCGCTTACGAGGTTCAGGCGAACCTCCTCAAGGAAGCCAAGAAAATGGACGAGCAGACCGCATCGCTGATGCGGATGCCGGGCTAAGGAGTTTTACCAAATGGGTTCTGCAGCACTGCACATCGCCCGCACCGGGCTCGACGCCCAGGACATGCGGATGCGCGTGATCTCGAACAACCTGGCGAACGTCAACACCACGGCCTACAAGCGCGATCGCGCGTCGTTTCAGACGCTCGCCTATCAGGTGGTGACTGCGCCCGGCGCATCGAGCACCGCCGAAACGCAATATGCCACCGGCATCAATCTGGGCACCGGCGTGCGCGTTCAGGGAACGGCGCGGATCGACACCCAGGGCGAATTCCAGACCACCGGCAACGCGCTGGATATCGCGCTCGACGGCAATGGCTATTTCCAGGTGCAAATGCCCGGCGACCAGATGGGCTATACGCGCGCCGGCAATTTCTCGCGCAGCGCCGAGGGGCTTCTGGTCACGTCCGAAGGCTATCAGGTGATGCCCGGCGTCACCATTCCCGAAACCGCGACATCGATCACCATCGGCACCGACGGCACCGTTTCGGCGACGCTGGCCGGCGAAACCGAATCGACCGACCTGGGTCAGATCCAGATCGCCAGCTTCCCAAATTCGGCCGGGCTTCGCGCGGTCGGCGACAACTATCTTGTCGAAAGCGCCGCATCGGGCGTCGCCAGCCTCGGCGTTCCGGGGGAACAGGGCCGCGGCGCGCTGCGCCAGGGCATGCTCGAAGGGTCGAACGTCAATGTCGTCCAGGAACTGGTCGACATGATCGAAACCCAGCGTGCCTATGAGGTTAATTCCAAGATGATCTCCGCAACCGACGAGATGCTGCAATATGTCAACCAGAACATCTGACGCGCGGATCGCCCGGTTCATGGCCGGGCTCGCCACGGGCGCGGTCGCGGTGCTCATCGTCGCCGCCTCCGCCTCGCCCGCCGACGCCCAGCGCCGCGACGACGATCGCGAGCAGAGCCGCGACTATGCGCCCTCGGCGCCGGTCGCGCCGATGCCCGCCGCCGCCAATGGCGGCATCTTTCAGGCGAGCCAGGGCTATGCCGCGCTGTACGAAGGCAACCGCGCCCGCCGTGTCGGCGATCCGGTGACGATCGTGCTGGTCGAACGGACGCAGGCGACCAAGACGCAAGGCACCGATTACGACAGCTCGGGCGGCTTTTCGATCCTGCCGCCGACCACCGGCGCATTGTCGCTGTTCAGCGCCACCGACGCGACGGTCAGCAGCAATCGCGGCTTCAACGGCGGCGGCACCGCCAGCCAGGCGAACCAGCTTTCGGGCGAAATCACCGTCACCATCGCCGAAGTCTATGGCAACGGCACGATGCTGGTGCGCGGCGAAAAGCGGCTGACGCTCAATCGCGGCGACGAATTCGTCCAGATCAGCGGCATCATCCGCCCGTCCGATGTCGACCCCTATAACCGGGTCGCCTCGACGCGCGTCGCCGATGCCCGGATTTCCTACACCGGCAAGGGCGATCTCGCCCGGTCGAGCCGTCAGGGCTGGCTGAGCCGATTCTTCCAGATCATCAGCCCCTTCTGACGATGGAGCAGCGCGCCATGACACGCATTCTTCTTGCCCTTCTCGCCCTGTTCGTCGCGGTACAGCCTGCCGCCGCGCAGCGGGTGAAGGATCTCGGTGGCTTCCAGGGCATCCGTTCGAACCAGCTCACCGGCTACGGCATCGTGGTCGGACTGCCGGGCACGGGCGACGACAATCTGGAATATACCGTGCAATCGATGCGCGGCGTCGCCTCGCGCTTCGGGCTCGAACTGCCTGCCGGCGTCAATCCGGCGCTGAAGAATGCGGCCGCGGTGCTGATCACCGCCGAACTTCCCGCCTTCGCCAAGCCGGGCCAGCGACTCGACGTCACCGTTTCGGCGCTGGGCAAGGCCAAGAGCCTGCGCGGCGGCACGCTCGTCCTCACACCGCTGCTCGGCGCGGACGGCAACATCTATGCGATGGCGCAGGGCAGCCTCGTCGTCGGCGGCCTCAGCGCCGACGGCCGCGACGGATCGTCGGTGGTGGTCAACATTCCCTCCACCGGGCGCATCCCCGAAGGCGCCAGCGTCGAGCGGACGGTCGACACCGGTTTCGCCACCGCGCCCTATCTGACCTTCAATCTGTCACGCGCCGATTTCACCACCGCGCAGCATGTCGCCGATGCGATCAACCTGCATTTCGGCGACAATCGCGCCCGCGCGGTCGATGCCGTGTCGGTCGCGGTGCTCGCGTCGCCCGGCGCCGACCTCCGCTCGGCCCTGATCAGCGAGATCGAGAATTTGCCGGTTCAGTCCGCAGAGGCTCCTGCCCGCGTGATCATCAATGCGCGCACCGGCACGGTCGTCATCAATTCGGCGGTGCGCGTGCGCCCGGCGGCGGTGTCGCACGGCAAGCTCACGGTGCGGATCGACGAGGCGCCGCGCGTCAGCCAGCCCGCACCGTTCAGCCGCGGCCGCACCACCACCGAGGAACAGAGCGGCGTCGGCGTGGTCGAGGAACGCCGCCCGATGTTCATGATCGACGGCGGCGCCAACTTGGCAGACATCGTCAAGGCCGTGAACGCGATCGGCGCGTCTCCCGGCGACCTGGTGGCGATCCTCCAGGCGCTGAAGGAAGCCGGTGCGCTCGACGCCGAACTGGTGATCCTGTGATGACCGGCCCGACGCTGAACCCCGCCGCGCTGACCGGCACTGCCGCGGGCACCGCGAACGACAGCTCGCGTCTTGCCAACCATGAGAATCTGGAAGCCGCCGGCCAGCGGTTCGAAGCCATCTTCACCAAGATGATGCTCAGCTCGATGCGCAAGGCGAGCCTTGGCGAAGGGCTGTTCGACAGCAAGGCGCTCGACCAGTTTCGCGACATGCAGGACGATCAGCTGGCCAAATCGATGGCAGTCAACGCACCGATGGGGATCGGCGAAGCGATGACCAGCTTCCTTGCCGGCGGCGGCGGCGCCACGCCGATCGCCGCGCCCGATGCCGTCGACAGCACTGATCCGAAAGGCGGCGCATGAGCGACCTGCTTTCCATCGGGGCCAGCGGCATCCGTGCCTATCAGTCGGCGATCGCGACCACGTCGGACAATATCGCCAATGCCGGCAATGAAGGCTATACGCGCCGCACCACCGAAATGCGCGAAGTCGTCACGACCTCATCGCTGCGCTCCAATGGCGGCAGCGGCGTTGTCGTCACCGGCGTTTCGCGGATGGGCGACGATGCGCGCGCCGACGCGGTCCGCAGCGCAAGCGCCGATCTTGCCCGCACCGAAACCAGTGCGACCTGGCTGGGGCGGATCGAAAACGCGCTCAACGACAACGGCCTTTCGGATCAGCTGACCGCCTTCTTCAATTCTGCCAAGAGCGTCGCCGCCGATCCTTCGGCAACCGCGCCGCGCGCGATCATGCTCGAATCAGCCGCCTCGCTTGCCAGCGCCTTCACCGCGACCAGCAAGGCGCTCGACGGCGCCGCGAGCGATCTCGATGCCAGCGCGGAAGCCGCGGTTTCGCAGCTCAACCAGCTCGCCGCCGGACTGGCCAAGGTCAATGCCGGGCTTTCGCGCGCGCCGGCGAACAGCGCGGGCCAGGCGACGCTGCTCGATCAGCGCGACGGCCTGCTCGAACAGATGAGCGCGCTCACCGACGTCACCGTGACGCTCGACGATTTCGGCCGCGCCAATGTCCTGGCGGGCGGCCGCGACGGGCCGATGCTGGTGCAGGGCGATACGCACGGCGCAGTCACCTATCTGCGTAACGAGGAAGGCGCGGTTTCGCTTGCCGTGCACGGCAAGGACGGCACGCGCACCATGATGGCGAGCGGCGGCACGCTGGGCGGCGCGATCGAAGGCGCACAGCGCATCGCCAATGCCCGTACCGAGCTCGATGCGATCGCAGCGGCAGTGGTGGACGGCGTCAACGACGTTCAGGCACAGGGCGAAGGGCTGGACGGCCGGCCCGGCGCGCCGATCTTCGCCGCGGGCGATCCGCCTGCCGAGCTTTCGCTGGTGCTGAGCGACCCGCGCGGGATCGCCGCGGCGCTGCCCGGTGGCGGCTCGCGCGACAACGGCAATCTCGCCAATCTCGAATCGCTGCGCGGAACGAGCAATGTCGAAGGACGGCTGGGCGACGCAATCACGGCCAATGCGACCGCACTGACCGCGCGCCGCACCGTCGCCGACGCGCAGACCGCCATCCGCGACACCGCCGTCGCATCGCGCGATTCGCTGAGCGGCGTCAATCTCGACGAGGAAGCGGTCGATCTGATGCGCTTCCAGCAGGCCTATCAGGCGTCGAGCCGTATCATCCAGGTGGCGCGCGAAACGCTGCAGTCCATCCTCAACATCCAGTGAGCCCGGCCATGCGCATTTCGACCAACCAGCTTTACAGCCGCGCGACGGGCCAGATCAACGGCCTGTCGATGGATGCGAACAGGCTGCAGACGCAGATCGCGACCAACAAGCGTGTCGAAGCGCCGTCGGACGACGCCACGGCTTGGCGCCGCATCCAGTCGCTCAACCGCGACGACGCCATCGGCAAGGCGGATGCCGCCAATGTCGATCTTGCGCAGACGCTGCTCGGCGAAACCGATATCGCGCTCGGCAGCGCCGAAACCCAGCTTCAGCGCGCGCAGGAGCTCGCGATCCAGGCAGCGACCACCACGCTCAACGCAAGCGACCGCGCGGCGATCGCCAGCGAACTGGACGGCATTGTCGACGAGCTTCTCTCGCTTGCCAATCAGAGCGACGTGCGCGGCCAGCCGCTGTTCGGGGGCGCCACCGGTGACACGGCCTTCGTGAAGGCCGCCGATGGCAGCATCGCCTTTGCCGGATCAGGCGAACCCGCCGCGATCCCGTTCGGCAATGGTGACAGCGTGCACGCCACCGTGAGCGGCGAACGCGTGTTCGGCAGCGGAAGCGCGGGCGGCGGCGCGTTCGGCGCGCTGGCTTCGCTGTCGGCGGCGCTACAGGTCGGCGATGTCGATGCGATCGGCATGGCGAGCGATGCGATCGGCGGCGCACTCGATACCATCGGGGCGACGCGCTCCTCGGTCGGCGCGCGCGCCATCCGGCTCGATTACACGCTCGAACGGCTCGATACCGCCGCCACGACGCGCGCGGAAAGCCGCAGCGCGCTCGAGGAAGTCGACATGACCGCCGCGATCACCGAGCTGCAGAAAACGCTGACCGTGCTCGATGCCACGCAATCGAGCTTCAGCCAGCTCACATCGCTGTCGCTGTTCGATTATCTGCGGTGATTTTTGCGCAGGTAACCATTTTCTCCGCAAGTTTGACCGATGCCTGCCGTTCACTCTGAAGAAGCCGCTGTCAGGCCAATAGGGGGGATAGTGATAGCACCATGTTTCCGCTGATCGGTCTCATCGTTCTGCTCGTCATGGTCTTCGGGGGCTTCGCGCTCACCGGCGGCGCGCTCGGGCCTGTCATGCACGCGCTGCCGCACGAAATGCTGATCATCGGCGGCGCCGCGGTCGGCGCGCTGATCATCGGCAATTCGATGAAGGAGCTGAAGGCGCTGGGCGGCGGCGTGGTAAAGGTCATCAAGGGGCCGAAATACCGCAAGCAGGACTATCTCGACACCATCTTCCTGGTGTCCAAGCTGATGAAGATGCTGCGCACCGAAGGGCCGATCGCGCTCGAACCGCATGTCGAGGATCCGCAGTCCTCCGCCATCTTCGCCGAATATCCCCGGCTGCTCGCCGACAAGACGCTGGTCAATCTGATCGCCGACACGCTGCGGCTGGTGGTCGTATCCTCGGGCACGCTCGACGTGCACGCGGTAGAGGAAGTGATGGATAACACCATCAAGACGCATCACCACGAAGTGCAGGGCCCGCAGGCGACGCTGCAGTCGCTGTCCGATGCGCTGCCCGCGCTGGGCATCGTCGCCGCCGTGCTCGGCGTGGTGAAGACGATGGGATCGATCGACAAGCCGCCGAGCATCCTTGGCGGGATGATCGGATCGGCGCTGGTCGGCACCTTTCTGGGCGTGCTGCTCGCATACGGCATCGTCGGCCCGCTCGCGACGCGGCTGCAGCAGGTGATCGACGCCGATGCCGCCATCTATCACACGGTGAAACAGATCATCATCGCCTCGCTCCACGGCCATCCCCAGCCGCTGGTCATCGAAGCCGCGCGGTCGGGCATCGCCCATTCGAACCAGCCGGCGTTCGGCGAAGTGTTCGACGGGCTGCGCGGGAGGTAAATCATGGCCGCTCGCGCGCCGCACGGATCGAACCAGCCCAAGATCATCGTCAAGAAGATCGTCGAGGAAGGTCATGGCGGCCATCACGGCGGCGCGTGGAAAGTCGCCTATGCCGACTTCGTGACTGCCATGATGGCGTTCTTCCTGCTGATGTGGCTGCTCGGCGCGACGACCGAGAAACAGCGCAAGGCGCTGGCCGACTATTTCGCCCCGACGCTGATCGAACTGAAGCAGAACAGCGCGGGTTCGAACGGGCTGTTCGGCGGCGAAAGCGTGATCGACAAGGACAATTACCCGCACAAGGCGGCGCAGACGGGCACCCGCTCGCTGACCATTCCCGCCGATGCCAGCGGCGGCATCAAGGTGGGCACCGCCGATCGCGGTTCGCTGCGCAGCCGCGAATCGATGGCACGCGAGGATCAGCGCAATTTCGAGGCGATGCAGCGCGAGCTTTCGCGCAAGATCCGCAGCTCGCCCCAGCTTGCCGGGCTTTCCGAGCATGTCCGCTTCGTCCAGACGCGCGACGGGATGCGGATCGACCTGATGGACGACGCCGATTATTCAATGTTCGACAGCGGCACGACCGCGCTGGTCGTCAGCGCCGATTCGCTGGTCGGCATGGTCGCCGATGCGATCGAGACGCTGCCCAATCCGATCATGATCCGCGGCCATACCGACAGCGTGCCCTATGGCGATCCGCTGCGGATGAACAACTGGATGCTGTCGAGCGGCCGCGCCGAAGCGACCCGCCGCAGGCTCGCGGCGGGCGGTGTCGACGAAGCGCGCTTCTCGCGGATCGAGGGGGTGGCGGATCGCGAGCCGATCATCCGCGAAAACCCTGCCGATCCGCGCAATCGCCGCGTCGCGATCACGCTGCTCTATCGCCCCGGCGAGTTCGGCGAATAGGCGGTCGGCCGAGCGCGTCAGAAGAACAGCTTGCGGAACTCGATTTCCACGCGACGCCCCACCGGATCGATCAGATCGGGCTGATAGCTGAGCGGCACCGCGCCGGTGGCGTCGGTCACCTTGCGCCGCGCGTCGAAGATGTTCGAGATCGAGAAGGAGACGCGCGCCCCGCGCAGCCAGCGATGATCGCGCACCAGACTGCGCTGCTCGCCGAGATTGACGAACAGCCGCGCATCGACTGTCGCCAGGCTGCCGAAGCGCAATTGTTCGGGCGCCGCCGACGTGCCGGCATCGACGCGCGTCGCGCTCTGCCAGTTGCCGTCGATGCGGAAGCCGAGACCGTTCTTGAACACGCCCGCGTCGAGCTCGATCTCGTGGCGCGGCTGGCCGCCGCTGTTGCCGGTCGCCGAACCGCCAAGCAGATCGAGCACCGGCAGCCCTTCGCGGATCAGCACTTCGTCGCGCAGATGAACGGTGTGGTACAGCGAAGCGCGGATGCGTCCCTCGCGCGATCGGCCGCGACGGCCGCCGCCGCCCGGGCCGCGCCGGCCTTCGCCCGAACGCGCATTCTCGCCGCTGCCGGACCGCTCGCCGCCATTGCCGCCATTGCCTTCGCCCTGCTGCCCGGCGCCGTCCTGCTGCTGCCCGCGGCCTGGTCGCGCTTCCTCGCCGCCCTGCGGCCGGGGCGGGCCCCTGCGATCGCCGCTCGCGCGCTCGGGCGCCTCGCTGCGCAGCGGCAGCGAGAAGTTCAGCCCGTAGCGGATCTGTTCGCGCTCGGTCCGCGCGAAATTGACCGAGCGATTGTCGACGGTAACGAGCTGCCCGGTCGCGTCGCGCACGAAGCGATCGGGGAAAGCCGCTTCGATTTCCGCGGTCGGCGCGGGCAGGCCGGCAATCGCGTTGTCGGTGCGGCTGCGGACATATTCGGCGCTGAACCGCAGATCGGGCCCATCCTCCAGGATATTGGCGTTGAGCCCCACCTTGAGCACATGTCGCCGGTCGCCCTGCAGCCCCGGATTGCCGCCGCCGATCGTCGTCACCAGCACCGATTCGCCGCGCGTGTAATCGAACACCCGGACATTGGGCGTCACCACCGTCGGATTGCCGAGCTGCGTCGCCGAAGGCGCGCCTTCCTCCTCGGTCACCGAAACGATCAGCCGGACCGGCTCGAACGGCGACCAGTTGGCGCCATAGCCATAGGTGACGAGCGTACCGAAATCGGAAAGCTCCTTCACTTCGACATTGCCGTTGAGCGTCAGGTCGCCGATCGCGTCGAGCACGCCTTCGCGGCGGCTGGCGATCGGAACGTCGAGATTCCACTGGCCGCTCGCCGTCTGGCGCGAGACGTCGCTGGCGCTGGTGACGCCCGAACGGAAGGCGCGCGATTCATAATCGCTCAGTTCGCCGCCGATGCGGATGCTGGTGCTGACATCGCCTGCCGGCATGCGGAACAACGGGCCGGAGGCCTGCGCCTCGACAGTGCCGTTGTTCGATGTCGATCGCGAGGTATCGAGCGGCAGGAACGACACCAGCGTCAGCGGCGGCGCCGCAAAGGGATTGAACGCCGGATCGCCCGCGTCGAGCGCCGACTGGAAGGGCGCGGCATCGATGCCGGTGGTGGTGATCGTTTCCGATGTCGCGCGATCATAGTTGCCCGTCACCGACCAGCGCCACGTATCGCCGTCGCCGTTGACGCTCGCGCCGACATGGATGGTCTGCCCCGACGTGTCGCGATCGAGCGCGCCGAGCGAAGGATAGGCGCGATACAGCGCCACATCGTCAGCAAAGGGCGAGAAGGGACTGCCGCCCGGCAGCATCAGCGTGGCAGTCGAAAGGCCGAGCAGCGATTCGCTTTCGGTTGCGGTCAGCTCGATATTCACTGTCGCGTTCACGCGATCCGCGATCGGCCGCGCGATCACGCCGTTGACCGTGAAACTCTGGTTCGATCCCTGCAGCGTGCGATAGGGCGCCTCGCTGCCGCTGTTCGCGCCGCCCAGGAAATCACCGAGGCCGACCGGTCCGTCCGCCGCGCCCGCCGGTGCGCCCGCTAGCGTCACCGGCATCCCCGCAATCGCACTGAGACCCGGGTCGATCTCGCTGCTGCCGTCGGGCGCGGTGACGTTGCCATATCGGTCGAACAGGCTTTCGCGCGTCGAAACAATGTCGCGCTCGTCCTCGGTCAAAGCCGAACGGCCTTCATATCCGACATGGAAGCTGATCCGCGCTTCGCCCGCGATGCGCAGGATATCGAGCTCGGCTTCCTGGCTCGAAAAGCCGCCTGCGGTCGGCATGCCCGCCTCGACTTCGCCGGTGATCGAGCGGAAGCGTTCGCGAAGCACGAAATTCACCACCCGCTGATCGGCGGGATAGCCGTATTTGAGCGCGACTTCCTCGGGCAGGATGTCGACGCGCTCGATCGCCTCGGTCGGAATGTCGCGCAATTCGCGCCAGCCGGAAATCCGCCGGCCGTTGAGCAGGATCACCGGCCGCCCGCCGCCGCGTCCGCGCGCCGAGCTGGTCTGCGGCGAGATCGCGTCGAGCAGATCGCCGATCGAGCTGGCGCCATAGCTGCGGATGTCATCCGCGGTCAGCACTTCGTCAGGGGCGATGTCGCCCGCCACCGCGCCGCGCATATCGGCCCGGACGACGATTTCCTCGCCCGCGATCAGTTCGTCGAGCGCCGTGTCCTCGGTGGACGCATCCTGACCGCCCGCATCCTGTCCTCCGGCGTCCTGGCCGGAAGCATCCTGGGCTGCGGCAGCTTGCGCTGCAGCGTCCTGCCCGGACAGCGGCGCCGCCAGCGCGGCGGGGGAAACGCTACCCATCAGGATCGAAGTCAACAGAATGAGACGGCGCATGCCGGAAATACTCCTCAACAGATCGGCGCGCCCATCATGGACGCGCCGACATGAACCATTCCGGGCTACAATCGAGTTGTCGCAAAATTGTGCCAGCGCGACACAATATTTCGCGCAATTTGTCGCGTTCAGCGCGCGGGCAGGAAGTTCCGGTTGGCGAGCAGCAACGCGGTCAGAAGCGAAATCGCCGCGCCGACAGGTGCGATTTCCGAAAAGGTCACCGGGATGCGGTAGAACGGATTTGCGTAATTCTCGGCGAATTCCGCCATCTCCGCGCTGGCCCGCGCGATCTCCGCCGCGCTTGCGCCCGATGCGCGCATGTCGGCGACCACCGCCTCGGCATAGCCGCTGCCGAAATCCATGCCCCTCACCGCCAGCACCGCTTCCCAGGCGACGACATAGAAAATTCCGGCGATCAGCGTGATGCCCAGCCCCATGCCCAATGCCGGCAAGAATCGGATCACCCCGCCCTGCACCACGTCGCGCCGCCGCTTGATCGCGATGAAGATCGTGCTGAATGCGACCAGCATCCCGGTATAGCCGATCGCCATGCCGATCGTCGGCGACACGGTGTGCAATATCGTCACGCCCGTTCCGAACAGCAGCGATCCCACGATCAGCCCGGCAATGCTTCCGTAGATGAGTATCGTCTTGAACATCGTCCATTTCCCTTGTTGGCAACGGGCCGGATCAAGACCGGGACATGCGGTGTCGGCAATCGCCCGAACGGGTGATTTGCGCGAACGGGCCTGGAGTCACGGCAGGATTCCCAGCGCGCGCGCCTTGGCGACGGCATCGGTACGGCGGTTCGCCTCGAGCTTGGCATAGAGGTTGGCGAGATGCGTCTTCACCGTGTTGGGCGAGACGTGAAGCGCATCGGCGATCTCCCGATTCGAGCGCCCCTCCGCGAGCGCCGTCAGCACGGCGATTTCGCGGTCGCTGATACCGAGCGTCGCACGGACCTGCGGATTGCCGTCGAACGGGCGCGGCGCGGGCGCCCGCAGCACGCGCGCGCCGAGATAGATGCCGAGCCCCAGAAACCCCGCCGCGACAAGGAACAGCCAGATGTCGCTGCTATTGGTCCGCGCCAGCCGCTGATAATCGATCCATTCGAGCAGCAGCACGCCGACCGCAAGCGCCGCGCCGTACAGCGCGATCTGCCGCCATTGCTTCCATCCTGACAGCGCGCGCCGAATACCCATTCCCCTTGCCGCCCCGCCCGGATGCGACGGGGCTTTCAATGTAGGATTTCATTCGCAACGGAGGAAAGGCTCTTTCGCATCGTCGATTCGCTGACCGCAGCCTTGCCTCCTGGCGAAACCCAGTTCCTCCCCCTGAGGGGGGAGAGGAACCGCGCAGCGGTGGAGGGGTAGTCTCCGCACACGCGCCGCCCGTGACTTACCCCTCCACCAGCTACGCCGGCCCCCTCCCCTTTCATGGGAGGAACTTGGCGTTTGCTGCCCGGTCACGCACCGGTTCCGGTCCGGCTAGTCCTCACTTCCGACAACCGGGAACCGCGCGAGGATCGCGTCGCAGGACGCGATGAGCGGTGGCAAATAGGATTGGTCCGCCTCAACGACGAAGCGATGCCGCTGGCTCATATGGTCGGGGGTTATCTCGACCACGCCTTCGATTTGCCCCCTGCCCTGCATCCGCAGCACGACCGCCAACGCAGGCTCCAACGGCTTGAGAGAGGCCTCGCCCTCCAGCGTCTGGTTCATGGCGTGCAGTTGATCCCGAAACCGCGCGATGTCCGTCGTCATCAGGAATGGACCATCGCACCTGACAGTGGCTCCGTCCGCTTCCATACGCGCTCGAAAGCACAGCCAGTTGCCGTCCCACGCCTCGACCGCATCCGGGAACTGGCGCCGGTCAATCCAGAGCATGAGCCCGCAAAAATCGAGATCGGAAGCTTCCTGCATTGCCGGGCATGCATGCCATCACGGACGAAGATCCTCCAGATGCCGATGCGCCCGAAACCACCCCTCGCGTACGCGCGCGCGTGCGCATGCGGGCGCGCGCACGCGTGTTACGTCGCGACCCGGTGCGAACTTCGCACGCAAAACTGCGGTTTTTTGAGTGCGCCTTATTCGGCGGCGTCGGGGGCGTCGAGGCCGTAGGCAGTGTGGAGCACGCGCACCGCCAGCTCGGTATAATCTTCCTCGATCAGCACGCTGACCTTGATCTCCGACGTCGTGATCGCCTGAATGTTGACGCCGCGATCGCCCAGCGTCTTGAACATCGCCGCCGCGACGCCCGCATGGCTGCGCATGCCGACGCCGACCACCGACACCTTGGTCACCTTGGTATCGTGGATCATCTGCGAATAGCCGATCGCGTCCTTGCCCTTTTCGAGCACGTCGAGCGCGCGGGCGAGCTCGGCCTTGGGCACGGTGAAGGTGACGTCGGTCGCGCCGGTCGAATGCGCGACATTCTGTACGATCATGTCGACATTGATGTTCGCATCGGCAAGCGGCGAGAAGATCGCGGCCACCGCGCCCGGCCGATCCGAAACATCGGTGAGCGTGATCTTCGCTTCGTTCTTGTCGTGCGCGATACCGGTGATGAGCTGCCGTTCCATATCCACTTCCTCTTCGCCCACGATCAGCGTGCCGCGATGGCCGTCTTCGTCGCGAATGTCATCGAAGGACGAAAGCACGCGGACGCGGACATTCTCCTTCATCGCCAGCCCGACCGAGCGCGTCTGCAGCACCTTGGCGCCGACACTCGCGAGCTCGAGCATTTCCTCGTACGTAACCTTGGAGAGCTTCTGCGCACGCGGCACGATGCGCGGATCGGTGGTATAGACGCCGTCGACATCGGTGTAGATGTCGCAGCGGTCCGCCTTCATCGCCGCCGCCATCGCCACTGCCGAGGTATCCGATCCGCCGCGGCCGAGCGTCGCGACACGCTCACCGAGCGCCATGCCCTGGAAACCGGGGATCACCGCGACTTCGCGTCCGTCGCCGCCCTCGCCCATCGATTCGAGCAGCGCGCCGGTCTCGATATCCTCGATGCGGGCGGAGGCATGGCCGTCCGACGTGCGGATCGGCAGCTGCCAGCCCATCCAGCTGCGCGCGGGCACGCCGATCGCCTGCAGCGCGATGGCGAGCAGCCCGCTCGTCACCTGTTCGCCCGACGAGACGACGACGTCATATTCGCGCGGATCGTAGAGCGAGGATGCCTCACGGCAGAAATTGACCAGCCGGTCGGTCTCGCCCGCCATCGCCGAAACGACCACGGCGACTTCGTTACCCTGACCCCATTCGTGCTTGATGCGCTGGGCGACATTGCGGATGCGCTCGATGCCGGCCATCGAGGTGCCGCCGAACTTCATCACGATACGTGCCATGTTGGTGTCGCTTGATTCCGCGCGTTGGATAGAATGGGGCGTCCTGATAGGAGCGGTTCATGGCGAACGCAATAAAAGCAACGATTGACCCGGCCGAAGCAAAACATTTCGGCACCCTGGCCGCCGACTGGTGGAATCCGAAGGGCAGCTCGGCGATGCTCCATCGCCTCAACCCGCCGCGCCTTGCCTTTCTGCGCGAACAGATCGACGCGCATTGGGGCGGCGACCCGGCGGGCTTCACGCCGCTGGCGGGGAAAAGCGCGGTCGATGTGGGCTGCGGCGCCGGGCTGCTCGCCGAACCGCTCGCGCGGATGGGAGCGAAGGTGACGGGCGTCGATGCCGCACCCGAGAATGTCGGCGCGGCCGCCGCGCATGCCGCGCAGTCTGGGCTCGATATCGACTATATCGCCGGAGGGATCGAGGATCTGGCGGGCCGCCAGTTCGATCTCGTCACCTCGATGGAAGTGATCGAGCATGTCGCCGATCCCGCCGCCTTCGTCAGCGGCCTTGCGGGCGCGCTGGCGCCGGGCGGGCTGATGGTGCTTTCGACACCCAATCGCACCGCGCTCTCGCGGCTGGCGATGATCACGGTGGGCGAAGGCACGGGGATGATCCCCAGGGGGACGCATGACTGGAGCCGCTTCCTCAAGCCTGAGGAACTCGAACCGCTGCTCGAGGACGCGGGACTGAAGGTGATTGCACGCACCGGCCTCAGCTTCACGCCCGGCCACGGTTTCGTCACCGGCGGCAATGAGACGCTCAACTATCTGCTGGCGGCGGTAGCGGCGTAGGACCGCCCCTCTCCCCGATCGTCATGCTGAACTTGTTTCAGCATCCACCGTGCAACAAGCGCCGTCTTCGCAAGCGGCAGAGTAGACCCTGAAACGGGCCTGTCCCGAGCTTGTTGAGGGGTTCAGGGTGACGAAGGGGAGATTGAGGCGGCAGCCCTCAGAACAATCGCCCGCCATTGGGGACCGGCTTGCTCGGCTGGATCAGCACCACCTTCCCTTCCGCGTCCGGCATGCCGAGCGTCAGCACTTCGGACATCATCGGCCCGATCTGGCGCGGCGGGAAATTGACGACGGCCGCGACCTGCATCCCCGCCAGATCCTCGAGCGCATAATGTTCGGTGATTTGCGCCGATGACCGCTTCGTTCCGATCACCGGCCCGAAGTCGATGGTGAGCTTATAGGCGGGCTTGCGCGCCTCGGGAAACGTCTCGGCTTCGACGATCGTGCCGACGCGGATATCGACCGCGAGAAACTGGTCGAAGGCGATTTGCGGCGCGATCGGCGCATCGGCGTCGTGGTTCATGTGCATGGCCGCTTCATGGCACCGGCGCGCCGTGCCGGGCAAGTCGGTTAGGCTTGCACCTAACCCTTGGGCTCGCGCCCGAAGGCGATACGCAATTCGTCCTTGGCGTCCTCGAGAACCTGCTTCTGCCTTTCGTCGAGCCCGCTACCGGCACGATTGACGTAGAAGGTCAGCATCGACATCGCCGAGCGATAGGGCGAGGATTTGCGCCGGCCGCTCGCTTCCGCCGAGCGCTTGAGCGACTGCGCGATTTCCTTCGGATCGTCCCTGGTGAAGACATCGTCCTCAAGGTCGAGCGAGTCCGACTTCTCAGTAACGTCCTGCGACCATTTTTTCTGCGTCATCCACCTTCAACGCCGGATCCCGCCGGACGGTTTCCTGGCGCGAAGAACAGCGTCTGGACGAGCCGCCCGTCCTCCGGCCCCTTGCCGAAGCCCTTGGCGGCATTGTGAAACATCCACGGGCTGAACAGCAGCAGCCGGTTGAACCGCATCGGCACGGTCATCGTCTTTTCCCAGCGCGCGGGTTTCAGCGTATCGCCGTTCACCACCTGCTCGATCAGCCGATTGATGTCGGTATAGCCGGTCGGCGCGAGTTCGCGCTCGCTTTGCGGCACACGGTCGAGCCCGGTCGGGCGGTGGCGGAAAAAGTCGGTGCCGCCGCGGCAATGTTCGGGCAGCGTCAGATAGAGAATGCCCGAATAGCTCGCCGGATCGATATGCACCCCGCTCCTGCCGCTGTCGCCGGCCAAAGTGAGCCGGCAATGGCCGTGCATCGTCCCCTTCGCCGGGATCAGCGGCACGCCGACTCGTTGCGAAACCGCCTGCTCCATGCCGCGCACGTCGAGCGGCGTGGTCGACATGAGGCCGGGATAGTTGCCGCGCTTGAACTTGGGGTCATAGTCGAGCGCCAGCGCGCGGCGGCGGACCGAATGCGGGTCCTGCAGAAAGTCGTCGACTACGATCAGCGAAGGCAGCATGCGGCCTCCATGCCAGCCCGCGCCGCCGCCGCAAAGCCCGGCGGGCATTGACGCGCGCCACTGCCCTGCGCCACCAGAAGCGCATGGCCACCGCCGCACCCACCGATGTGAAGCTCCACCCAAGCTGGCGCGAGCCGCTCGCGAGCGAATTCGCCAGCCCGTATATGGCCGCGCTCAAGCAGTTCCTGCTCGGCGAACGTCAGGCGGGGAAGCGCATCTTCCCGGCGGGCAGCGAATGGTTTCGCGCGCTCGACCTCACTCCGCTCGACAAGGTGCGGGTGGTGATCCTCGGGCAGGACCCCTATCATGGGCCCGGACAGGCGCACGGCCTCTGCTTCTCGGTCCGTCCGGGCGTCAAGCCGCCGCCCAGCCTCGTCAACATCTACAAGGAGCTGCATAGCGATCTCGGCATCGAACGGCCGGGCCACGGCTTCCTCGAACACTGGGCGCGGCAGGGCGTGCTCTTGCTCAACTCGGTGCTCACCGTCGAAATGGCCAGGGCAGCCTCGCATCGCGACCGGGGATGGGAGAAGTTCACCGACGCAGTCATCCGCCTCGTTGCCGCGAAGGAGGCGCCGGTGGTGTTCATGCTCTGGGGCAGCTATGCACAGAAAAAGGCCGGCTTCATCCCTTCGATCGAACAGGGCGGCCATCATCTGGTGCTGAAGGCCGCCCATCCTTCGCCGCTGTCGGCGCATAACGGCTTTCTCGGCTGCCGGCATTTCTCGAAAGCCAACGCCTTCCTCGAAAGCCGCGGCCTGCCGACGATCGACTGGGCGCTGCCCGAAATCCCGAAGGATCAGGCACAGCCCTCGACATAGCCGAGCACAGGCATCGTCCCGACATGCATCATGCTGACCTCGCCCTGCGCATCGATTTCGAAGCGCAGCGCCGGATCGCCGCTGTCGGCATTGGGCGCAGTGAGGTATTTGGCGGGTGCATCGACATATTTGTGCGGCGTTTCGCGAAAACCCGGAAACGCCTCGCGCACCTGCGCTTCGGTCGCTCCGGCTCCGATTCCCTCGACCAGAGTCACGTCCGATCGCTGGCCGACGGTGATCCGACGCACGATTTCGTCGCTCACGATCGCATAGACGCCGGGATAGTCGGGCGCGCTGATCGTGCGACACATATCCGATACCTGCGCCCCGCGTTCGGCCCAGCCGCTGCCCTCGGGTACCGGTTCGCCGATCTTCAGCGCCCCCAGCCCCTCGAGCGTCAGCGTGTTCGCGTCGGCAGTGACGCCCGGCGAAGGCGTGGGTGTGCCCGGATCGATCGGCGTGAGCGCCTCGGTGGCATTGGCCGTCGCCTGATTGGCGGATTGCGCCACCTCTTCGGACGCAGGCGAGCAGGCGGCGAGCGACAGGGCGAGCGCAGTGGCGCAGAAGATGTTTCTCATGCGCGGCAAAACCCGCGGCGGCATCGTGCAGTTCCCCTGTCATCGCCGGCGCGGCGCAATCGCCGCTTGCCCGGGCCGCCGCCGATGCGGCATCAGGCGCGACATGGCGCATGCGGCGAGCTCCAGTTCCGACCTGCCGGCCGAACCGGTGATCGCGCGGCTTTCGGCCCATCCGGGGGTGCGCCGCTTTCCGGGGAAGAAGCTGACGCTGTTCCAGCTTTCCGGCTTTCTCGATGCCGAACTGTGCGCGGCAATCTGCCGGCGGATCGACGAGCGGCGGGAGCCGTCGGCCATATCGGGCCACCAGACGGGCGAACGCATCCGCACCAGCGAGACCTGCCATTTCGACGATACCGACCCGCTGGCGCGGGAAGTGGAATCGCGCATCGCCGACCTCACCGGGCTCGACCTGTCGCACGGCGAGCCGATGCAGGGCCAGCATTACGCCGTCGGGCAGGAGTTTCGCGAGCATATCGACCATTTCCTTCCCGCCCAGCCGGACTACGAAAAACATACCCAGGTGCCCGGCAACCGCAGCTGGACGGTGATGATCTACCTCAACGACGTCGCGGCGGGCGGCGCGACTCGGTTCCGGGCAGTCGACAAGATCATCCGGCCCGAGCGCGGCAAGTTGCTTGCCTGGTGCAATCTAGACTCCGCGGGCAACGGCAATCCGCATGCCAGCCATTGCGCGATGAAGGTCCGCGCCGGCGAGAAATATGTCATCACCAAATGGTTTCGCGAGCGACCCTATGGCTGGCTGAACGAAGCGGGCGACGTGGTGCTGCGCGGCCGCGGCACCTGACTTCCGCCCGGCCGCCGGCCCGCTCAGCCGAGCGTCACGAAAACCTCCGCTTCGACTACCCAGCCTTCGCCGCCCTCGCGCCATTTGGCGGCATAGCTGCCCGATGCGAAGACCCGGTCCTCGCCATCCAGCCCCTGCCAGACGCCCTGCTCCATCGCCAGCGGTTCGACCGGCGACACCGTGATGGTTTCGGGCGTGCGGACATAAATGACCGGCGCGGGGACGGCGAATTCGCGGCGCCAGAGCTTCACCTGCGCCAGCCGCCCGGAAACCACCGCGCTGTCGCTGCCCGTCACCATCACGCAGTCGCGCGACAGGATCGGCCCGATCGCAGCGGCATCGCGCGCGGCGATCGCGGCGTTGAACGCGGCGCGGCGGGCGCGGATGGCGAGCTGGGCGGCGGGGGCGGTGTCCGGCATGGGCGCCTTTCTCGATTCCGGGGCGGCGAATGGCAAGCCGCAGCGGGCGGATAGGGCGCGAAAGGAGACAAAAGAGACACCACGTCCCATGTCCTTTCGCCTCCCCGCATGGGGTCAGGGGTCGTCGACATAGTTGCGCCAGTCGCCGGGGTCGGAGGGATCACCGGCATCGCGCGCAGTGGCCTGCGCCGCTTCTCTTGCCGCTTCCTCCTCCGCTTCCTGAATTTCGGAGACGCGAAATTCGCAGGAATCGCGCCGTTCCGCCGCCTCGCGCTCGCGCCGGGCCTGCTCCTCGGGGGTGATCGGCTGGCGCGCGGGGAAGTCGATCGGCGCCTTTTCGCGCGGAAAATCGTGATGGTCAGCCCAGACATCGCTCGCGAGCCGATCGACCGCACGGGTGAGGCCGCGCGCTTCGGCATCGGGGGTGCGGCTGGGGACGCTGTCATCGACCCAGGCGCCATAGCGATAGGGGTCGCGATAGCGCAGGATGAACATCGCCAGCCGCTCGTCATAATAGCGGCGCTCGCCGATCACTTCGCCCTGATAATAGACCGGGCGAGAGACGCCGTGGATCGCGCGGCTGAGCGTCGCTTCGGCAAGCCGCTGCACCGCATATTCCAATGCATGCTCCCACGCCGCGCGAAACGACGCCGCATCGGGCCGCGCGCGCAGGCGATAGGCGGCGTTGGGGCGCATGCCCACCGCTTCGGCGGCATGGACGACGCAGCCGGATGCCGCCAGCGCCTCGATGAACGCGGTCTGTTTGTCGGGCGTCCAGCCGTCATGCCGATCGCGGACGGGGACGGGTTCGAACGCGGCATCGAAAGGCGCGTCTTCCGAAGGCGGTTCGGGCGGAATGGGGGGTCTGCCGTTTTTCATCGGGCAGTATGGAGCAGATTTTCGCCGTGTAGGACAGGTTTGTTTTTGGTTTGTTCTGATTGGCGCTCGTTCGCACATTTTCCCGCAAGGCCCGTCGCCCCTGCGCAGGCAGGGGCCTATCGCTGTGGATTGCGTATAACCGGCTGACACAAAAGCGGCGTGCCTGTGTCAGTCGGCTCTATGCACGCGACAGACATAGGCCCCTGCCTGCGCAGGGGCGACGAAAGACGGAGATCAGGCGTTCTCGACATGCAAAGCGCGCTGCGTGACAATCTTAGCGCAAATCCCTATAGTCGTAGGCATGGCGCAGATGAATGTCTCCATCCCCGAAGCGCTCAAGGCCTGGGTCGAAAGCCGCGTCGCCGAAGGGCGGTACAGCAGCAGCAGCGACTATATCCGCGATCTGGTGCGGCGCGATCAGGAGGCGGAGGCGGTCAAGGCCCGCGAAATCGCCCGATTGCGCGCGGCATGGGATGACGGGCTGGCAAGTGGCGAGCCCGAGCCGATGCCGGAGGATTGGGCCGACGATGTGATCGCACGCGGTCGGGCGCGGCTTGACGGCGCACGACGCGAGGTGTGACGCGCGTCCATATCCTGCCGAGCGCGGATCGCGACCTTGGCGAGATTTACCACTGGATTGCGCAGGATGACCCGCTGGCGGCGGAGGCGCATGTGCGGCGATTGGTCGCGGCGGCGCAGCAGCTGCGCGACTTTCCCGAGCGCGGCATGGCCCGTCCAGAGATTGGCGAAGGCGCGCGGAGCTGGGCGGTCGGGCGATATTTACTGTTGTATCGCACGGGTAAGGAACGCGTCGAGATTGTCCGGTTTCTGCACGGTGCGCGTGATATGGGTGGCGCTTGGGATGGTTGAGTTGCAGGAATTAGGTATTGTGCCCCCGGAATTATTAGCTGGCTAGCATTGGTTTGAATGGAAGGCCATAACTAGCTTGACCTAATGCGTCCGCAAAAACTTCATGCCGCACAGAAAGGGCGATGTCGTTCCAAACCCGGAAATACAACAGCTCAGCTATTTGCTGAGCTGAGTTGGAATCGATGTCAAAGGCACCTCTGCTTCCTGCGTGAACGAGAGCTGAACGAACAGCGTAAAGCTTCTTCAAGTCGGTCGCGATCTTTACACGATCTTCGTTGTCATCGGTTAATAGAACTGCAGCGTGACGAGCGATCGTGTCCAAGACAGGGGCTCGATTGTCAGACCTGGTCAATAGGGCTTCGATAGCGGTGAAGAAATACAATAACCGGTCTGATCTATCGCTACTGCGCCGCCCGCGTGTTAGCCATCCACAACCTTGGTAGAATCTTTCAGCAACTGATTTGGGCTCCGCATCGAATACCGCCGAAGTCTTCGCCACTGCCGAAGCATGTTTTAGCGCTTCAACGGCACCGGCTGAAAGCCGATAGTCGTTTGGAGCGGTCATTCCGCCCAGTGTGCCCCCACCTTCCTGATTCAGCGTAAAGCTGTGGTTTCGTATGTCGTATGGCACAAATGGATGGGACTCAACTTTACCGACTGTGGGCGCCGAAACGCCAAGATCTTTGTGCTTCGCGGTCATCCTCAGTATGCTGAGCGCGACATCTACAAGCCAAAGCGCCTCTTCTTCACGAATTGGGTCTGCAGCTGCCAAATTCACCGACCACATAGTGGGCGGAAGGTTAGTAACGATACCGACGTCCTCTGCAGCGACCACGATCGACAGAGACCAGTCCTGACTCACCCCAAATTTGTACCGCGGATTTATCTTTCGAAATTCGTGAATTCTTGCCTCAGAGCGATTTATCGCAACCCGACCAATATCAATCCGGTCCGTGCCATCTGGCAATTCGACCAACGGGCAGGGCCTGAAAAACTCGCAAACCGACGCAGATTGGAGTTCTATTTTCTCCAGCGCGCGGTTGAGGCACTCAGTTTTGTCGAGGTCAGCTACGTTTTCGGACGAGGTAACAAAGTCCCAAAGCGCCTCATCCAAAACCTTTGCATGACCTTTGATCGGCCCAAGCTTCCGTATAGCTATGCGTACAAAGTCATTCTGGGCTCTGATTACCTCGTCAGACAGGTCAAACACCTTGCCGCGGTGTAGTCGAAATTTTTCAAAGTTCACTCCTTTGACATCACGACCGGCGCATTCACGCGCGGCCTTGGCAAAAGTCGCAAGTGCTTGACGAAGTTCAGGGGTTTTGAGGTTCAATCAGCTCTCCGGTCGATACAAATCCTCACCATCAATCCCGCTCCCGATCCCCGGCGCCCATGTACAGCTCGCTGCCGGTTTCCTTGAACACCTTGCTCATCTGCTCCATCCCCGCTTCGGCTTCCTCGGGTGCAGGTTGCCCACCCCCGGCCCCTCCCGCAGGCGGGAGGGGAGACGATGCAAGGAAGCCGTCGGCGCCCTGATTTTGCTTCGCGGCGAAATCGCGGACCTCTTGCGAAATCTTCATCGAGCAGAATTTCGGGCCGCACATCGAGCAGAAATGGGCGGTCTTGGCGCCTTCGGCCGGGAGCGTCTGATCGTGATATTGCTCGGCCGTGTCGGGATCGAGCGACAGGTGGAACTGGTCGCGCCAACGGAATTCGAAGCGCGCGCGGCTCAGCGCGTCGTCGCGCAGCTTGGCGGCCGGGTGGCCCTTGGCGAGATCGGCGGCGTGGGCGGCGAGCTTGTAGGTCACCACGCCCACCTTCACATCGTCGCGATCGGGCAGGCCGAGATGCTCCTTGGGCGTGACGTAACAGAGCATCGCCGTGCCGTACCAGCCGATCATCGCGGCGCCGATGCCGCTGGTGATATGGTCATATCCCGGCGCGATATCGGTGGTGAGCGGCCCGAGCGTGTAGAAGGGCGCTTCGCCGCACACCTCGAGCTGCTTGTCCATATTCTCCTTGATCTTGTGCATCGGCACATGGCCGGGGCCTTCGATCATGACCTGGACGTCATGCGCCCACGCCTTGTGGGTCAGCTCACCGAGCGTGTAGAGTTCGGCGAACTGCGCCTCGTCATTGGCGTCGGCGATGCTGCCGGGGCGCAGGCCGTCGCCCAAGGAGAAGGCGACGTCATAGGCCTTCATGATCTCGCAGATTTCCTCGAACTTTTCGTAGAGGAAGCTCTCCTTGTGATGGGCGAGGCACCATTTCGCCATGATCGATCCGCCGCGCGAAACGATGCCGGTGACGCGCTTCGCCGCGAGCGGGACATAGGGCAGGCGGACGCCCGCATGGATGGTGAAATAATCGACGCCCTGTTCGGCCTGTTCGATCAGCGTGTCGCGGAAAATGTCCCAGTTGAGGTCTTCGGCGACGCCGCCGACCTTTTCCAGCGCCTGATAGATGGGGACGGTGCCGATCGGGACGGGCGAATTGCGCAATATCCATTCGCGCGTGTCGTGGATGTTGCGGCCGGTGGAGAGGTCCATCACCGTGTCCGCGCCCCAGCGGGTCGCCCAGACCATCTTGTCGACTTCGCTCGCCACGTCGCTGGCGACGGCGGAGTTGCCGATATTGGCGTTGATCTTGACCAGGAAATTGCGGCCGATCGCCATCGGTTCGCTTTCGGGGTGGTTGATGTTGTTGGGGATGATCGCGCGGCCCCTCGCGATCTCATCGCGGACGAACTCCGGCGTGACGAAATCGGGGATGGCGGCGCCGAAGCTTTCGCCGTCGCGCGTCGCATCGCGGTGCATCGCTTCACGGCCCAGATTTTCGCGGGCGGCGACATATTCCATTTCGGGGGTGATGATGCCCTTGCGCGCATAGTGCATCTGGCTGACGTTGCTGCCCGGCTTGGCGCGGAGCACCTTCTTGCGCACGTTCGGGAAGGGCTGGACGCCGCCCGAGCGATCGGGGCCGGACAGGCCGTTATCCTCGGGCTTCACTTCGCGCTGGGTGACTTCTTCCACATCGCCGCGATCGCGAATCCAGTCGCGGCGCAGCTCGGGCAGGCCGGCCATGATGTCGATGCGGACATCGGGATCGGTATAGGGGCCGGAGGGATCATAGACGCGCAGCGGCGGCTCGCCCGAGCTGGGCTCGAGATCGATCTCGCGCATCGCGACCTTCAACGGCCCGACATGCACCTTGCGGCTGCCGCGGATCGGGCCGGTGGTGACCTTGAGTTCGGGAATTGCGGGATTGTCGGCCATGCGTCGCGTCTCCTTGGGCGGGAAGGAGAGCGCGGATTTTCGGGAAAAACCGCTCCCTCCCTACGCCCGTATCATCGGGATCAGGTTCAGCGGGTCGCAGGCTCCTGCCTGCCTCTCAAGCGCGGTTCGGCGCTCCCCCGGGGAATGGTCGCGAGTCTAAAGGTTACTGGCGCATACGCAAGGGGCCGTGTTCAGAAGCTGTAGGCGAGCCCCGCGACGCCGAGCCACTGATCGGCACTGCCGACGCCGACGACGGGACTGTCGGCGAAGTCGCCGAGCAGGCGGCGATAGCCGACGCCGCCGACGAGCAGCAGCCCGCCGGTCAGATCGCCCGAAAGCGCATAGGCGCCGCCCAGGCCCATACCCCAGTTCTTCCAGCCGCCATCGGCGTCATAGACCGGAAGGCCGCTCGCCACCGATCCCGCCGGCGTGATCGAATAATAAGTGTCGGCATAGGCGTTCTCGACATGGTCGGCCGAGACGAAGACCGAGACGAGCGCCTTGCGGCTGAGCGGCGTCAGATAGCTGAGCGTCGGCGTCCACACGCCGCTGTCATGCACCCCGTTGACGTCGTGGCGATAGCTGAGCGTCAGCGAAATCCGGTCATACTCGCTGGTGACGACGGCGGTCTTGGCAATGCCGATATAGCCGCCGACCTCGATCGCGGTGCCGACATCGCCCAGCGCGGCGATTTCGGGCTGATCGATGCTTTTGGGGCTGGTGCGATTGAAATTGACCGCCGCCAGCGGCCCGGCCTGCAACTTCCAGCCCGATTCCAGAATGTCGGGCATCAGGTCGACGCTGAGGCGATTGCCGGCGAGCTGGAAGCCGATGCCGCCGACCCGCCCGGCGGCTCCGGGGACGGGGGAGAGGCGATAATCGTCCGAGCCTTCATAATCGGGAGTCACCGTTCCCGCCGCGCCGACGATCGCGAAATCGCCTTCGGGGTCGCCATTCTCCGACTGGATTGACTGGGCGTGCGCGGGCAGCGCGATGGAACAGGCCAGGAGCCCGGCGAGGGTCAGGCTACGCATGTGACAGATTTCTCCCTTTGAACGCGATACCGGCCTTAGAACGAGGCAGCTTTACTTAGGTTCCGTAGCATATCTTCGCGGGTGCGGTTCACGCGGCGCGGCAAAGCCGCCCACGCCCGCATCGGTGCCACACAGATGATCCCAGAAACGGAAATACAGGCCGTAATTGCAACGATAGCGATCATGATGCCGCTGATGGTGGCTGGCGGTGATCAGCCAGCGGCCGAGCGGCCCGTTCCACAAAAAGCGCGGAAAAATCTCCCACCCCATGTGATTGGTGACGCCCATCACCGTCATGATCGTCAACACCAGCGCGAGCGCGCCGACATGGATCGGAATGACGAAGACGAGCGCTGGAATCACCACTGCGCCGGTAAGCGCTTCGACCGGGTGAAACGCCATCGCCGCCCATGCCGTGGGCGGGCGGCTGGCGTGATGAACGGCATGGGCGATGCGAAACCAGCGCGGCCGGTGCATCCAGCGATGCGTCCAGTAGAACCAGGCGTCGTGCGCGAGCAGATAGAGCAGCACGGAAACCGGCAGGTACCAGAGCGGAAAGGCGCCGATGTCATCATAGATCCGCGTCCAGCCATGCGCCTGCCACCCCCAGGCGACCACGCCCGCCGGAATCCCATAGATCGCCGCGCTGGCGAGCGACCAAGCGATTTCGCGACGCATCTGCGGCCCGAGCCCGGCATAGAGGCCAGGATGGCGCAGCCGTGTCGCCAGCGCGAACCCACCGCTCGACAGCAGGTACCGCACGCCGACGATCAGCGTCATCGCGACGGCGGAGGCGAGGATGGCTAGGGCGACGGTCACAGGCCTGATTGTAGGGGGGACGCGAGCCGGGGGGAATGGCGGATTTCAGGCTATTGTCGGACCATTCGATTGGCGCTCCGCTTCGGACAGCGGCGATATTCGCTCTCCGCACCCCATCATCCGCCTCTTGCACGGGCCGATCGCCCGTTTCGGCCCAATTCTGATGTCCGAACGGACAAAAAAACGCCTTGGCAGAAAAGGTGGGGTAACTGTCCTAACGGTCTTCAGCGCATCGGGATACTGTCTGCCCATGACAAACGCTGCCAACATACAGACGCGGACGGCGCCGCAACGCCGGGTGGTGATGGTCACCTATCACGATGCCCATATCCTCGACGTGGTGGGACCGCTCGAAGTGCTTACCGGCGCCAAGCTGTTCCTGCCGCAGGGCACGGTGCCGTATGACGTGCATGTCGTGGCACAGGCGGCAGGCCCGGTGCGCACGACGAGCGGTCTGACGATCGAGGCCGACCAGTCCTTTGCCGAGGCCGCCGAGGATGCGCGGCCGATCGACACGCTGATTGTCGCCGGCGGGCACGGCACGGCTCAGGCGATCGAGGATCGCGAACTTCTCGATTTCGTCGCCGCCGCCGCGGGGCGTGCCGACCGCGTGGTGTCGATCTGCACCGGCGCGATGATCCTCGCTGAGCTGGGCCTGCTCGACGGGCGCCGCGCGACGACGCACTGGTGGTGGTGCCCGATCCTTACGAAACGCTATCCCCGGGTTTCGATCGAACCCGACGCGATCTTCGTTCGCGACGGCAATATCTGGACTTCGGCGGGCGTGACCGCGGGCATGGACCTGGCGCTTGCCCTGCTCGAAGAGGATTGGGGCCACGACATCGCGCTCGAAGTCGCTCGGTACAATGTGATGTACATGATGCGCCCCGGCGGCCAGGCGCAGTTCAGCGCCAGCTTGCTCGCGCAGAAGGCGAATGACGGCAAGATCGCCGAAACGCTCGCCCATATCCTCGACCATGTCGGCGAGGACCTGACCGTTACCAGCCTCGCCGCGCGCGCCTGCATGTCCGAGCGCAGCTTTGCGCGGAAGTTCAAGGAGGAGATGGGCGTGACGCCCGCCCATTATGTCGAAATGGCACGGCTGCAGGCGGCCCGCGTGGCGCTCGAACAGTCCACGACCCCGGTCGACGCGATCGCCCTGCGCTCGGGCTTCGGCAATGCGGAGCGGATGCGTCGCGCGTTTCAGCGGCACCTGGGCGTATCGGCGACGGATTATCGCGACCGCTTCCGCCTGACAGCACGCGGTCCAGAGGCGCTACCGACCTGACAAGGCCCTGAGGAAAGCGCCCGCCGCCGCCACGATCGGCCCGCGCCGGGCGCAATTCCACCCGAAGCAACGCGATCCTGCGCGTCAGCCCCGTCTGACGCCACGGAGTCGCTTGTCCGCAGCACATGCAAATCACTCGAAGGAAGGACGTAAAATGAGCACGAAGATGATGAACCGCGGCACGTTTCAACTGGTGGCGCTGGGCACCGCGGCGTTCGTCGCGCTGATCACCACGCCGCCCGCCCGCGCACAATCCGACGGCGAATATTTCAACGGAGTCGCTATCGGCGCGCAGGCGGGATGGGAGGACCGTCGGATCGAAGAAACGGTCCTGCCGGCAACGCTCAACACCACGCTGTCGGACAGGCGCGCCGGCTTCGCCTATGGCGGCTATGCCGGTTACGACCATCAGTTCGAGAATTTCGTACTGGGTGTCGAGGCCGGGTTCAGCCCGAACGGCAAAACGCTCCGCGCGGACATTCCCGGCGGCACGATCGAACTCGATTCGAAGTGGAATGCCGACTTTTCGGTGCGCGCCGGCATCGCAGTGCAACCGCGGGTGTTGGTCTATGGCCGGGTCGGCTATGCGCTGAACCGCTACCGGATCAGCGGCTTCGCCACCGGCAACACCACGCCGGTCGCAAGCGAAGGCGAGACCGTCGACGGCGTATTGTTCGGCGGCGGTGTTGAAGTTGCCGTTTCGCGCAATGCCTCGGTCCGTGCCGAATATCGCCACCGGAAGCTCGACGGCTCGCTGTCGTCGAACCAGGCGCTTGGCGGCCTGACGCTGCGCTTCTGAAGCCGGTCCGGGCCGCCTTGCCCCGGCGAAGCGGCCCGGACACCACTTTCCCCGGAATATCTCAAGGAGCGACATGATGGTTCGCAAGCCTGTACTGCTGCTCGTCCTCGCGCTGATGGGTGCGGGATGCACGAGCGTCGAACATCGCACGGCGCGCTTTGCTCCGCTGAGCTGCGCGCAACTGGAAACCGCGCTCGATTATGAAACGCGCGCCGAACGCAGCGCGCGGCGCAACGGCGTGGTAGCCGGCGTGGCGAGCATTTTCGAAAGCGGCAGCGAGGAGGATGTTCTCGAACTCGATTCGGACATGAGCTTCCTCGAAGCCGACGATCGCCGCCTATCGGTGCGCGCCATCCGCGCCGAGCAGCAACGCCGCTGCCCGACCAGCTTCGACACGGCGGAGGCGATGCGATGAACTAGCGCCAGAGCGGGGCTTCCCCCATCTCCCGCGATTCGCTAACCGCAGATCATGCCGGTCACCCATAATTGCGATGTCGCTATCGTCGGCGGGGGACTTGCGGGCGGGCTGATCGCGCTGGCGCTCACGCGAAAACGCCCCGATTGCACCATTCGCCTGATCGAGGGATCGCGCCGGATCGGCGGCAATCACCTCTGGTCCTTCTTCGCGAGCGACGTCGCGGCCGAGCATCGCTGGCTGATCGCGCCGCTGATCAGCTATGGCTGGACGGGCTATGACGTCGCCTTTCCGGGGCACGCCCGCACGCTGAAGAACCCCTATTATTCGATCGAGTCCGAACGACTCGATCAGCTGGTTCGCGAAACGCTGCCGCGCGACGCTCTGATGCTCAAGCGCAAGGTGCTCGCCACCAGCGCCAAGGCCGTGGTGCTCGCCGATGGCGACCGGGTGGAAGCGCAGGGCGTGATCGATTGCCGCGGTCCGGCCGACCTCTCGATGCTCGACCTGGGCTGGCAGAAATTCCTCGGGCGCGAGTTTCGCCTGTCCGACGGACACGACGTGCCGCGCCCGCTGGTGATGGACGCGACGGTCGAGCAGCGCGACGGCTATCGCTTCGTCTATTGTCTGCCCTTCGCCGCGACGCGGATGTTCGTCGAGGACACCTATTACAGCGACGACCGGCATCTCGACGCCGATCTGCTCGGGGCGCGGATCGACGAATATGTCGCCGCCAGCGGCTGGCAGGTCGATCGCGTCGCGCGCGAGGAGGGCGGCGTGCTGCCCGTCGTGATGGGCGGCGATTTCGAGGAATATTGGCGCGCTGGCGGCAATCGCGTCGCCAAGGCGGGGATGCGCGCGGGGCTGTTCCACCCGGTCACCGGCTATTCGCTGCCCGATGCGTTGCGCGCGGCCGCGGCCGTCGCCGATGCCAGCGACGTTTCGGGCGTCGCGCTTCACGATCTGCTGCACGGGCTGGCGCGGAAGAGCTGGCGGAGCCGCGGCTTCTATCGCACGCTTTCGGCGATGCTGTTCCGCGCGGCCGAGCCGGCCGAGCGCTGGCGCATTCTCGAGCGCTTCTATCGGCTGGACGCGGGGCTGATCGCGCGCTTCTATGCCGGTCAATCGAGCGTGGCGGACCGGTTGCGCGTGCTGAGCGGCAAGCCGCCGGTGCCGATCGGCAAGGCCGTCAAGGCGATACGGGGAAAGAAGCGATGAAGCGCGTGGCAGTGATCGGCGCGGGATTCGGTGGGCTTGCCCTGGCGATCCGGCTGCAGTCGGCGGGGATCGAAACGACGCTGATCGAGGCGCGCGACAAGCCGGGCGGGCGCGCCTATCATTGGGAGCGCGACGGTTTCACTTTCGATGCCGGGCCGACGGTGATCACCGCGCCGGATGCGCTCGCCGAACTGTGGCAGCTTACCGGGCGCGACATTTCGGAGGACGTGAAGCTCCTCCCCGTCATGCCCTTTTACCGGCTGAGCTGGCCCGACGGGACCGAATTCGACTATTCGAACGACGACACGCAGCTGCGCGGCGAGATCGCCAAGCTCTCCCCCGAAGACGTCGATGGCTATCGCCGCTTCCTCGGCTATTCCGAAGGCGTCTATCGCGAAGGCTATGTGAAGCTCGGCCATGTGCCGTTTCTCGACTTCGGTTCGATGCTCAAGGCCGCGCCCGCGCTGGCGCGGCATCAGGCGTGGCGATCGGTCTATTCGATGGTGTCGCACTTCGTGAAGAACGAGAAGCTGCGCGAGGCGCTGTCGTTCCACACATTGCTGGTCGGCGGCGATCCGATGAAGACCAGCGCCATTTATGCACTGATCCACAAGCTGGAAATCGATGGCGGCGTCTGGTGGGCGAAGGGCGGGACCAACAAGCTGGTCGCCGGGATGGTGGCGCTGTTCGAGCGGCTGGGCGGCGAAATCCGGCTGGGCGATCCGGTGACGCATATCGCGACGCTCGGCGACCGGGTGACGGGACTGACGACCAGATCGGGTTTCCAGATCGATGTCGACGCGGTCGCGAGCAATGCCGATATCGTCCACAGCTATCGCGACCTGCTCAGCGACAATCGCGCGGCACAGCGCACCGCCGACCGGCTGGAGCGCAAGCGTTTCTCGCCGTCGCTGTTCCTCGTCCATTTCGGGCTGCGCGGGACCTTCCCCGATATCCCGCACCACATGATCCTGTTCGGCCCGCGCTACAAAGGGCTGCTCGAGGATATTTACGATCACGGCGTGCTGGCGCAGGATTTCTCGCTCTATCTCCACCACCCGAGCGCGAGCGACCCGGCGATGGCGCCCGAGGGGCACGCGACTTTCTACGCGCTCGCCCCGGTGCCGCATCTGGGCAAGTTTCCGGCCGACTGGAACGAGATCGGGCCGATCCTGGAGGCGCGCATCCTCGCCGAAGTGAAGAAGCGGCTGATCCCCGATCTCGACGAACGGATCGTCACCAGATTCAGCTATGCCCCGCCCGATTTCGCGCGCGATCTGGCCGCGCATCACGGATCGGCATTCTCGCTGGAACCGATCCTGACGCAAAGCGCCTGGTTCCGGGTGCACAATCGCGACGACAATATCGCCAATCTCTATTTCACCGGTGCCGGAACGCACCCGGGCGCGGGCATTCCCGGCGTCGTGGGCAGCGCCAAGGCGACCGCAGGCCTGATGCTGGAAGATCTGACATGAAGCGTATCGCAGTCTATTGCGGATCGGCGAGCCCCGCCGATCCCGTCTATATCGAAGCCGCCAGGATGGTGGGCCGCAGCCTTGCCGAACGCGGCATCGGCGTCGTCTATGGCGGCGGCAAGCTGGGGCTGATGGGCGCGGTGGCCGACGCCGCGCTCGAAGCCGGGGGCGAAGTGATCGGCATCATCCCGCAGCGGCTGGTCGATGCCGAAGTCGCGCATCGCGGACTGACCAACCTTGAAGTCTGCGAGACGATGCACGAGCGCAAGGCGCGCTTCACCGAGCTTGCCGACGGGTTCGTGACGCTGCCCGGCGGCACCGGCACTATGGACGAATTGTGGGAAGCGATGAGCTGGGCGCAGCTCGGCTATCACGCCGACCCCATAGGCCTGCTCAACATCGCCGGTTTCTATGACGGGCTGATCGACTTCGTCGGCCATATGGGCAAGGTCGGTTTCCTGCGGCCGCAGCATCAGGGCATCTTGCTGGTCGACAGCGATCTCGACACATTGCTCGACAAGATGGCGAATTTCGAACCCACCGTGCCGATCGTACGCATGACTCGCGAGGAATTGTGAGCGAGCACGGCGCGCTTCCCAGCCGCGCGGCGATCGTCGCAACCGCGCACGAAACGATTTCGGGCGGATCGCTGAGCTTTGCCGCGGCGAGCCGGCTGTTCGACCGGACGATGCGCCAGCGGGCATGGCTGCTCTATGCCTGGTGCCGCCGCTGCGACGATCTCGCCGATGCGCAACTGCTCGGCCATAAAGGCCATTCGGAGGAAGACGCCGCCGCGCGGCTCGCGCTGATCCGCGAAGGGACCGAGGCGGTGCTTTCGGGCAAGCGGATCGGCGATCCCGGGTTCGATGCGCTCGGCGTGCTCAATGCCGAGCTGCCGCTGCCGCGCCACTTGATCGACGACGTGATTGCCGGATTCGCGCTGGACGTCGAGGACTGGCGGCCGCGCACCGAGGCCGATTTGCTGCGCTATTGCTATCATGTCGCGGGCGCGGTCGGGTGCCTGATGGCGCTGGTGATGGGAGTCGATGCGAAGGACGAGGCAACGCTCGACCGGGCATGCGATCTCGGCATTTCCTTCCAGCTTTCAAACATCGCGCGCGACGTGGAAGCCGACGACCGGGTGGGGCGCTGCTATCTGCCTATGGAGTGGCTGGCGGAGATGGACGTTTCGCCCGGCCAGCATGTGAAGCCCCATTATCGCGGGCGGTTGGTGGTGCTGGTGCGCCGCCTCACCGACCTTGCCGCGGCCTATGAAGCCAGCGGCCGGGCGGGAACGCCGAAACTGCCGTTCCGCGCCGCCTGGGCCGTACTCGCGGCGGCGGGGATATACGGCGCGATAGGGCGCAAGGTCGCTGCGGCGGGCGAACATGCCTGGGACCACCGCATCCGCACGCGCAATTTCGAAAAGATCGGCTGGATCGTTCGCGCTTTCGGGCAAGCGAGCGCGCGAGCCCGGCTTTACGGCACTGTGTCGCGCGACGCCGGATTATGGGACCGCCCGCGCGAGGGATGACGCACCGTTAACACTGTTCGGCAAAGTCCCGGAAACGCCGCGCAGGCGAAAAGACCAGCCATCATTCCGGGGATCGCAAAATTGACCTTATTGTCGCTTCGCCTCGCGCGCGCGCTCGACAAGGGGCGCGCAGCACATGACGCGCCTGCGCGAAACCGCGCCGAACTGCTCGCCACGCTGCTGCGCAAGCGCGCGGCGGCGCATAATGCCGGTGCCGGCGATCTCGAGGCGCTGCTGCGCGATCAGATACGCTGGGCGCTGCCGATCGAGGCTGGCGGCAAGGCATCCGGGCGTGATGAGGCGGATTCAGCCGAAGCTGCTGGTTCAGGATTCCGAACCGGCATCTCCTGACGCATCCGCCGAACGGATTGCGCCGCGCTGCATGCAGGATGCGGCGATAACCGGATAGGGAACGTCGGTATTGCTGCGGAGCGCGTCTGGCACAGCCGCTTCGCACGCCACCGCGCTTTCATACCGGACCGGCTCGACATGCTGCTGGCGACACGCGACACCGCTGTCGCCGCATCCCAAAATTGCCATCACGAAAAAAACCGGGTCCATCGTAGTCGCTCCTTCCGCAAAAGTTAACGAGCGGAAGGCCCCAGACGTTCCGTAGCGATTTGAGTCACTTGGCTGCCGTCGCTCGGTTCCCGGTCGCGTGAACAGTTGCAAGCATCGGCCGCTGCCTCCAGATGAGCGCGATGCCTCCCGATCTGCCGACTGCCTCCGCGTCCGAGCGGCCGATGCTTGCAACGCTGCGGCGGTTCCTCCCTTATCTCTGGCCCAAACACGCGCCTGCGCTGCGCGTGCGCATCGTCGTCGCGCTGTGCCTGGTCGTCGGATCGAAGCTGATCCAGGTCTATGGCGCCCCCTTCGCACTGCAGGGCGCGATCGACGGCATGGCGCAGGGATCGCGCGACGGCGTGTGGCTCGTCGTCGCACTGGTCGTCGGCTATGCCGCCGCGCGGCTGGGAACGGTATTGTTCGACAATCTGCGCAACGCCGTGTTCGAGCGGGTGGGCCAGGATGCGACGCGGCGCCTCGGCTCCGACGTCTTTCGCCATCTCCACCAGCTCAGCCTGCGCTTTCACCTGACGCGGCGCACCGGCGCGGTCACCAAGGTGATCGAGCGCGGCACCAAGAGCATCGATTCGATGCTCTATTTCCTGATCTTCAACATCGCGCCGACCATCCTCGAACTGGCGCTGGTGCTCGGCATTTTCTGGACGCGGTTCGGAGTCTGGCTGGTTGCCGGAACAGTGACGATGGTGGTCGTCTATATCGCCTTCACGCGGATCGTCACTGACTGGCGATCGAAGCTTCGCGAGCGGATGAACGATCTCGATACCGGCGCCGTGGCGCACGCGGTCGATTCGCTGCTGAACTTTGAAACGGTCAAATATTTCAACGCCGAACGGCGCGAGGCGGAGCGCTATGACAAGGCGATCCACGATTACGCGGCAGCCGCGACGACATCGGAGAATTCGCTCGCCTGGCTCAATATCGGGCAGAGCGTCATCACCAACACGATGCTCGGCGCAGGGATGGCGCTGGTCGTGTTCGGCTGGGCGCGGGGCGATTTCTCGCCGGGCGACGTCGTGCTGGTCTCGACCCTGCTCAGCCAGCTTTTCCGGCCGCTCGACATGCTCGGCTGGGTCTATCGCACGATCCGCCAGGGCGTGATCGACATGGCGGCGATGTTCGACCTGATCGATACCGATACCGAAGTGCGCGACGCGCCGGATGCGACCGACCTCAAGGTAGCGAAGGGCCATGTCCGGTTCGATAATGTGCATTTCGGCTATGACGCCGATCGCGAGATATTGAAGGGCATCGACCTCGACGTCCCCGCCGGTTCGACGCTGGCGGTGGTGGGGCCATCGGGCGCGGGCAAATCGACTCTCGCGCGGCTGATCTTCCGTTTCTATGACGTCACCGGCGGCCGGATCACCATCGACGGGCAGGACCTGCGCGACGTTCGCCAGGAAAGCCTGCGCGCGGCGATCGGCATCGTCCCGCAGGATACGGTGCTGTTCAACGACACGATCGGCTACAATATCGCCTATGGCCGCGCCGATGCCTCGCCCGACGAAGTGGCTGCCGCCGCTCGGGGCGCGGCGATCGCTGGCTTCATCCAGTCGCTGCCACAGGGATTCGATACGCGCGTGGGCGAGCGCGGACTGAAGCTTTCGGGGGGCGAGAAGCAGCGCGTGGCGATCGCCCGCACACTGCTGAAGGACCCGCCGATCCTGATTCTCGACGAAGCGACCAGTGCGCTCGACAGCCGGACCGAAGCCGATATCCAGGCGACGCTGGAAGCGATAGAGCGCGGACGCACGACCATCGTGATCGCGCACCGGCTGTCGACGGTGGTCCATGCCGACCGGATCGTGGTGCTCGAATCGGGCCGCGTGGTGGAAAGCGGGACACATGGCGAACTGCTCGCCGCAAAGGGCGTTTACGCCGAAATGTGGAACCGGCAGGCAGCCGAACGCGAGGAAGAAGACGGAGACGACGCGCTTGTCACGAAATGACATGGGAGACGATATGAACCGCACGAGCAAATGGCTGACCGGGATCGGCGCGGCGAGCGCCGCGCTGGGCGGCGGGCTGGCCCTGTGGAGCGCGTTGGGCGCGCGTGGCGCGGAGGCGACCGTACCGCAGGATGGCGCGCTGCTCGACGTGCCGGGCGGGCGGCTTCATTATGTCGATCGCGGCAGCGGCATGCCGATCGTGATGCTGCACGGGCTGCTCGGGCAGTTGCGCCATTTTTCCTATGCGCTCGCCGACCGGCTCGTCTCCGATTATCGCGTCATCCTGATCGACCGGCCCGGCTGGGGCTATTCGACCGTCGAGGGGCCGCACCCCACGCTGCCGCAACAGGCGGAGATGGTCGCCGCGCTGATGGCGCGGCTCGCGCTCGAACAGCCGGTGGTGGTCGGGCATTCGATGGGCGGCGCGCTGGCGCTGCAGCTCGCGCTCGATCATCCCGATCTGGTGAGCACACTGGGCCTGATCGCGCCGCTGACGCAGCCGATCGATACCGCGCCGGAGGCGTTTCGCAGCTTGCTGGTCCAGTCTCCGGCGCTGCGCGCGCTGATGTCGTGGACCGTGGCGGTACCGATGGGCAGCCTCACCGCGATGGAGACGATGCGCAAGATATTCGCGCCCGACGCGGTGCCGACCGATTTCGCCAGCCGCGGTGGCGGCGCATTGTCGCTGCGCCCGCAAAGCTTCCGCGCCGGCGGCGAGGAAATGCTCGCCGCGCCCGAGGCGGTTGCCGCGATGGTGCCGCGCTATGGCGAAATCACCGCGCCGACATCGATCCTGTACGGTCGCGAAGACGCGATCCTCGACCCCGAACTGCATGGCCGCGTGACGGTCAACGCCATTCCCGATGCGACGCTGGAGATCATTGAGGGCGGCCACATGCTGCCGCTCGCGCATCCGCGCGCGACCGAGGCCTGGCTGCGGCGACTGATCGCGCGACGGGGGTAACTGGTCTCCACAACCGTTGGTGCTGAGCCTGTCGAAGCACCGTCCTTCTTCTTCTCTTCCGCGGAAAAGAAGAACAGCCCCCTTCGACTGCCTGCCAAGGCAGGCGCTCAGGACAGGCTTCGACAAGCTCAGGGCAAACGGAGGATGAGAGGCAAGCTCAGCACAAACGGTGGTGCCGGGGTTGAAGCTCAGGCCGTTTCCGCCGCCGCGGTGGTCCAACCGAGCTGCGGAATCGTGATCGAGCGTTTCCCCGCCAGATCGACGCGCGTCACGAACAGGTCGCGGCTCTCGATATAGGCGATCAGGCGACGCACGCGGCCGGGCGAGCTGGTGCCATAGCTTGCCGCCAATTCGCTGTCGCTCGGGCAGGGCTCTCCCTGCCGCGCGGCGCGGGCGACCATCAGGAACGGGCCGAGCATGTCGTCGGGCAACGCCGAGGCGGCGTCCATTGCCGCCTGCCAGCCATCGTCGTTCAAGTCGAAAATTCCCGCGCGCGCCGCCGAGAGACGCCGGACGAAGCCGGGCAAATCGAGCGGCGGACGCGGCACGCCGGCCATGCGGCAGCGGACCTGATAATCCTGATAGAGGACCGCAGGCGAGCGGAACGCCGAGTCTTCATCCGCGACGATCGCGCGCAGCACGTCGACATTCACGGCTTCCAGCTCCTCGGGCGGCTTTTCGGGCACGTCGGGGGAGGGCGCCGGGACAGTCGAGGCGAGCGCCTCGATCATTCGCTCGCTGGTCATCTTCGGCGCGGGCGGGGGGGAGGGCGGCGGGGTGAATGCGGGCGCTTCAGCGACGGGGGCGAAGAGCAGGTCCTTGATATCCTCGGGCGGCGATTCGGGAAGCGGGGCGAGCTTCGGGCTGCCGCTGCGCGCCGACGTCACGACGTCGCCGATGCGGATCGCGATCGGGCGGCGCGAAACGGCAGGGCCGAGCGCGAGGAAGGTGCCGCGCGAAAGATCGCGAATCTGTTCAGCCTGGCGCCGCTCCATCCCGAGCAGGTCGGCGGCGCGCTGCATGTCGATGTCCAGAAAGGTGCGGCCCATCAGGAAGTTCGACGCTTCCGCCGCGACATTCTTGGCGAGCTTGGCGAGCCGCTGCGTCGCGATCACCCCGGCAAGACCGCGCTTGCGGCCGCGGCACATCAGATTGGTCATCGCGCTCAAGGACGCGCGGCGCACGTCCTCGGCGACTTCGCCGCCGCCGGTGGGTGCGAAAAGCTGTGCCTCGTCGACCACGACGAGCGCCGGATACCAATGGTCGCGCGGGGCATCGAACAGCGCATTCAGGAAGGCGGCAGCGCAGCGCATCTGGCTTTCCGCCTCGAGCTCGTCGAGGCTGAGGACGACCGAGGCGCGATGTTCGCGCACGCGGCTCGCGAAGGCGGCGATTTCGCGCTCGCTATGCTCGGCCGCCTCGATCGCGACATGGCCATATTCGTCGCCCAAAGTGACGAAATCGCCTTCGGGATCGATCACCA
Source organism: Sphingosinithalassobacter tenebrarum (assembly GCF_011057975.1). Lineage (GTDB taxonomy): Bacteria > Pseudomonadota > Alphaproteobacteria > Sphingomonadales > Sphingomonadaceae > Sphingomonas > Sphingomonas tenebrarum. Next base: position 385,958 of record NZ_CP049109.1, on the reverse strand, counting down.
CCTGCTGGACATGGCCGGCGCTGCGTTCGAGCAGGCGGCGCAGCAGATGCGACTTTCCCGATCCCGAATTGCCCTGAACGAGCAGTCGCGTCGCGAGCAATTCTTCCAGATCCATGCTGACGGCATCGCCCTTGCCGTCCAGCCCCATGTCCACGCTTACTGTCATTGTCCGATGCGTTTGGCGCATCGGGGGTGGGGCTAGCAAGTGGGCAGAGTCACTCGAACGCCTGTTGTTGCCCGATTGCCTCCATCACCTGCGCCTGGCTGCGTTCGGCATCGACCCGGGTCGCCGCGTCGCGCAGCCCCGCCAGCGCTTCGCCGTCAAGCCAGCGGCCGCCGCGCACCAGCGCCCAGGGTGTGCCCGCCGCACCGACATCGGCAAGCGGATCGCCATCGAGCAGCAGGAAATCGGCACGATAGCCCGGCGCGATGCGGCCCGCTTCGTCGCTTTCACCCAGTATGCGAACGGGATTCACCGTCGCCGCCTGCAACGCCGCATAGGGGCTGAGCCCCGCCGAGACGAGCAGGTGCAACTCGTCGATCAGCGAGCGGCCGGGGATATTGGCGAAGATGCCCGAATCGGTGCCCGCGATGAGCGGCACGCCCGCATCGTGGAGCATGCCCGTAAACCGGCGGTAGAATTCGAAATCGGCGCGCGCGGCTTCGGCCGATTCGCCCCGCCAGCGGGCGAAATTCTCGCCCTCCATCATCGTGATGAACGGATTGAGCGTCTCCGTCCCCGGCCGTTCGAGCCAGGCGCCGCGCGTCTCGGCGGTCCGCATCAGCCCGTAGAAGGCGAAGAGCGTGGGATCGACCGCGACGCCGGACTCGGCGATCCGTGCGGCCAGCGCGCGCGCCGCGTCCATGTCGCGCCCGCCGCGCAGCCCGTGCCAGACAATCGATTCGGCATGTTCGAGCGTGACGAAGCCGTCGTCGAGCAGGGTTTCGAAGGGAATGTTGAACGGCCGATCGAACGGAATGCCCGGTTCGCGCACCCCTTCGGGCGGGTGGCCGGTTATCGTCATGCCGAGCCGCGCGGCTTCCTCGCGGATCGCGGCATAGGCCTCTGCCGACAGGTTCGAATAAACCTTCAGGCGGCGGAAGCCTTGGTCGTACTGCCATTGCACGGCAGCACGCGCGGCCCGCGCCGTATCGACGATCTGGTGATTGGGCTGCGCATTGGGGCCGCTGCCGTTGAGGATCGGCCCGGTGGTGACGATACGCGGCCCGTCGATCTCGCCCGCCGCGACGGCATCGCGCAGCGCGAGTAGATAGGGCATGCCCGACATGTTGCGCACCATCGTGACGCCGTGGCCGAGATAGCCGGCCAGTTCGGGCGTATCCCAGACATGGACGTGCATATCGACCAGCCCCGGCATCGCCAGCCGATGCTCGCCATCGATCCGCCGCGCGCCATCGGGCAGCGCGATGCTGCCGCTTTCGTCCACCGCGACGATCCTGCCCCGACTGACCAATATGTCCTGATCATGGGCGATCACCGGAGCGTCGCCCGACAGATCGAGGACATTGACATGCGCGATCAGCAGCGCGGCGGGATCGGGCGCTTCCTGCGCGCAGAGCGCCATCGACCCGACGAGATTCGAGGCGGCCAGCGCCAGCGCAATCCGTTTCAGTAGCGTAACCATCAGAAGTCGATAGCATTGCCGCCAAAAAGTGCCAGACTGCATCGACGACCATCGGAGAAGGGGAAGATACATGCTGCGAACGATGCTGCTCCCGATTGCCGCACTGGCGCTCGCCGCCAACCAGAGCGCAGCGCCGACGATCGCGGACGTCGCTTTCATGGCGGGCGAATGGGGGGCAACCGATGCCGATGGCTGGACCATCGAACATTGGAGCCAGCCGGCGGGCGGCACGATGATGGGCTATGCCATGTCGGGTGACGACAGCGTGACCTTTCGCGAGTTCCTCCGCATCGCGCCGGATGCCGAAGGCACGCTCGCGCTGGTCGTCACTGGCGTCGATCTGACTCCGGTCGCCTTCACGCTTACCGAAACCGCGCCGAACCGCGTGACGTTCGAAGCGCCCGAACATGATTATCCACAGAAAATCAGCTATATGCGCGATGGTGACGTCATGGTCGCGACGATTTCGATGGCCGATGGCAGTAATCCTTCGACCTGGGAATATCGCCGCCGCTGATACTGGCCTGAACGGCACTGCTTGTTATAGGTCGCCGCAATGTCCGCCGACCCGATTTCCGTCCTGCGCGCCACTTTCGGCTTCTCCGGCTTTCGCGGAGTGCAGGAGCAGGTCGTGGAGCGCGTCCTGTCGGGCCGCAACACGCTGGCTGTGATGCCGACCGGCGCGGGCAAGTCGCTTACCTATCAGCTACCCGCCGTCGCGATGCCGGGAACGTGCCTGGTCATCTCGCCGCTGATCGCGCTGATGCACGATCAGCTGCGCGCGGCCGAAGCCGTCGGCATTCGCGCTGCGACGCTGACCAGTGTCGATGATAATCGCGAAGAAACGGTCGCACGCTATCGCCGGGGCGAGCTGGACCTGCTCTATGTCGCGCCCGAGCGGGCCTCGTCCGAAGGGTTTCGCAATTTGCTGCGCGCCGCGCCGCTCAGCCTGTTCGCGATCGACGAAGCACATTGCGTTTCCGAATGGGGGCATGATTTCCGCCCCGATTACCGGCTGCTGCGGCCGATGCTCGACATGTTTCCCGATGTCCCGCGCCTCGCGCTGACCGCCACGGCGGACGCGCATACCCGTGCCGACATTCTCGAACAGCTCGGCATTCCGCAGGACGGGCTGATCGTCGCCGGGTTCGACCGGCCCAATATCCGCTATCATATCGCCCCGCGCGACAGCGTGACGCGGCAAGTGGAGGCGGTACTCGCCGAACAGCCGGGACCGGGCATCGTCTATGCGCCGACGCGCGCGGGCGTCGAGCGGCTCGCGGAGAAGCTCGGCGCGAAGGGGCGGCCGGTGCTGCCCTATCATGCCGGGCTCGACCCCGAAGTGCGGCGGCGCAACCAGGCGGCGTTCGTCGCGAGCGAGGAAATGGTGGTGGTCGCCACCGTCGCCTTCGGCATGGGGATCGACAAGCCCGATGTCCGCTTCGTCGTCCATGCCGGGCTGCCCAAATCGATCGAAGGCTATTATCAGGAAACCGGCCGCGCGGGGCGCGACGGCGATCCTGCGGTGGCGCATCTTTTCTGGGGCGCCGACGATTTCGCGCGGGCGCGCAGCCGCATCGGCGAGGTCGAGGCGCATCGCCAGCAAGGCGAACGCACGCGGCTCGATGCGCTTGCCGGGCTGGTCGAGACGGCAGGGTGCCGCCGCGCGGTGCTGCTGCGCCATTTCGGCGAGGACCCGCCCGAAACCTGCGGCAATTGCGACAATTGCCTGTCGCCGCCCAAGGTGGCCGATGCGACACAGGTTGCGCGCAAGCTGTTGTCGGCCGTGTACCGGACCGGGCAAAGCTATGGCATCGGCCATATCGAGAAGGTGCTGACCGGCGCCAATGACGATCGCGTCACCGAGCGGCGCCATGACCAGCTGTCGGTATACGGAATCGTTGGGGGCGAGGAAGCAGCGTTGATCCGCCCGGTGTCGCGCGCGCTGCAGGCGCGCGGCAGCCTGATCGCGACCGAACATGGCGGATTGAAGCTCGCGGGTGACGCGCGCGAAATCCTGAAGGGCGAGGCGCGTATCGAAATCGTCGTCCCGCCCAAGCGCGAGCGGCGGCGGCGCGACGGCGCGAGCGCGGCCAATCCGGTCGGCAATCCGCTGTTCGAGGCATTGCGCGCCAAACGCCGCGAGATCGCGCAGGAAACCGGGCTGCCGCCCTATGTCATCTTTCATGATTCGGTGCTGCGCGACATGGCCGCCGCACGCCCCGCCAGCCGCGCCGAACTTGCGCAGATCTCCGGCATCGGCGAACGTAAGCTCGATGCCTATGGCGAGGAATTTCTGGCAGTGATCCGGGAGGTGGCGTGATGCGGAAATTAGGCATGCTGGCGATGCTCGCTGCATTGGCCGGGTGCGCCAATGCCCCCGGCGGCCCGCAATCGGCAGCGACCGCCGGCGCGCCTGAGGCGATCACGCTCGAAATCCGCAGCTGGGGCGTGTTGCGCACGCAATGGCGCCTCACCGCCGACGGCACCGGCAGCTACACCCGCGCCGAGAGCGACGGCGATTTCTACAAGCCCGATATGGTGACTCAGCCGCTTGCCGGTACGCCCGACGACTTTCGCGCGATCGTGGCGATCCTCCAGCCGGTGCGACGAGTCGCGACGGCCGAGGGAGGCGATTTGCCGTGCGAGCGCGTGATTACCGACATGCCCTACGGATCCGTGACGTTCGAGCAGGACGATCATCCCATCCGGCTCGATTTCGATATCGGCTGCCGCTCGGACGAAACACCGCCCGTCCATGAAGCGCTCGCAGGCGCGCAGGAAGCCGTCGCTCGTGTCGCGAACGGACATCCGGCGGCCGGAACCAACCCCTAGCAGCCTTGACGTCACCCCGGCGGGAAGCGCAAGGCGCGGGCATGACCGGACGCAAGATCGACTCGAACTTCACTGCTTCGCCGCAAATCACGCCCGAGCAGGTCGCCGACATCAAGGCGGCGGGATTCACCACACTTGTCTGCAATCGCCCCGACGGCGAGGAGGAAGGCCAGCCGCGCAGCGCCGATGTGCGCGCGGCGGCGCAGGAAGCCGGGTTGCACTGGGAGTTCATCCCGGTGACGGCCGCCGGATTTTCGGGAAACCAGGTCGAAGCGATGGTCGATACGCTCAAGACTTCGGACGGGCCGGTATTCGCCTATTGCCGCTCGGGCACGCGCTCGACCAATCTCTGGGCGCTGGCGCGGGCAAGCGAAGGCGACGACCCCGAAACGCTGACGGCCGCCGCGGCGAATGGCGGCTATGATATCTCGGCCATCCGTCCGCTGCTCGACACGCTGTCGGGCAAGGGCTGAGCGCCGCAGGGGTTGCCATCGGCGCTCGCTTGACCGAAAGGCGCGCGCATGACCGACATCGCCATCCGCCGCGCTCTCCTCTCCGTCTCCGACAAGACGGGCCTCGTCGACTTCGCCAAAGCGCTCGCCGCGCACGGCACCGAGCTGGTTTCGACCGGCGGGACGGCGAAGGCGCTGCGTGAGGCGGGGCTCGAGGTAAAGGACATTTCGGACCTGACCGGCTTTCCCGAAATGATGGACGGTCGGGTGAAGACGCTCCACCCGATGGTGCATGGCGGGCTGCTCGCGGTTCGCGACAATCCCGAACATACCGCCGCGATGGAAGAACACGGGATCGGCGCGATCGATCTGGTCTGCGTCAATCTCTATCCCTTCGCACAGACAGTGGGGAAGGGCGCCGACCGCGAAACGGTGATCGAGAATATCGATATCGGCGGCCCTTCGATGGTGCGTTCGGCGGCGAAGAATCACAATTACGTCGCGATCGTCACCGATCCGGCCGATTATGGCGCGATCGCAGAGGAACTGAGCGCGACCGGCGGCAAGACCGGCATGGCGACTCGAGTCAAACTGGCGGCCAAGGCCTATGCCCACACCGCCGCCTATGACTCGGCGATCGCCAACTGGTTCGCGTGGAACGACGCCTTCTCCAACCCGCTGGGGCAGGAAGCGCTGGGCGCGACTCCGTTCCCGGAGACGATGCCGCTTGCCTTTGCCCGCAAGGAAACCCTGCGCTACGGCGAGAACCCGCACCAGTCCGCCGCGCTCTATCTGCCGCAGGCCCCGGGGGCCGCTGGGATCGCGCAGGCCGAGCAGCTGCAGGGCAAGGCGCTCAGCTACAACAACTATAACGACGCCGATGCCGCGCTCGAGCTGGTCAGCGAATTTCGCGACGGGCCGCCGACCGTCGTCATCGTCAAGCACGCCAATCCGTGCGGCGTGGCAAGCGCCGACACGGTGCTCGACGCGTACAAGGCCGCGCTCGCCTGTGACAGCGTATCGGCATTCGGCGGGATCATCGCGGTAAACCGCCCGCTAGACGGCGAAACGGCAGCGGCGATCACCGAGCTGTTCACCGAAGTCGTGATCGCGCCGGGGGCGGACGACGCGGCGCGCGCGGCCTTCGCGAGGAAGAAGAATCTCCGCCTGCTGATCACCGGCGAACTGCCCGACCCCAAGCGGGACGGCTTCATGTTCAAGACCGTCGCTGGCGGGCTGTTGCTGCAATCGCGCGACAATGGCGTGCTGGTCGAGAGCGAACTCAAGGTCGTCACCAAGCGCCAGCCGACGCCGCAGGAACTCGCCGACTGCCAGTTCGCCTGGACCGTCGCCAAGCACGTCAAGTCGAACGCGATCGTCTATGCCCGGGGCGGCAGCACGGCAGGCGTGGGCGCGGGTCAGATGAACCGCCTCGAAAGCGCGCGCATCGCCGCGTGGAAGGCACGCGACGCGGCCGAAAAGGCCGGGTGGAGCGAGCCGCGCACGATCGGATCGGCGGTTGCTTCCGACGCCTTCTTCCCCTTTGCCGACGGATTGCTCGCGGCAGTCGAGGCGGGAGCGACCGCCGTCATCCAGCCGGGCGGTTCGATCCGCGACGATGAAGTCATCGCGGCGGCTGACGAAGCCGGGCTGGCAATGGTCTTCACCGGCATGCGGCACTTCCGCCACTGATGGGATGCCTGCTGCGAGCGGTGGCGATTTTCGCGCTATTGCTCGCGGTGGTGACTGTCGGCGGCGGCTATGGCGTGTCGCGCTGGACCGAAGCGCAGCTGCGCAGGACGGGCGCGCCGGCGGGCGTCTGTATTTCCCGCGACGCGCAGGCCAATCCGATATGGCCGCGCAATGGCGCGCAGCGCAAGGCGGTGCTGGCGCGCGTGGCGCTTCGCCGCGCGGGGATGGCGGGCAGTGGCACCGTGCCGCACCGCGTTCGCCATATCCTGGTCGACACGCTCGGCTTCTTCACGCTGAGCGACAGCGAGCAAAGCGAGCTGCTCGAACAAATCCCCGTCTGTCCGCCGCGCCTGCCTGGCTAGATCACGTCGCGATCGGGCAGCGTCGGCGTTTCCTTGCCGGTCTTCTTGAACAGCGCGCGATCGGCGGGGCCGAAAGCCCAGACCAGGATGACGAAGAAATAGACGATCAGGGTCACTGGTATGCCGACGGAAAGCTGCGCCCATTCATATTCGGGCGGCAGTTTGGTGAAGGTCCAGGCGACGATACTGCCCGCCAGCACCGCCCAGACGAACGGCCACCGTATTTCCGCCGCAGGCGCGCCCAGTATCTTCGACAGCATCCGCGCCTTGATCAGCGAGCCGCAGGTCAGCGAAATCGCAAGGGCCGCCGCCGGCGCCGCGGCCTGCCAGATTTCCGACAGACCAAGATCCCGCGCGACGAACACCAGCACGAAGCTGAGCGCGATCTGGAAGCCGAGCAGCAGCATCGACACCATCAGATTGCGGTGCCGCGCCGTATAGACCAGCCCCACCTCGCTCACCGCGCCGGTCGATGCCAGCACTTCGGCAACCAGCAGGAAGCAGAGCGCGGCCGCGCCCGACACGAATTCGGGGCCGATCACACCCATCACGCCCTCGGCAGGGATCCCGCCGGCCAGTGCCAGCGCCGCCTGTGCCGCCATGATCCAGAAGCCGACCTGACGCACCTGTCGCGCCACGGCCTCTGTGTTCCCTTCGGTCAGGCTCTGCGTGACGACGGGACCAAGGATCGGGTCGAAGCTGGTCTTCAGCTTTTGCGGCAGCGACGCGACTTGCTGCGCCATGTAATAGATGCCGACCACGCTCGGCGCGAAGAGCAGCCCCAGAATGAAGCGATCGACATTGCGCGTGCCCCATTCGATCGCATCGGCGCCCGCCAGCGGCGCATTTCGCTGCGCCAGCGCGAAGATATGCGTCGGGTGCGGCACCCATCCGTGCGGCAGGCCATAGCTTTTGATCAGAGGCACCAGCGACGCGACCAAAGCGGCGAGCATCGACAGCACATAGGCGATGATCAGCCCGTCGCGCGCGGAAACATAGACAAGCCCCCATGCGGCAATGCTGATCGTCCAGGGTTCGATGATCGCGCGCGCGGTGACCGACGCCTTGATATTGTGGCGATAGGCAAGCGCCGCGAGCGCGACGTCCGATCCGGCAATGGCGAAGACGATCAGCGGCAGAAAGCGCTCGAACCCGATCACTGCGCTGTTCGGATACATGGCCTGGGGGAACGCCATCAACACGCCGCTGGCGACACCCGAAACGATCAGCGCAACGACCATCGCATCCCAAACGACATGGGTATGTGGACGCCCGGTTTCGGCGAGCGCCTGTGCCAGGCCGCGCTTCAGCCCCAGCGTGGCGAGCAGCGCCGCGAGTTCGACCACCAGCACCGCCAGCGCGAACCGCCCGACGATTTCGGGACCATAGCTGCGCCCGGCTATGAACAGGAACGGCAGGCGCGCGGCAAGCCGCAGCACAAACCCGAATATGTTCGTGCGCCCGCCCTTGGCGAGCGTGGCGATATCTTCGGAGGAGCCGGTGTCGGGGGGAGTGGCAGCGTCAGTCGACACGCTCATATCCCTGCATCTCGACGTTGGTTATCGTTCCCGGCTTCGGCGGCGAACCATAGGGGTCCGCGTCCTTCAGATCGAACTGAATTGCAACTTTCCAGCTTCCACTCCGCGGTGCAATCGGTCGGCGGAAGGTTGCGCTCACGCATTCGGCAGCGCGGTGGCGACAGGAGCCGAACCAAATACCGTCCAGCTCATCGAAACGCAGCAATTGGAGAATCCTGACAGGATCGTCACACAGATGCGTGTCCGATTGCAGCAGGTTTTCGAAGGGTCCGGTTTCGCACACGACCGTCAGTTGTCCGGCACCGGCCCGCGCCACAAGGCGTTCGATCGCGGCTACTGCGAAATCGGCCTGAAGCGGTGCAGCTTCCATTGGAAAGTAGCGGGACGGGGTGCCGTCGGACAAAGCCGGCCCAAGTGCCGCGCATTCGTTCGCCGTCGCCGGCCGCCGCAGCTGCCGCGCCTCAGCCACCACGCCAAAGCGCGGATCATCCTCCAGTCGATCGAGCCGGACAATGCCGTCGCGCTCATTGGAGTCACCCACAGCGGCAAAAGTCGCGATTTTGGCAGTCGCACGGCAGAGCCCGGCATATTCCGTGGGCGAGGGTGCCTCGGCCAGCTCGATCACCATTACCCGGTTCGGATTACGCGTGTGATCCCAAACCGGATAGGCTCTCGCCTCCCGAATGTCGGGGTTCGCCGCGCCGAATACCTGCTCGGCGAGTTCGGCGACGTCCATGCCCCGCGCGACCGAATAGCGCAGCGGCTGATCCTGCGAGGAAGCGGAAGCGCCAAGCAAGGCAGCTCCGAGCAGCAATGAAATCAATGCGCGGCGCCCCAGCTCGGGCCGGTGCCGATTTCGACGCCTAGCGGTACGCTGAGCGTCAGCGCGGGTTCGGCCGCGCTTGCCATCACGCGCTCGATCACGGGTTTGGCTGCCTCCAATTCCCCCTCCGGGAGCTCGAACACCAATTCGTCGTGAACTTGCAGCAACATGCGCACGTTCGGCAAGCCTGCATCGGCGAGCGCCGGGCCCATGCGGGCCATCGCCCGCTTGATGATGTCGGCGCATGTCCCCTGGATAGGCGCGTTGATCGCGGCGCGTTCGCTGCCCGCGCGCTCATTCTGGTTCTTCGAAGCCAGGCGCGGGAAGTGCGTCTTGCGACCGAACAGCGTGCGCGTATAGCCATGTTCCTTCGCGAAGGTGAGCGTCTCGGCGATATAGCGGTTGATGCCGGGGAACCGTTCGAAATAGCGATCGATCATCGCCTGCGCTTCATCGGGAGTCACATCCAGACGCCCGGCAAGGCCCCAGCGCGAAATGCCGTAGAGGATCGCGAAGTTGATCGTCTTCGCCCGGCCGCGCGTGTCGCGGGTAACTTCGCCAAACAGTTCCTCGGCGGTCATGTTGTGGATGTCGTCGCCGCGTTCGAACGCTTCGCGCAGCTGCGGGACATCGGCGATATGCGCGGCGAGGCGCAATTCGATCTGCGAATAGTCGGCAGAAAGGATGACATTACCCGGCTCGGCGACGAAGGCGTCGCGGATCTGCCGCCCGGTTTCGGTGCGGATCGGGATGTTCTGCAGGTTCGGGTCGGTCGACGAGAGCCGCCCGGTCTGCGCGCCCGTCAGGCTGTAGCTGGTGTGGACGCGGCCGGTTTCGGGGTTGATCTGCGCCTGCAGCGCGTCGGTATAGGTGCTCTTCAACTTGGAGAGCTGGCGCCAGTCGAGCACCAGCCGCGCGATTTCGGCGCCCTTGGGCTGATCCTTGTCGGCGGCGATGCGCTCAAGCTCGTTGACGTCGGTCGAATAGACGCCCGACTTGCCCTTGCGCCCGCCCTTGATGCCCATCTGCTCGAACAGCACGTCGCCCAGTTGCTTGGGGCTGCCGATGGTGAACTTGCTTCCTGCCAGCTCATGGATCTCGGCCTCATAGCCCGCCATGCGCTGCGCGAAATCGCCCGACAGGCGCGACAGCGCCTCGGCATCGACCTTGACGCCTTCGCGCTCCATGCGCGCGATGACCGCGACGAGCGGACGATCGACCATCTCGTACACGCGCGTCGCCTCTTCATACTGCAGGCGCGGCTTGAACCTGCGCCACAGGCGCAACGTCACATCGGCGTCCTCGGCGGCATAGCGGGTGGCGGCCTTGAGATCGACTTCGTGGAAGCCGAGCGCCTTCTTGCCCGTCCCGACCACGTCCTTGAACGCGATGCAGCTGTGCGAGAGATGCGTCGCGGCCAGCTCGTCCATGCCGTGGCCGTGCTTGCCGGCATCGAGATCGAAGCTCATCACGATCGTGTCGTCATAGGGCGCGACATCGATGCCGTAGCGCGACAGCACGGTGAGATCATATTTGAGATTGTGCCCGATCTTGAGCACCGCCGGGTCCTCGAGCAGCGGCTTCAATGTCCTGACGACATAGTCGCGATCGAGCTGTTGCGGCTTTTCCGCGAACATGTCGCTGCCGCCGTGGGCGACCGGAATATAGCAGGCGAGATTGGGGTGGAGCGCCATGCTGATGCCGACCAGATCGGCCTGCATCGCATCGAGCGCGCTGGTTTCGGTGTCGACCGCGACCCAGCCCTGGTGCCGCGCCGCGATGATCCAGCGTTCGAGCGCGGTTTCATCGGTGACGGTTTCGTAGGCGTCGTGATCGCAAGGCGGATCTTCCGCCTGTACCGGCGCGTCGGGCGCGTCCTCCGCCACAGGGGCGTCGGCAACGGCGGAAAGGCGGCCGAGCAGCGACTTGAAGCCATGATGTTCGAGGAACGCGCGCAGCGGCGGCTCGGGAATGCCCTGCAGCTCGAATTCTTCGAGCGGGTCGGGCAGCGGCACGTCGCTCGCCAGTTCGACCAGCTGGCGCGAAAGGCGGGCCATTTCGGCATGCTCGATCAGATTGTCGCGCATCTTGGACTTCTTCATGTCCGGCGCGGCGGCGAGCACGGCCTCGACCGTCCCATATTCGTTGATCAGGTCGCTCGCGCGCTTGGGGCCGATGCCGGGCACGCCGGGGACATTGTCGACGCTGTCGCCCATCAGCGCGAGCACTTCGCCGAGCTTTTCGGGGCCGACGCCGAATTTGGCCCGGGTGTCTTCCGGGCCGAGACGGCGATTGTTCATCGTATCGAGCATGTCGACCGAGGGATCGGTCATCAGCTGCATCAGATCCTTGTCGGAACTGACGATGGTGACGCTCCACCCCTGGGCCATCGCGGCCTTGGTATAGCTGGCGATGAGGTCGTCGGCTTCCCAGCCTTCCTCTTCGATGCAGGGCAACGAAAAGGCGCGCGTCGCATCGCGGATCATCGGGAACTGGGGCACCAGATCCTCGGGCGGCGGCGGCCGGTTCGCCTTGTACTGGTCGTAGAGATCGTTGCGGAAGGTCTGGCTCGACTTGTCGAGGATGACCGCCATATGCGTCGGGCCGTCCTCCTTGTGGAGCTGTTCGGTCAGCTTCCACAGCATCGTCGTATAGCCATAGACGGCGCCGACCGGCTCACCATGAACATTGGTGAGCGGCGGCAACCGATGATAGGCGCGAAAGATATAGCCGGAGCCGTCGACAAGATAGAGATGTGGCATTGCCGAGCGGGCTTAGCAGGCGATGAAGCGGCAGGCGACAGGACAATATGCGGGCCGCGCGATTGCAGCGCGCCAGCGCCCGGTCCTATCGGTGGTTCGCCACCACCGATGCGACCACCGCCTGCATCAGTTCCTGCCGCTGCCGGATGGTGCGCGCGGTATCGCCGATCAGCACCGCGACCGTATAGGTCTTGCCGTCGGGCGCGGTAAGGATGCCGACATCGTTATAGCCCGCGGTGCGGCCCGAAAAATCCTGTCCGGTTCCGGTCTTGTGCCCGAAGCTCCAGCCTGCCGGCACAGCGCCGCGCAGCCGGTTGCGGCCGGTGCGCGAGCTTTCCATCGTCGATATCAGCCAGTCGGTCGAATCGGGCGAAAGCAGCTCGCCGCGCTTGAGCTTGGCCAGCGCGCCGGCGATGGCGCTCGCCGTGGCGCCGTCGGGCGGATCCGCGATATAGCCGTCGAACGCCGCCAGCCGTACCGCCGACGGCAGCGCCGCGCGGGCGCGATAAAAGGCGCGACCCTCGGCATATTCCTGGCGCCATTCGAGCCCGGCAGTCCCCGCCTGCAGCAGCCGCTCGCCCGGGCCGAAGCGAATTGCGCCCAGTCCCTTGCGCGCGATGAAGTCGCGGACCGCTTCGGGACCGCCGACATAGCGCAGCAGGATGTCGTTGCAGGTATTGTCGCTCGACGTCATCGCGCGGCGCAGCAGCTCGCGAATCGTCGTCGGATAGCCATCGTCGCCGATCAGCGTCGCGATCGGCTGATGAAAGACCGTGAGATCGGCCTTGGTGACCGTATAGGGATCATCGAGCGAAAGCCGGCCCTGATCGCGATAATCGAGCACCGTCATCGCGACCCACAGCTTGCTCACGCTCTGCTGCGGCAGGCGGCGATCGCCATTGGCGGCGATTTTCCACCCGTCATCGACGCTGTTCACTGCAATGCCGACGACTCCGTCGAACCGGCGTTCGAGATCGGTAATCACCGAGAGCAGCCCCGCGGGCGCTTCGGGCGGCGGCGGCGTGGGTGCCGGCGGCGGGGCGGGAACGGGAACGACCTGCTGCGGCACCGGCACATAGGCCGCCGAACGCGGTGAATCATGCACCGCGCAACCGACCAGCATCGCGGGCGCGAGCCCCGCGACGGTCATCGCACGTTGCACAACAGAGAATTTTTCCAACTCGATCACAGCGATACTGCCCCTTGCCCATTCAAATAATGGCGCAATTTTTGATTTCGCAACAGGCCGCCGATTGATTCGTTGCGACGAAAGCGCATGGCTTAGCGACGAACAGTGAATAAGGGGCGAATATGGAAGCGTTCGACGTCACCACATTGGGCCTGCTGCTGTTCGTCGCATCGCTGGTGGCGATGGCGACTCACCGGCTGAAACTGCCCTACAGCGTCGGGCTTGTCACCGCCGGAATCATACTGGCACTGCTGCCGCTGGGCATAGCGCTGCCGCTGACGCCCGATCTGATCTTCTTCGTATTCCTGCCGCCGCTGGTGTTCGAGGCCGCGATCCAGATCCCGTGGAAGCCGTTTCGCCGCGAATTGCCGCTGCTCGTCGCGCTGGTGACGCTCGGCGTCATTTTGGCGGCCGGGCTGGTCGCAGTCGGGATGCACTGGGCGGCGGGGTGGAGCTGGCTCGGCGCCGCCTTTTTCGGCGTACTCATCGCGGCGACCGACCCGGTGTCGGTGATCGCGGCGTTCAAATCAATGCATGTCGAAAGCCGGCTGCATTTGCTGGTCGAATCGGAAAGCCTGCTCAACGACGGCGTTGCCGCGGTGGCCTTCGCGATTCTCGTCATGTTCGCCACCGGTGAGGAAGCGGGCGCGGCGGCGGTCGGCATCCGGCTGGTCGAAACGATCGTCGGCGGGATCGCCGCCGGCGCGATCGTCGCGCTGCCGCTAATCCTGATCGCGGGGCGGACCAGCGACCGGCTGATCGAAGTGACGCTCACCATGCTCGTCGCCTATGGCAGCTTCCTGCTCGCCGAGCATTTCCATTGTTCGGGCGTGCTGGCGACGCTGACCGCGGGCCTCATCGTCGGCAATTACGGCTTTCTCGGCTCGATTTCGGACGACGGACGGCCCGCCGTGCTCAACCATTGGGAATATGTCGCCTTTCTCGCCAATTCGCTGATCTTCATCCTGATCGGCGGGCGCGAAGTGGAAATGCATATCTGGGACGTGATCGAAGCGGCGGCGCTGGCGACATTGCTGGCGCTCGCCGGGCGCGCGGTCGCGGTCTATCCGGTGATGGCATCGTTCGCGGGCTCGGCGCTGCGGGTGCCGTGGAAATACAAGCATATACTGTTCTGGGGAGGCTTGCGCGGCGCGCTCGCCTTGGCACTCGCATTGGCGCTTCCCGCCAGCGTGGTCGAGCGCGAGACGATCATCACCGTCGCCTTCGCGGTGGTCGCCTTCTCGATTTTCGTGCAGGGGCTGACCATGCCCTGGCTGATCAACAAGCTCGATTTGCGCGTGAAGACCGTAGCCAAGAGCGAGGACAGCCCCGCGTGATCGCCGATATCGTAATGGCGGTGGCGGGGCTTGCGCTCGCCGCCGTGACGCTCAACCCCAGGCTGCTCAAGTCCGACCTGTGGCGCGCGACGGTGACGCCGCTCGCCTCGATCATCGGATCGGGGTTCCTCGTCGCCGGGCCGATCCTTGGCCATGCCGCGGGGCATTGGGCGTTCGCGGGGATGGCGGGGCTGTGCCTCGTTTCGTGGATTTTCGGCATGGCGATCCGCGAGAATATCCGTCGCGCCGAACCGATGCTGGCCGATGACCAATCGAATCTGATCGACTGGCTCGACTGGGCCGCCAGCCTCGCGCTCGCCTTCGCCTATTTCGTGTCGGTCGCTTATTATCTCGACCTGCTTTCCTCCTTCGCGCTCAAGGGGCTGGGGATCGTCGACCCGAATATCGGCCGCGTCATTACCACGGCGATCATCGGGACTTTGGGCGTGCTCGGGCTGTTCGGGGGCCTGCGCTGGCTCGAACATGTCGAGCTGGGCGCGGTGGGGATCAAGCTGGCGCTGATCGGCGGAGTGATCGCCGCGCTATTCTATGTCGACGGCGCCGATCTGATCGCCGGGACGCTGCCGTTCGAGCAGACCGCGAATGTGCAGGGATTCGAGACCGTGCAGATCCTGCTCGGGCTGATCATCCTGGTCCAGGGATTCGAAACCTCGCGCTATCTCGGCGACAGCTATGATCGCGAGACACGCGTGCGGACAATGCGCAACGCGCAGCTGATCGCTTTCGCCATCTATATCGTCTTCATCGTGCTGCTGACGCCGTGGCTCGATGGCAAGCTTCCGCCCAAAGGTGGCGAGACGCATATCATCGACCTGCTGCGCCCGGTGGGGACGCTGATCCCAATCTTCGTGATCGGCGCGGCGCTGATGAGCCAGCTATCGGCCGCCGTCGCCGACATGAACGGCGCGAGCGGGCTGCTCCACGGCGCGGTGAAGCGCGTGCCGGTGTCGCTCGCCTATGTGATCTGCGCGGGCGCATCGATCGCGATCGTCTGGTCGACCAGCATCTTCGGCGTGATCGTGTGGGCGTCGAAGGCATTCGTGCTCTATTACGGCATCCAGTCGGTAACGGCGTGCGCGGTGGAGATCATCGACGCCAGGCCGACCCGCTGGTGGCGCGTGGCGCTTTTCGGCGCGGTGACGCTGCTGGCGGTGGCGGTGCTGGTGCTGGGGAAATCGGCGGAGGGGTGAGGGGATGATCTGGAATATCGTCGATCGAAGGACGCGAAGGTACCGATGGAAGCGCGTGAACGCGATCATCGAAGCAGTTGAGCACGACAATAGCGTGCCCGATTCTGATCAGGCCCCGGAAAGCGAACCGACAATGACGATAGACTATGACGAACGCGAAGGCCTGTCCGTGAGCGATGCAATTGCTTGGGCGAATTCGCAGCGCTGCCCGGTCACTCTTTTTCTTTACGATCTGGGAAGCGGTACCGCTGGACTGGGGCATTCCGACGAGCAGGCTGTTCGCTTTCCCGAAGACGAAACGCGTCACTAACCCAACGCACCCGGAGCGTATCAGAGGAGTCGGTCTGACTGCTCCGTTTGCTTCGAGCGAAGGGTCGAGCGCAGTCGAGACCCGAAGTCGAGAAGCGGTTCTCGACGGTCGCTTCTCGACAAGCTCGAAGCTGCTCGAACCGAACGGATGGGATGGTGCTACGGCACCAGCACCGTATCCACCGCCACATCCAGCGTATCGGGATAATCGAGCGTATAGTGCAGCCCGCGGCTCTCATGCCGATGCAGCGCACTCTTCACGATCAGGTCCGCCGCCTGATGCAGGTTGCGCAGTTCGATCAGGTCGGGCGTCACGCGGAAATGGCCGTAATAGTCGGCGATTTCGTCGCCGAGCATCTTGATGCGGTGGGCGGCGCGTTCGAGGCGCTTGGTGGTGCGCACGATGCCGACATAATTCCACATGAAACGCCGGATCTCGGTCCAGTTCTGCTTGATGACGACTTCCTCGTCCGAATCGGTCACGCGGCTTTCGTCCCAGGGGCGGATCGCGGGCGGCGGGGTGAAGTCGCCCCAATGCGCATGGATATGGTTCGCCGCCGCTTCGCCGAAGACGAAACATTCGAGCAGGCTGTTGCTCGCCAGACGATTGGCGCCGTGCAGCCCCGATTGCGTCACTTCGCCTGCGGCATAGAGATTGGGCAGGTCGGTGCGCCCGTGCCGATCCACCACCACGCCGCCGCAGGTATAATGCTGCGCCGGGACGACGGGGATCGGCTCCTTCGTCATGTCGATGTCGAGATCGAGCAGCCGGGCGTGGATGGTCGGGAAGTGGTGCTTCACGAATTCCGGGCCCTTATGGGCGATGTCGAGATGGACATAGTCGAGCCCGAGCCGCTTGATCTCATGGTCGATCGCGCGCGCGACGATGTCGCGCGGGGCGAGTTCGGCGCGCGGGTCGAAATCGGGCATGAAGCGGTGCCCGGCCTCTTCCTCCGCATCGGGGGGGAGCAAAAGATGCCCGCCCTCGCCGCGAACCGCCTCGGTGATCAGGAAATTCTTGACCTCGAGATTATAGAGGCAGGTCGGGTGGAACTGCATCATCTCCATGTTCGAGATGCGGCAGCCCGCGCGCCACGCCATCGCGATGCCGTCGCCGGTCGCGCCGCGCGGCGCGGTACTGAACAGATAGGTCCGGCCTGCCCCGCCCGTCGCCAGCACGGTGGCGCGCGCAGTGAACAGGCGGACGCGGCCCTCGGCCTTGTCCCAGGCATAGACGCCCCAGACATTGCCCGCGCCCGAATAGCGTTCCTCATGCCGGCTGGTGGCGAGATCGATCACCACCTGATCGGGGACGAGCGCGATGTTGGGATTGGCATGCGCGGCGCGAAGCAGCGCCTCCTGCACCGCCCAGCCGGTAGCGTCGTCAACATGGACGATGCGGCGATGGCTGTGCCCGCCCTCGCGCGTCAGATGCAGTTCGTTGCCTTCGGTATTGAACGGCACGCCGAGCTTCATCAGCCGCTCGATCGCGGCGGGGGCGTTTTCGACGACCATCTCGACCGTTTCGCGGTTGTTGAGCCCCGCGCCGGCGATCATCGTGTCCTCGATATGGCTTTCGAAAGTATCGCCCGCTTCGAGCACCGCGGCGATCCCGCCCTGCGCCCAGGCAGTCGAGCCTTCGTTGAGCTTGCCCTTGGCAAGCACCGTCACCTTGTAATGCTGCGCCAGATTGAGCGCGGCGGTGAGCCCGGCCGCGCCCGAACCGATGATGAGGACGTCGCTCGTCTGTGTCATCGCGCTGTCATGGCGACGCGAGGCGCGCGCGGCAATAGCGGGCGAGCCGCTGCACCATCCCGTCGGCACGTTCGCGATCTTGCGATATCGCGGGCGGCGCGGCATCCCTGCGCAAAAAATGGGGAGAGGCGCGAATGGCACGGATGCAGGTCGACGGTATCGGTATCGACTATGAATTGATCGGCGAGCCCGGCGCACCGGCGGTCGTCGTGACGCCGGGCGGGCGTTTCCCGCGCGACATGGGCGGAGTGCCCGAGCTGGCGGAGGCGCTGGCCGCCGGCGGGCGGCAGGTGCTGCTGTGGGATCGGCCCAATTGCGGGGCTTCGGACATTTGTTTCGACGGGCCGGGCGAATCCGCGATTCAGGCAAGGGCGCTGGTCGGGCTGGTCGCGGCACTCGATCTGGGGCCGGTGGCGCTGGCGGCAGGATCGGCCGGATCGCGCGTGTCGCTGATCGCGGCGAGCATGGCGCCAGAGCGGGTATCCCATCTCGCGCTCTGGTGGATTTCGGGCGGCGCGATCTCGCTGGCGCAGCTCGCCAACTATTATTGCGCCGACGCCGCGATGGCCGCGACTCTGGGCGGCATGGAAGCCGTCGCCGATCTGCCGATGTGGAAGGCGCAGATCGAACGCAATCCGGCCAATCGCGACATCATCCTGGCGCAGGACAAGGATGATTTCATCGCGACGATGCAGCGCTGGGCGGCGGGCTATGCCTATTCGGAAACGTCGCCCGTCCCCGGCATGACGCCGGAGGATTTCGCGAAACTGACGATGCCTGCGCTTATCTATCGCAGCGGCAGGAGCGATTTGAGCCACACGCGCCGGACGAGCGAATGGGTGGCCGAATTGCTGCCCGACGCCGAAATCACCGACCCGCCCTGGCCCGACGAGGAATGGAATGACCGTTTCCGCGCCCAGCATCACGGCGAGAGCCTGTTCGCGCACTGGCCCGATCTGGCGCCGGAGATACTGGCGTTCCTGCATCGCTGAGACAGGGGGCCGGATGGACGCGGAACGCCGCCGCGCATTGCAGGAACGCCGCGTGGCGATGCAGGGGCGCATCGATCGCGAGCGGCAGCGCGGCGCACTATGGGGTGAGGATGGACGACTGATCGCGGCCGGGGCGCGCTTCACCCTTCATTATCGCGACGATGCCGAGCGGATCGACTGGCTGGCAGGGATGGTGCCTTCAGGCGCCTTTCACTTGCGCTGGGACGCTCTGCCCGGCGCGATATCGAACGCGGTGTTCGAGGAGGAGCGCGCCGCTTTTGCCCGGGTAATATTGGAAGCGATCGCGCCCGAGGCACCGGTCTATGTCGTGCCCGGCAACGGATTGGCGCCGATACTGGAATTCACGCGTGCCGAATTCGACAGACATGCCGAGCGACTGGTCGATATCGATCGCGAAATGTGGCTGTCGGGCGCGCCGCACTGGCTGATCGAGTTCCGCAAATGGGAGATGCACGCGATCGGCCTGCCCCAACCCGAGGATGCCCGCTGGCACCGCAAGCGCGACGAGGAACCGCCCGCCGCCTGATCCTTCAGGCGGCGTTTGCGGCGCGCGTCAGGTTGAGGAACACGTCCTCCAGATCGGCCTCGCGCGTCGAAACATCGACGATGCCGTATCCTTCGGCCTGAATCGCGTCGATCACATCGCCGGCATTCGCCTGATCCTTGCGATAGGTGATGTCGAGCACGCGCTCGCCCTTGACTTCGATCTTCTGGAAACAGCGATTTTCGGGCGGGGCGGGAATGTCGCGGTCGACGGTGATTTCGATCAGCTTTTCCTGCGCCATGCCGACCAGGTCGCGCGTCGGCTCGTTGGCGATCAGCTTGCCCTGATTGATGATCGCAATGCGATCGCACAGTTCCTCGGCTTCTTCGAGATAATGGGTCGTCAGCACCACCGTCACGCCACCGGCATGCAGTTCGCGGACATAGGCCCAGAGCTGCTGGCGCAGCTCGATATCGACGCCCGCGGTGGGTTCGTCGAGGATGAGCACGGGCGGCGAATGGACCATCGCCTTGGCGACCATCAGCCGCCGCTTCATGCCGCCCGACAAAGTGCGGGCATAGGCCTGCGCCTTGTCCTCCAGCCGCACCGCGCGAAGCAGCTCCATCGTCCGCCGCTTGCCCTTTGGAACGCCGTAGAGTCCGGCCTGGATCTCGAGCGTTTCGGACGGCGTGAAAAAGGGATCGAACAGGATTTCCTGATTGACGATTCCGATCGACACCTTGGCGTTGCGCGGATTGCGATCGATGTCGAAGCCCCAGATCGACGCCGCGCCGCTGGTCTTGTTGACGAGTCCCGCCAGGATGTTGATCAGCGTCGACTTACCGGCGCCATTGGGGCCGAGCAGCCCGAATATCTGCCCGCGCGGCACATCGAAGGAGACATTCTCCAGCGCGCGCTTGCCGCCTTCATAGACCTTGCCCAGATTTCGGATCGAGATCGCCGCATCGCTCATGTCCGCGCAATTGGCCCTCCCGCGCCGCTTTGGCAAGCGTTGCAGTGATTGCCAATTGCCGCGCGAGCCGCCACAAGGAGGGAGACGTTCTTCCGGGGGTAGTTCATGGTCCGCTTCGCCGCTCGTTCCGTTGCCGCCGCGCTGGCGCTTTCGCTCGCCGCGCCGGTTTGCGCCGCGCCGGTTCAGGACATGGCGACCACCTCCGCCGAAAACGAAAGCGACGCGCGCTGCGTCGTCGCGCTGATGAGCGTGGTCGATCAGGTTCCCGAGGAACAGCAGGGCAATTTCAAGGCGACCGCCATGTATTTCACCGGCAAGCTGATCGGGCGGAACGGGCAGGATGGAACGATCACGATCCTGAAATCGGCGTTCGAGACCGTGCCGCAAAGCGAATATATGGACATTGTCGGCGGCTGCGCGCGCGAACTGATGGCGCTGGGCCAGGTACTGGTGCAGGCGGGACAGGAATAGCCGCGCGAGCGGCGTTGCCGGATGCCGCCGGCTTTGCTAGCGGAAAGACCATCATGATCGCACCGCCCCAGATCACTCGAGTCGAAACCCGCCGCGTCTCCTGCGACGGCGCGCAGGACGGCATCGCCGCCGCGCTCGGCCATCCGCGCGTCTTCCTCGAGATCGACGAGCATGGCTATGTCGATTGCGGCTATTGCGACCGGCGGTTCGTGCTGGTCGGCGGCCCGGCCGATGGCGCGGATCACAGCAAGCTTCCCGATATCGCGTCTGGCGCCAGCGCCCCGTGACCCTATATCGGCGGGATGAATATTCCCTCCGATCCCCGTTCGTTTCTCTATCGCGACAGCCTCGAGCCCGATGAGGCATTGCGCCTGACCGCCGATGCGCTTTCGGGCGCCGAGGATGGCGAGCTCTACCTGCAATATCGCCGGTCGGAGGCATTCGGCTTCGACGATGGCCGGCTGAAGACCGCAAGCTACGACACGCAATCGGGATTCGGGCTGCGCGCGGTTTCGGGCGAGACCTCGGCCTTCGCGCACGCCAATGAGCTGAGCGCACCGGCGATCCGTCGGGCCGCCGAAACGATGGCACTGATCGATACGGCCAGCGGAGCCAAGGCGCCGCCGCCGCGACAGAACAACCGGCATCTCTATACCGACGCCGATCCGCTCGACCTCGTCCCCTTCGCCGACAAGGTCAACCTCTGCCAGACGATCGACGCCGCCGCACGCGCCCGCGATCCGCGCGTGAGCCAGGTATCGGTGAGCCTGACCGGCCAGTGGAGCGTGGTCGAGATCATCCGTCCCGATGGATTCGTCGCCACCGACGTACGGCCGCTGGTGCGGCTCAACGTGTCGATCGTCGCCGAATCGAACGGTCGGCGCGAGACCGGCAGCTTCGGCACCGGCGGACGCACGCTGTACGGGCGCCTGTTCGAACCGGAAACCTGGAACCGCGCAATCGACGAGGCATTGGCGCAGGCGCTGACCAATCTCGAAGCGGTCGACGCACCGGCAGGCGAAATGCCCGTGCTGCTCGGCCCCGGCTGGTGCGGCGTGCTGCTCCACGAAGCGGTCGGGCACGGGCTGGAAGGCGATTTCAACCGCAAGGGGACAAGCGCCTTTTCCGGCCGGATCGGCGAGCGTGTCGCCGCGCCGGGAGTCACGGTGGTCGATGACGGATCGATCGGCGACCGGCGCGGATCGCTGAGCATCGACGACGAAGGCACGCCGACGCAGGAAAACGTCCTGATCGAGGACGGCATCCTGAAAGGCTATATCCAGGATCGCATGAACGCGCGGCTGATGGGCGTCGAGCCGACCGGCAACGGCCGTCGCGAAAGCTTCGAACATTCGCCGATGCCGCGCATGACCAACACCTTCATGCGCGCGGGCAATGACGATCCCGAGGAACTGCGCAGCCGCGTGAAGAAGGGAATCTACTGCAAGTCGTTCGGCGGCGGGCAGGTCGACATCGTCTCGGGCAAGTTCGTCTTCTCCTGCACCGAGGCCTACAAGATCGAGGACGGCAAGCTCGGCGCACCGATCAAGGGCGCGACGCTGATCGGCGACGGACCGAGCGTGCTGACCAAGGTGACCGGCATCGGCAACGATTTCGCGCTCGACGAAGGCGTCGGCATGTGCGGCAAGGGCGGGCAGGGCGTTCCCGCGGGCGTCGGTCAGCCCACATTGCTCGTTTCGGGACTGACTGTGGGCGGCACCGCAACGTGACTTCGGCGGTCGAGAGTAGCGCGCGGCTTCCGCTGATGGCCGGACACGGGGCGCCGTCTGTCCGCTCGCCCGACTTCCGGTCGCGGACCGGCGGCTGATGGCGCTCGCCGAAATCGGGCGCTTCAATCGCTTCGAGGCGCATATCCTGGTGGGGCGGCTCGAATCCGAAGGCATTCCCGCCGTCGCTTTCGATGCCGAAGCCAGCATCGCCGACGGCAGCGCCTTCCTGATTCCCGTGCGCGTGATGGTCGATGCGGAGGATGTCGCCGAGGCGCGCGCGATCATCGAAAACCTGCCCGATTTTTGAGCATGCATTCGCAACTGCACAAATTTTAACGCATCCGTAACATTTCATTGCGCGCTGCAGCGCAGAAACGCGCCTTTTCGTCTCTGGCACGGCCTTTGCTGAGCAATCCCCGGCAGAAAGCAATGCTAGGGGGATGGAATGAAATTGATCATCGCCATCATCAAGCCGTTCAAGCTGGATGATGTTCGTGAGGCGCTGACAAGTGCCGGCGTTACCGGAATGACCGTTACGGAGGTCAAGGGGTTCGGCCGTCAGAAGGGCCAGACCGAAATCTATCGCGGTGCGGAATACAGCACCAACATGGTTCCCAAGATCAAGCTCGAGATCGCCTGTCCGGCGGATCTCGTCAGCGGAGCCGTGGAAGCCATCAAGTCCGCCGCCAACACCGGTGCAATCGGTGACGGCAAGATCTTCGTCCTCGACATCGGCCAGGCGGTTCGCATCCGCACGGGCGAGACGGACGAAACGGCGCTCTGATTGTGAAGGGGGGTTCCATGAAAAATGCTTTGAAACTGGCTGCAACGGCCAGCGTTGGGCTGGTCGCCGCAACACCCGCAATGGCAGCGCCGGCGGCTGGCGCCGACACTGCCTTTATCTTCGACACACTGCTGTTTCTGATCGGCGGCTTCCTGGTCATGTGGATGGCCGCCGGTTTCGCGATGCTCGAAGCCGGTCTTGTCCGCTCCAAGAACGTCTCGATGCAGTGCCTCAAGAACATCGTGCTCTATTCTATTGCGGGCATCATGTTCTGGATCATCGGGTATCAGATCGCCTATCCGGGTTTCGAGGATGCCGCGACCGGCTATTTCGGAAGCGCAGGCTTCTTCTACCCGATGCAGGACGTCGCTGCCGGAATCGATCAGGGCAGCTACTCAGTCGCTTCGGACTGGTTCTTCCAGATGGTGTTCTGTGCCACCACCGCTTCGATCGTCTCGGGCACGCTGGCCGAACGCATCAAGCTGTGGCCGTTCCTGATCTTCACCGTCGTCCTCACCGGCGTCATCTATCCGGTCGTCGTGAGCTGGGAATGGGGCGAAGGCTGGCTCGACGCGATGGACTTCTCGGACTTCGCGGGTTCGACCCTGGTGCACTCGACGGGCGGCTGGGCCGCGCTGATCGGTGCGATCATCCTCGGGCCGCGTCTTGGTCGCTATGCCGACGGCAAGGTCAACGTCTTCCCGGGCACCAACATCCCGCTGGCGACGCTGGGTACCTTCATCCTGTGGCTCGGCTGGTTCGGGTTCAACGGCGCCTCGCAGCTTGCGATGGGCACCGTGGGTGACGTGAGCGACGTTTCGCGCATCTTCGTCAACACCAACATGGCCGCCTGTGCCGGTGTCGTCGCGGTCGTGATCCTGACTCAGCTGCTCTACGGCAAGGTCGACGTCACCATGGTGCTCAACGGCGCGCTCGCCGGCCTGGTGTCGATCACCGCCGAGCCGCTCACGCCGAGCGTTCCGTGGGCGCTGGCCATCGGCGCGATCGGCGGCGTGATCGTCGTCTTCACCGTGCCGCTGCTCGACAAGCTCAAGATCGACGACGTCGTCGGCGCGATCCCGGTCCACCTCTTCTGCGGTATCTGGGGCACGCTGGCGGTCTGTCTGACCAACACCGAAGTGCCGTTCATCGCGCAGCTCACCGGCGTGATCGCCACGGGCATCTTCGTGATGGTCGCCGCGGGCATCATCTGGGCGATCCTGAAGTTCACCATCGGTCTGCGTCCGACCGAAGAAGAAGAAATGATGGGGCTCGACAAGGCCGAAGTCGGCGTCGAGGCCTATCCCGAATTCGTGTGATTGGACACTGATCCGACACACGAGGATAGTTCCTCCTGCGGAATAACTGGGTCGGTGGTTCGCCACCGGCCCATTTTTTGTGTCACGCCATGACGGGTAGCGGCGCGAGCTTCCGCGGGCGAGCTTTCAGCCTTCACGCAAATCGGCAGCCAGGAAATCGGCGCAGCGTTCGCCGATCATGATCGTCGGCGCATTGGTGTTGCCGCCGACTATGCGCGGCATCACCGAGGCATCGGCGAGCCAGAGCCCATCGACACCGCGCACGCGCAGTCGCGGGTCGCACACCGCATCCCCATCGCTCCCCATGCGCGCGGTGCCCACCGGGTGATAGATGGTGTCCGCCCGCGCGCGCAGCGCCGCTTCGAACGCCGCTTCATCCCCCATGTCGATCGGATGGCGATCGCGCCCGCCGAAACGCGCCAGCGGGTCGGCGCGCAGGATGTGGTACATCGTCCGCACCCCTCGCTTGAGCAGCCGCAGGTCGCGCGGATCGGCAAGGAAGGCGGGATCGATGCGCGGGGCATCGCGCACGTCGAGCGAGGCCAGCGTCACCGTCCCCCGGCTGAACGGCCGCAGCACCGCCGCGTGACAGCTATAGCCATGCGCCTTCACACGGGCGCGGCCGTGATCCTCGACGATCGCGGGCAGGAAATGGAGCTGGACGTCGGGCGCCGCCGCGCGCGGATCGGTCCGCAGAAACGCCCCGGCTTCGGCAAGCGGGCTCGTCATCAGCCCGCGCCGCGTCGCCAGCCAGCGCAGCATCGCCGCGCCGAAGCGCAGCTTTCCCCGCAGCGACCGGCCGAGAAAGCCGTGCCCGCGCACCGCGAAGGAAGCGACATAGTCGACATGATCCTGAAGATTCGCGCCGACATCATTTCGGTCGACCTGCACCGCAAGCCCCATATCGCCGAGCCGCGCGCCCGGCCCGATCCCAGACAGCATCAGCAGCTGCGGCGTCTGAAACGCGCCAGCCGCCAGCACCACATGCCGCGCGCGCAACACATGGCGTTCGCCATCGCGGCGATAGGCAACGCCCCAGACTCGCCCCTCCTCGAACAGGATGCGCTCGACGACGGCCTCGGTCAGGACCTCCAACGTGTCGCGCGACGGATCGAGATAGGCGCGCGCCGCGCTCCAGCGGGCGCCCCGACGCTGCGTCACCTGAAACCAGCCGACTCCATCCTGTTCGGCGCCGTTGAAGTCGGGATTGACCGGGACGCCGAGCGCGGCGGCGGCATCGAGGAACGCCTGCGCGCCGGGGTGGCGATGGCGC